>JAFXHN010000081.1 GCA_017536365.1 Bacillota bacterium | reverse complement strand
TTCGGATATGCGGATAAAGAAAAAACGCTTGAGAATGGTCTTGCCAAGCTTCAGGGACTGCTGCAGGAAGAAAGTGAGCTTAGTGCGGATATAGAAGCGGCAGGAGGTGAAGGGAACGCTCCGGAATTAGTTGCTAAACTGGACAGAGTAGTAAAAGGTATTGCTGATCTTGAGGGCATTGGAGTGACTGAGGCTAATGAAAAAATGGTTTCTTTACAGAGAAAGTTTGCAAAAGCTCATACAGATGATAATCTAGAAGCGGATATGAACAACATAGAGTATCAGACGGTGTCTCTGTATTACGGAGTGCTTCAGGCGGAAGAAAATCTGAAGGTGTGTGAAGATAATCTGGAACTCCAGAAAAAACTCCTTAAGAATGTAGAACTTAAGTACTCTGTTGGATCGGCTACTGCTCTTGAAGTTAAAGCTCAAAAAGCAGCAGTTACTTCGGCTGAGCAGGATGTGAATACTGCTAAGAGCGGGGCTGAGAAAGCAAAGATGAATTTCAATATGCTCCTTGGCTTTGATATAGAAACAAATCTGGTGCTGACGGATGCGTTGACTCCTAAGGGAAAACCGGAGATAGATCTGGACAAGGCAGTTAAAGACGCGTTGAAAAACAGACTCAGTGTGGCCCAGCTTGAGTATGCCTGCGAGATCCAGAAGATAGCTCTCGATCAGTTAAGCGGCAAACCGGGCTACAGCGAACAAAGGGCGGCACTTAAGATCACGGAACTAGCATATGACAATATGCCTAACACTATTGAAATCGAGATCAGAAGCGCATATATAGATCTTCAGGATAAATACAACACAGTTCTTGAAAGTCAGGAGACTGTGGCAATGGCTAAAGAATCTCTCAGAGTGGCGGAACTTATGTATGAAGTGGGAATGAACACATCTGCAGATGTTCAAAAAGCTCAGATGACAGCAAAGCAGGCAAATCAGCTTCTTATGGCGTCTATTTCCGATTATAACCTTGCGTGTTACGCGTTTGATTACATGACAGGAGTAGGAAAAGATAGGATAGAACTGTAGGATAATACCGATTAAGAAGGATATTTGACATCTTTTGCAGATGAACTTAAAAGATGTTGATATCCTTTTTATGTGTATGGTATATTGTGGAAAATAAGTTTCATATATAAAGGAGGGGCTATGGCGGAACTTAAATTTGAGATAACAGAGCATATCGGAGTGCTTTCCGGCAATGACAAGGGCTGGAGCAAAGAACTGAATATGGTAAGCTGGAACGAAAGAGAACCAAAGTACGATCTTAGAGACTGGTCCTCGGATCACACTAAAATGTCAAAAGGTGTGACTTTGACCAAGGAAGAACTGGATGCATTAAAACAGCTGATAGCGGATCTGTAGGCTCAGGTGATACTCAAAGGCAGTAAAAAAGATGAGACTTTCGAGTCTCATTTTTATATGCTATTATATATGTAAGATATATATATAAATCATTTCAGACGGAGATAAATTATGAGGAAAAATTTAAGTGAATATAAAAAAGATGAAAAAGTGTTGGATTTTTTCATGGTCAAAAGCTGTGATCTGAGGACATCCAATAAAGGCGGAGAATATATCGACATGGTCATTTCCGATAATTCGGGAGAAATGGCTGCTAAGATATGGGATATAACTCGAGAAGAAACCTCCTCTGCAAAAGAGATTCGGGGAAGAGATGTGGTTAAGATCCAGGGCGTCATCACTGAATGGAACGGAGCGAGACAGCTCAAGGTCCTTAAGATAAGAAAAGCGGTGGAATCGGATGAGGTGGACGTATCGGCTCTTGTTAAAACAGCGCCGTACAGCGGAGAAAGACTGTACGATATGGTTTGTGAAAAAGGGGAAAACATCAAGGATAAAGAGCTAAGGCTTGTTACAATGACTCTCATCGAAGACAATGCCAAAAAGCTGATATATTATCCTGCAGCGTCAAAGAACCATCACGCTATCAAAGGAGGACTTCTCTATCATATGTACAGGATGCTCCTGCATGCAGAGACCCTTTGCGATATATACCCGATGCTTTCCAGGGATCTTTTGATATGCGGAGTCATCGTTCATGACATCGCAAAGGTGGAAGAGATAGACGCTGATGAATTCGGTATGGCAGACAGCTATACTTTTGAAGGGCAGATGCTGGGGCACATAATTCAAGGGATCAAGATGATCGAGACTATGTGCAATAGGTTTAACATATCGGAAGAAAAAAAGATAATGATAGAGCACATGATACTGTCTCACCATTACGAGCCGGAATTCGGAAGCCCTAAAAAGCCGATGTTCCCTGAAGCAGAGATGCTGCATTATCTGGATATCATTGATGCGAGGATATACGATATGGAAAATGGCCTTGATGGAGTAGAGCCGGGTGAATTTTCCGAAAAGATCTGGTCTATGGACAACCGAAAGATGTATAAGCCTACATTTGGAGAATAGAGACAAATGGAAGAACTGAGAGGATGTATCGAAGAGATAGTATTTCATAATGAAGAAAACGGATATACGGTGGCTCTTGTTTCCACTGAACAGGAGGAGCTTTTTACCGTTGTGGGAAACCTGCCTTTCGCAAAGGAAGGCAGCAGTTTTTCATTTTTTGGGAAAACCGTGATACATCCAAACTATGGCCTTCAGTTTTCCTTTGAAGAGTACAAAGAGATAATTCCGACTACCAAAGAAGGGATAGAGGTTTTTCTGGCATCAGGTATAGTAAAGGGTATAGGACCCAAAACAGCAGCAGCTATCGTTGGCAGATTTGGAGAGGACACTCTTGAGATAATGGAAAATGACCCGGAAAGACTTCTTGAAGTGGATGGGATAGGATCAAAAAAACTGGAACAGATAAGTGACAGTTTTAAGGAACATAAAGAGATAAGCTCTATAGTTATGTTCCTGCAGGGTCACGATGTCGCTGCGGGATATGCGGCAAAAATATATAAAAAATACGGAGCAAATGCTATTCGTATAATAGAGGAAAATCCGTATCGTTTAGCTGATGAGATATGGGGGATAGGATTTCGGACTGCGGATGCAATAGCAGAAAAGCTGGGGATCCGGAAAGATTCGGAATACAGGATCGAGAGCGGGATAAAGCATATCCTTTCAAGAGAGGCAGGAGAAGGTCATACCTATCTGCCCAAAAAAGAACTTATAGAAAAAGCGGTGTACACTATGGGGGTAGATTCATCTTTAGTGGAGGACATCCTGGATACGATGCCGTTTAAAGGAGATATCCGAATAGAAAATATAGAGAGCAGAGCCTGTGTTTTTCTTATGGCATATTTTTACGCAGAGACAAATGTATGCTCAAATCTTATAAGGCTTTTAAGAGAGGAGCATAAACAGATTTTTTCTGATGTGGACGGACTGATACGTGCGGCAGAAGAAAAAATGGATCTGACTTTGGAAGAAGAACAGCTCAGAGCGGTAAAAAGTGCGGCTGAAAACGGGGTATGCGTTATTACGGGAGGCCCGGGGACCGGCAAGACAACTATAATAAATACGATCATAAATATTTTTGACGAAAGCGGTTTTGATACAGCGGTGGCAGCTCCAACCGGGAGAGCAGCGAAAAGGATCACGGAAACTTCGGGATATGAAGCCAAGACAATACATCGTCTGCTGGAATACGTGTATTCTCCGGAAAACGGAGAGGGTATGGGATTTTCACGAAATGAGAATTCTCCTTTGGACGCGGATGTAGTAATCATAGACGAGGCCTCTATGATAGATATACTCTTGATGAATGCTTTGCTCAATGCTATGAAGCCTGGGTCCAGATTGGTACTTGTGGGAGATGCGGATCAATTGCCGCCGGTTGGTGCCGGGAATGTGCTCAGAGATATAATCGACAGTGAGCTGGTGCATACTGTAAAGTTGAATCGTATATTCAGACAGGCGGAAGAAAGTCTGATAGTAGTGAATGCACACCGAATAAACAAAGGCGAGTACCCATATTACAATGAAAAGGACAAGGACTATTTCCTTCTTAGACGAAACACTGCCTCCGGCATACTTGAAACCATTAAGGAACTTTGCAAAAGCAGGCTGCCGTCGTTTTATAAAGACTGCGATGCTGTAAGAGATGTACAGGTCATAACTCCTGTAAAAAAAGGAATGACCGGAACGGTCAATCTTAACAAGGAACTGCAGGACGTTTTAAATCCGCCTGCACCGGGGATAAATGAAAAGGTGTTTAAAAACAGGGTGTTTCGAGAAGGCGACAAGGTCATGCAGATAAAAAACAACTACGATATCCAGTGGAAGAATCTTGAAGATTTTTCGGAAGGAAGAGGGATCTTCAATGGGGACATAGGATATATAAAAAGCATTGACAAAGAGTACAATGAGATCACAGTCATCTTTGAGGATGTTAAAGCAGCCCTTTATGATGCTACTCGCTTTGATGAACTTGAACTGGCTTATGCGGTAACCGTTCACAAGAGTCAGGGGAGCGAATATCCTGTAGTAGTGATGCCTATGACCTGGATACCGCCGGTTATGGCAACAAGAAATCTTCTGTATACCGCAGTTACTAGAGCAAGGCTTGCGGTGATCATAGTGGGAAATCCTGATATAATGAATGAGATGGTAGATAATAACAGGATCACAGAAAGATATTCTGGTTTAAAAGCAAGATTGAGAGTATTTCTGGATTATGAGATATAAAGAAGAACTGCTGCGGCTGATAGGAGAGGTGATATTCCCCGAGAATATTTATTGTGTCGGATGCGGCGAGCCTATAAAAAAGAATGAGATTTACAGCCTGTGCGAAAAGTGTCGGGAAATGCTCATTTACAGCAGGCCGGAGACCTGCGTCAGATGCGGACGTTTCGTTAAAAAAAGAGAAACGGTATTTTGTGAACACTGCGGAGCAAGGCCTCCAAAGTATGACAGAGGCGCAGCTGCAGTCGTATACAATGATGCGGCCAGAAAAATGATTTATGATTTAAAATACGGCGGCAAAGGATATGTTGCAAAAAATGCCGCGGGTATAATGCAAAGGTGTGTTGAAAACCTTGGGGGACATGATATAATTATCCCTGTTCCTGTGCATAAGAACAAGATAAAGGCGAGAGGGTTCTGTCAGACGACTCTGATCTCAGAGAGCCTTTCGAAACTTACAGGCATTCCTGTTTTGAAAGGAAATCTTGTAAGAACAAAAGATACATTGCCTATGAGCGGTCTTGAACCTGAAGAAAGAAGGAATAACATCAGGGATGCGTTTGATGTGACTGATGCAAGCTGTATTTTAGGGAAAAAGGTGCTGCTGATAGATGATCTGCTTACTACGGGAAGCACTGCGGAAGAATGTGCGAGGGTATTGAAAGGATCAGGCGCTGCAGAAGTAAGTCTTGCGGTGTTTGCATCTCCGTATAGTAAAAATAAAAATTGAAAAAGATCCGATCCGTACGTGTCTGTGGTTGAAAGTCCATGCCAGTTGCGGGCAAAAGGACCCACGTAAGCCGGCTGTAAAAGAGCGGCCGGTGAGCATGGCGCAGCTTAGAAGTAAGCCCTGCCGGAATTACCGAGAGGAGTAGTAGTAAAAGCGACCCTTTTGCGAGCCTCCCAGCAGGCGAGTGTGGGGGCAAAGACCAGGTCAGACGTACGGGACGGGTCTTTTTTTTATTGAAATTTCAACCTATAAAAAAGTTCAAATATTTATTTAAAAAAATTAACAAATTTTCCACAAAAGAGATCAAAAAATTGATATAATAAGTTAACCCGTTAATGCTTAGGTATATTTGCTTTTGGAGGTGTTACTAATGAAGATTTTAATTACCGGCAAGAACATTACCGTAGGAGATAATCTTACAAATCTGGTTAACACTAAATTCGGAAAACTCGATAAGTACTTCAACCGAGATGTTGAAATGACAGTAAATGTTTTTCAGCAGAAGGACAGGCAGGGAGTAGAAGCAACCATCTTTGCTAAAGGAACTATTTTCAGAGCAGAGGATGTTGCATCAGATCTTAATACAGCAATAGATAAAGTTTCTGATAAATTGGCTTCTCAGTTATCCAAGTACAAGACAAAGCTCCAGAAAAAGTACAAGGGCAATGCAAACAATGAAATCATGTTTGACGCTATCCCTGACGATTCTCACGAAGAAGAAGAACTCAAGGAAGTAAAAAGAAAGAGTTTTGACATCAAACCTATGAGCGTTGAAGAAGCTATACTTCAAATGGAACTCGTAGGACATAGTTTCTTTGTATTTATCAACATTGAAACTGAAGCTGTAAATGTTGTTTATAAGAGAAGCGACGATAAATATGGTTTATTAGAACCTAATTATTAATATAATAATATAAGGGCGGCAATGCTGTCGCCCTATATTTTTGCATATTCCATAAAGGCAGGAGAAAGAAATGGCAGATTATCTGACCACTATGATATCTCAGGTAAGATGGGTGGATTTTTTAGACATTGCCATCATTGCCTTCGCTATATATAAAATATTACAGTTTATTCAGGAGACCCGGGCGGCACAGCTTTTAAAGGGTCTTATTGTGCTGCTTATTGCAACTGTATTGAGCGATGTGCTGAAACTGTATACCGTCAACTGGTTATTGGACGGACTTTTGAAGGTGGGGGCCATAGCTCTTATAGTTATATTCCAGCCGGAGATCAGAAGGGGCCTTCAGCATTTGGGGAGAGGCAGAGTCCTTTCCAGACCGTTCACGGAGTATAACAAAGAAACAACGGATACGATAACAGAAAATATAATGAACGCTCTGAGATATTTCTCCAGAAATAAGGTGGGAGCGCTCATCATCTTGGAAAGAGCTACAGTTCTTGGTGACATAATAGAATCGGGAACAGCATTGAATGCGGATATAACAAAAGAAATTTTGATAAATATATTTTATTCAGGAGCACCGCTGCATGACGGAGCCGCAATAATAAGAGGAGACAAGATAGTTGCGGCAGGATGCGTACTGCCTCTTACAGCCAATAACAATCTCAGTTCAGAACTGGGTACAAGGCATAGGGCGGGGATAGGCGTCACGGAAATGAGCGATGCCATTGCCATAATGGTATCCGAAGAGACAGGCGCTATGTCTGTGGCTACAAATGGAAACATATCAAGATTTATGGATGCCACTGCAATGGAAAAGATAATAAAGAGCGTGTTTATGACGGAAGGCGGGGAAAAGAACTATTTCTTTAAACCTATTTTCGGCAAAATGAGGAGGAAGGACAATGAATAAAAGATCATTCAAAGACCTCCTTGGTATAAAAGAAGAACGCAAGGAAGAAAGTAAAAGAGTAAAGACTATAAACATAATCCTGTCTATAGTTTTAGCTGTTATCCTTTGGACGTATGTCATAGGAGAAGTTAATCCGGAAACAGAAAAGACTCTTGTGGGAGTACCGCTTACCGTTGCAGGGGAGAATGCCCTCGCGGCGCAGGGCCTTACAGTTTTGACTGAGTTTGAAGACACGGTGACTGCCGTGATAAAAGGCAGGAGAAGTGAGATATACGGAATGACTGCCGTAAGACTGTCTGCCCGAATAGATTTATCGGACTGTGTTGAAGGAGAGAACCAGGTCACCATAAAAGTTACAGCTCCGAGCAATGTGGATGAGGCTGTTGCGAAGGACGGACACATAGTGGTTGTGGTGGATAGACTGGTAACAGAGGAAAAACCTGTTGAGATAGCTGTGAGCGGAGACCTTAGACCCGGAAGTGATGTGGAAATATCTTCATTGAATATGGAAACGGTACAGGTATACGGCCCAAGCACCTATGTGGCGGAAGTCGATGCTGTAGTAGGAATGCTTAAAGTGATGGATGGAGAACAGGATTATTCACAAACGATTTCCCTTATTCCTGTGGATGAAAGCGGAAAAGCTGTCAGAGGTGTTGAAATACTGACTCCTGAAGTAAATGTTGAGGCCACTAAAACTCTTATGAAAGAGATCGCTGTGGAAATACCGTATACAGGAACTCCGCCGCAAGGCATAGAACTGGAAATGCCTGACACAGTAAGTGTTAACATAAAAGGAAAATATGATGATATCAGCGGTATAACTGTGCTTAATGCTGATCCTGTGGATATATCCGGAATAACTCAGGATACTGAGGTGAGCGTGAGGGTGAGGATACCTTCCGGAGCAGCCGCAGTTAATGGATTCGGAGAACCTGTTGAAGGGGGCGGCGGCTCAGTTGCAGTAGTTAAAATAGAGATCAAAGTAAAAAACGAAGCAGCCGAAGGAGAGGTTTGATATGGGAAGATTGTTTGGAACTGACGGAGTACGAGGAATAGCGAATTCAGAACTCACACCGGAACTGGCGTTTAATTTAGGCAAGGCAGGAGCATTTGTTCTTGCAAAAGAGGAAGAACGTCCGACGGTAATAATCGGAATGGATACGAGGGTGTCCGGAGACATGCTTCAGGATGCTCTTTCAGCCGGCATAATGGCTATGGGCGCAAATGTTATAAAGGTAGGAATACTTCCAACACCTGCAGTTGCGTATCTTGTAAAAAAATACGGAGCTCAGGCAGGGGTAGTGATATCTGCATCTCATAATCCTTTTGAATATAACGGGATAAAATTCTTCAACCATGAGGGATTTAAACTGGAAGACAGTATAGAGGATGAGATCGAAGACCTTATTCTTAGAGATGCTGTGCGTGGAGCAAGGCTGTCCGGAGAAGGTATAGGAAAGTGCCTCGCGGCAGATGAAGATGCTCTTGAAAAATATGCAGAGTTTCTGAAAACTACTGTAAAAGGTGATCTCAAGGGTATGCGTGTAGTTCTTGACTGTGCAAACGGAGCAGCATATCAGGTTGCGGAAAAAGTCTACAAAGAACTGGGCGCCGAAGTAAAGGTCATCGGAAACAGTCCTAACGGTTATAATATAAACGACGGATTCGGATCTACTCATCCGGAAAAGCTTCAGGAAGAAGTGCTGAAATGGGGTGCTGACTGCGGTCTTGCTTATGATGGAGATGCAGACAGACTCATAGCAGTTGATGAAAAGGGAAATGTTGTAGACGGAGACAGCGTTATTTATGTGTGTGCAAAATTTCTTCATGATAAAGGAGAACTTAAGGACGGTCTTGTTACAGCTACAGTCATGAGCAATATGGGACTCTACAAAGCTGTTGAAAAACTTGGGGGCAGCGTAGATACCACTAAAGTGGGAGACAGATATGTTCTTGAGAAAATGCGTGAGACAGGATGTGTTATAGGCGGAGAGCAGTCAGGCCATATTATATTCCTTAACCACACTACTACAGGAGACGGGATATTGAGTTCTCTTCAGCTTATGCAGGCGATCAGAGACAAAGGAAAGACATTGTCGGAACTTTCTTCTGAATTGGAACTATACCCTCAGGTCCTGAAAAACGCAAAAATAAAGAATGAAAACAAGAGCAGATACATGCAGGACCCTATAGTAAAAAAAGAGATAGAAGAGGTTGAAAAGCTTATGAGGGGTGAAGGGAGAGTTCTTATAAGACCTTCCGGAACAGAACCTCTTGTAAGAGTAATGATAGAAGGCAGCGATCAGAAACTCATTACTGAGTATGCATCTGCGATCGCAGCTCTTATAGAACTTAGATTGGGATAAATTAGTATCAAAAGAAAGGAAACTGTATTATGTGCGGAATAGTTGGGTATATCGGTGACGGAAACGCAAAAGATATAATTATAGACGGTCTTAAAAGACTTGAATACAGGGGGTATGATTCTGCCGGAATTGCAGTACATAAAGATGGCGGCATCGCTGTAAGAAAGCATATCGGAAGGATAGCAAACCTGGAGGATATGATAAAAGGCGAAAATGTAGACAGCCATATAGGCATAGGTCATACAAGATGGGCAACTCATGGTGCACCTTCTGATATCAATGCTCATCCTCATATCAACAAAGACAACAATATTGCAGTAGTTCACAATGGGATCATAGAAAACTATGTGAGCTTGAAACAGTGGCTTAAGGATAATCACAGCATTGAATTCAAGTCTGAAACGGACACGGAAGTCATCGCTCATCTTATAGGCGTATTCTATGAAGGCGATCTTTTGGATGCCGTATACAAAGCAGTGGATATGATGGAGGGAGCATATGCCATAGGCGTTATAGCTGCAGATGAACCTGATAAGATCGTTGCGGTGAGAAGAGATGCTCCGCTGATCGTTGGGCTGGGAAACAACTGCAACTTTATTGCATCAGATATCCCGGCGCTGCTCAAGCATGTAAGAAAGATATATCTTATAGAAAACAATGAAACTGTATTGGTTACAAAAAATGATGTAAAGATCTTAAATGCAGACAGAAAAGAAGTAAGAAGAGATGTATTCACTGTTACATGGGATGCGGATGCTGCAGAAAAAGATGGCTATGATCACTTCATGCTGAAGGAGATCCATGAACAGCCTAAGGGGATATACGAAACTCTTACAAGACGACTTGATGAAAACGATAATATCAAACTTGACGGGATCTCGCTTACAAAAGAAGACCTGAAAAAGATAAATAAAATATATATAGTGGCTTGCGGAACCGCATATCATGCAGGGCTGGTAGGTAAATATGCAATTGAAAAATTTGCAAAGATCCCGGTAGAAGTGGATGTGGCATCCGAATTCAGATACAGAGATCCGTTCGTTGATGATAATACATTATTCATCGCAGTGAGCCAGTCAGGAGAAACTCTTGATACACTGGCAGCCCTTAGAGAAGCAAAGAGCAAAGGAGCAAGAGTGCTTTCTGTTGTAAATGTTGTGGGAAGCTCTGTTGCAAGAGAATCTGACGATGTATTCTACACATGGGCAGGTCCTGAGATCGCGGTGGCTTCAACAAAAGCTTATACAACACAGCTTATATGCATGTATCTCATCGCATTATATATGGCCACATTGAAGGGCAGTATTTCTGATCAGTATTACAGAGAGATCATAGGGGAACTTAAGGCCCTGCCTGAAAAACTGGAAGCTCTGCTGAAAAAAGAAAAAGATATAGAAGAAATAGCGAAGAAACAGTATAAAAGAGAATGTGTCTTCTTTATAGGAAGAGGCTCTGATGTAGGGATCTCCTATGAAGGCTCTTTGAAGCTCAAAGAGATATCATATATAAACTCTTTTGCCATAGCTGCAGGAGAATTAAAACACGGAACTATCGCACTTATAGAGCAGGGAACTCTTGTGGTGGCATTAGCTACTCAGGATAAGCTGTATGATAAAATGCTTTCAAATATCCAGGAAGTAAAAGCAAGAGGCGCGTATGTGATAGGACTTGCAAAGGAAAGCAACAGGGCAATAGAAGATCAGGCAAATGATGTGATCTTTATCCCTGACTGCAAGGACGAAGTGACTCCGGTCCTGGCAGTAGTGCCGCTTCAGATCCTTGCATACTATATTGCTAAACTCAGAGGCTGTGATATAGATAAACCTAAGAATCTTGCGAAGAGCGTTACAGTAGAATAATAATGGAGATATATGTATGAAGAAATATGACATCGTAGTTGTGGGCTCGGGAGCAGCTGGGGTTTTTCTGGCATACGAACTCACCAAAATAGAAAACAAGGCGAAGGTCTTGGTACTTGAAAAAGGGACCGGGCTTGAAAAAAGAATATGTCCTATAAAATCAAGAAATGACGGAAAATGTATCAACTGTAAGACCTGCAGCATAATGAACGGCTACGGCGGAGCGGGTACTCTTTCCGATGGAAAGTATAATATAACAACTCAGTTCGGCGGAGATCTTCACAGATATGTGGGAACTGATACTGCATTAGACTTAATGGAATATGTTGACGAGGTCCTCTGCAGTATGGGAGGAAGCGAAGCAAAGCTTTTCTCCACGGCCAACGGAGATCTTAAAACAATAGCATTGAGAAACAATCTGCATCTTTTGGATGCAAAAGTAAGACATCTGGGTACCGACAGGAATATGCAGATCCTTAAAAAGATATATGATTACACAAAAGACAGGATCGACATTCAGTTCAACGAAGAAGTTGAAGATGTTGAAGTCCTCGGCGACGGAAGTTTTGTTGTAAAGACTGCTCATGAGGATTATGCGGCAAAAGATGTGGTCCTTGCTACAGGCAGATCCGGATCAAAATGGATGTCGGCGATTTGTCAAAAACTGGACATTTATACAAAGAGCAACAGAGTTGACATAGGTGTAAGAGTAGAACTTCCTGCGGAAATATTCAAGCATATTACAGATGAAGTATATGAAAGCAAGATCGTTTATAAAACAGATCAGTACAATGATATGGTAAGGACTTTCTGTATGAATCCTTACGGAGAAGTTGTTGCGGAAAACACCAACGGTATCGTTACCGTAAACGGACACAGCTATGCTGACCCTTCTCTGAAGACAGAAAACACCAACTTTGCACTTCTTGTTACCAACAGATTTACTGAGCCTTTCAGAAACAGCAACGAATACGGTGAATCCATTGCAAGACTTTCAAATATGCTGGGCGGGGGTGTGCTCCTGCAGAGGTTCGGAGACCTGGTAAAAGGAAGAAGAAGCAGCGAAAGAAGAATGGAAAAATGTTTCACAAGACCTACTCTCAAGGCAACTCCGGGAGATTTAAGTCTTGTAATTCCTAAGAGACAGCTGGATACTATAATTGAAATGATTTATGCTTTGGATAAGATAGCGCCGGGCACTGCGAATGAAGATACTCTTCTTTATGGCGTAGAAGTAAAATTCTACAATTCAAGTGTGGAAGTAGACAGTAATCTTGAAACAAAGATAAAAGGCCTTTATGCTTTGGGAGATGGAGCGGGAGTTACCCATTCCTTGTCTCAGGCATCTGCCAGCGGTGTTTTCGTAGGCAGAAGACTGGCGGAAAAATACAGATAAAATGATCCGGCGAACGATGCGGTCAAAGACGATCGCATCGTTCGGGGATGCGATGAATGCTCTCAGTTTTTCGCTGTATTGAAAGTAAAAAAAGCCGGTTTGATATTTACAAATCAGGAATTAGTGGTATAATATTCGAGTAAGTATGAGCAGGCATGGCGGAATTGGCAGACGCGCACGGTTCAGGTCCGTGTGAAAGCAATTTCATGGAGGTTCGAGTCCTCTTGCCTGCACCATTTTTTTTTACAGAGAATTATTGGTGACATGGAATTATTAAAGCAGCGTATAGAAAAAGACGGAAATGTTAGAATGCCGAATATCGTCAAAGTCGATTCCTTTCTCAACCATCAGATCGATGTGGATCTCCTGGATGAGATAGGTGCGGAATTCTATCGCCGATTTAAGGATAAAGGTATTACAAAAATCGTAACTATAGAAGCATCAGGTATAGCTATTGCATGTTCTGCTGCACGTTATTTTAAGGTGCCGGTGGTATTTGCAAAAAAACATGAGAACAAGACCATGGATGATGATGTCTATCAGGTTACGATTCATTCATTTACAAAGGGAA
This sequence comes from Bacillota bacterium, assembly GCA_017536365.1. Lineage (GTDB taxonomy): Bacteria > Bacillota > Clostridia > Peptostreptococcales > Anaerovoracaceae > RGIG1899. Next base: position 19,416 of record JAFXHN010000081.1, on the reverse strand, counting down.
AAGATTATGAAGCCAAGATATCCAAAAGGTATCTTGACAGCAGCGACACGGTTTTGATCATAGATGATTTTCTTGCCAACGGGGAAGCGGCAAAAGGTCTTACTGCTATGGTGGAAATGTCAGGTGCAGAAATAGCTGGTATAGGGATAGTGATCGAAAAAGGTTTTCAGAACGGCGGGAAAACGCTTAGAGAAATGGGAATATGCGTTGAATCTCTCGCTGTCATTGAAAATATAAAAGAAGACAAAGTTGTTTTTAAGAAGTAACAGGAGGACGAAAAAATGAAAAAAACATTAGCTGTCTTACTTGCTTTAGTACTGGCAATGGCAACATTAGTATCAGGTTGCGGTTCCAGCGATGAAGGCGGAGAAGAAGGTGCTGCAACAGCATTAAAAGTTGGTTACATCTTTATCGGTGCTATCAATGACGGCGGATTCACACAGTCAATGTATGAAGGCGCGTTAGCTGCAGACGAAGAGTTTGGCGATCAGATGGAATTCCTTTATGTTGAAAACATCAATGACGGTGACACATCCGCATCAACAGATGCTGCTGTTAACCTTATCGACCAGGGCTGCAACGTTATCGTAGGCTGCTCATACGGTTACATGGATGCTCTTGAAGCTCTTGCAAATTCAGGAGATTATGATGATGTAACATTCTTACACTTCTCAGGAAATAAGATGAATGATACAAACTTCGACAACTGGTTCGGTTCAATGGAACAGGCTAGATACTTAACAGGTATGGCTGCTGCTGCAGTTGCTGAAGAAGGAGTTGTAGGTTATGTTGCAGCTCATCCTTACACAGAAGTTCAGATCGGTATCAACGCCTTCACACTTGGTGCACAGGCTGTAAATCCTGACATCGAAGTAAAAGTTGTTTATATCGGAACATGGGGAGACGCTGAAATCGAAAAGACAGCTGCTGAACAGCTGATCCAGGCAGGCGCAGAAGTTGTTTGCTACCACGCTGACTCCACAGCTACACAGATCGCTGCTGCTGAAGCAGGCGATGTTTACGCTATCGGCTGGAACTACCCACAGAATGACTGCGGAGATTTATATTTAACAGCTGCTTACTGGAATACAGATAAGTACTTCATCCCAACATTCAAAGCTATCATGGACGGAACATTCGTACCTGAAAGTCACTACGGAACAATGGCTACAGGCCTCATCGCTATCGACGATATCAGTGATGCAGTTCCTGCAGACATCAAAGCTGAGATCGAAGCTGTAAAAGCTGAAATGGAAGCTGGTACATTCAATGTATTCTCAGGTCCTATCTACTACAATGACGGAACAGTTCTTTGTGAAGAAGGACAGGCTCTTGACAGAGCAGGCATCTGGTCAATCACAAAAGAAGTAAAAGGCGTAACAGCTATTTCTAACTAAGGTTACAAAGAGTTTGTTTTAGCAACATTTCAGGGGGCATTCAAACGAGTGCCCCCTTTTAAGAGGTTAAATATGCATCAGAATTTAGCAATAGAAATGAAAAATATCTCCAAGACATTTGGAGAGATCAAAGCGAATGACAATGTAAGCTTAGAAGTGCGAAACGGTGAGATACACGCTTTGCTTGGGGAAAACGGAGCGGGAAAAACCACCCTGATGAATATGCTGTCAGGTATTTATACACCGGATGAAGGCACGATCGCCATTAATGGAGAGGAAGTAAGATTTACATCCCCAAAGGATCCTATTCAGCTGGGCATTGGCATGATACATCAGCATTTCAAACTCATTGATGTTATGACTGCCAAGGAAAACATCGTTATCGGTCAGAAGGGAAACTTTTTCACAAAAGGCAAAGCATTGTCTAAAGAAATAAAAGAATTATCCGATAAGTATGGCCTGGACATAGATCCGGATAAAAAAGTATATGAGATGTCTGTTGGCGAGAAACAGACACTTGAGATAATAAAAGTCCTTTACAGAGGTGCTAAGATCCTTATCATGGACGAGCCTACTGCCGTAACTTACCCCACAGGAGATCAAAAAGCTCTTCAATATTATCAGGAATATGAAAGAGCAGGGATGTGCGGTGGTCATCATCACTCATAAGCTTAACGAGGTAATGGAGATATCAGACAGAGTCACAGTTCTCAGAAAAGGAAAATCCATTGAAACTCTTAACACAAAGGACGTTAAGGTATCCCAGCTTATTGAGCTTGTAGTAGGCAAAAAAGTGGATCTTAGTATAAGCAAGGATATAATTGAAGAGAAAACCGAGATCCTCAAGATGGACGATGTAACTGTTCTGGATCCTGAAGGAAAGAATGCACTGGAAGATGTGAGCTTTGAGCTTTGCACACATGAGATTCTGGGCGTTGCCGGCGTGGCTAACAGCGGGCAAAAAGAACTGTGTGAAGCTATAGCCGGTTTGATAAAGGTAAACAAAGGAAGGATCTTCTTTGACGAACAGAATATAGTAGGCAAGACTCCTAGAGAGATCATAAGGCTTGGCATCAGAATGGGCTTTATCCCGGAAGACAGACTGGGAATGGGTCTTGTTGCGAGTATGGACATTGTCCACAATATTATTCTCAAAGATTATCAGAATCAGCCGGGTATCGTTTTAAGAAGAGGACCTTGTATAGAAAAGGCAAAGAGGATAGTCCAGGAGCTTGATATACAGACACCGGGTATTACAACACCTGTTAAAAAGCTTTCCGGAGGAAATATCCAGAAAGTTCTTTTGGGAAGAGAGATAGACTCTTCTCCGAGAGTCCTTATAACAGCATATCCTGTAAGAGGACTGGATATAGGCGCTTCATATAAAATATATGATCTTCTTAACGAGCAGAAGAAGAAAGGCGTTGCCGTTATCTTCGTAGGAGAAGACTTGGATGTGCTTATGGATCTGTGTGACAGGATCATGGTGCTTTGTCACGGCAAGGTGACGGGAATTGTAGATCCTGAAAAAGTTACAAAGGATGATATAGGTCTGCTTATGACCGGCCATTCTATGGAAGAAATAGAGGCTGACAAGAAGGAAGGTGAGCTCGATGACTAACCCAATAAGGATAACCAAAAGAGCTGACCTCAGCAGAAGAAATGAGATCCTGATCAGATTACTGGCTGTTGTCCTTTCAATCGTTTGCGCAGGTTTGGCGCTGATGATCATGGGACTGGATCCTATAAAAATATTCAGCTCTATAATTGAAGGCTGTGCCGGTACAGAGCTTAGAATAAAACAGACTATAGTAAAAGCTATTCCGCTGACTATAGCATCTTTGGGCATAATAGTTGCATTTAAGATGAACTTCTGGAACATCGGGGCTGAAGGACAGATCACTATGGGAGCTTTCGGTGCTACTCTCGTGGCGCTTAATGTACCTCCTACAACTCCTACAGCGGTCACACTTTTGCTGATGTTTATCTGTGCTGTCATCTGCGGTGCTATATGGGCTTTTATCCCTGCGATCTTCAAGGCAAAGCTGGGAACGAATGAAACCATATTCACGCTTATGATGAACTACGTGGCGATCAAGTTCGTCACCTATTTGCAGTACGGACCTTGGATAGATCCAAATGGAGGCGGATTCCCGAGAATAGCTCAATTTACTGAAAACTGCATACTGCCTTCAGTTCTTGGAGTAAATATAGGCTGGATCTTCGCTATCATATGTGTAGTGCTGGTATATCTGTTTATAAACCACACAAAGACAGGTTACGAGATCACTGTAGTGGGCCAGTCTTATGAAACTGCAAGATATGCAGGAATGAATATAAGTAAGATAATCGTTATAGCAATGCTTATTTCCGGCGGTCTTTGCGGAACAGTCGGAATGATACAGGCTTCTGCGGTAGAAAAAACATTGGTTGCTACTATAGCCAACGGATACGGCTTTACAGCTATCATCACCGCATGGCTTTCAAAACTCAACCCTATAACTTGTGTATTTATTTGTGTGGCGTTTGCAGCTCTGATCCAGGGCGGTGCGTACATCCAGATAGCACTGGGAGTTTCAAGTGCAGTTTCATCTGTTGTACAGGGGCTGATCCTCTTCTTTGTACTGGGAAGCGAATTCTTCATTCAGTACAAGGTAAGCTTAAAACACAAAGATAAGGAGGTGGCGTAGTATGACAGCATTCCTTGCATCTTGTGTAGTAGCGGGCATTCCTCTGTTATTTGCTACTGTAGGTGAACTTATTACAGAAAAATCCGGGAACCTTAACCTTGGGGTAGAAGGTATGATGCTTATGGGAGCGGTAATGGGCTTCCTTGTATCATATAACACATCAAATCCATATTTTACTATCCTGGCTGCAGTGCTGGCAGGTGCAGGAGGAGCACTTATTTATGCGTTCCTTACAGTAAGCCTGCGTGCCAATCAGGTAGTAACAGGTCTCACACTCACTATTTTTGGTACAGGGTTTGCCAAATTCCTTGGACAGCCGTACCTGGGAAGTGCTGTACCCGGAAACGTAAGTGAATTCTTTGCGAAAACATCTATCCCTGTTCTGGGAGATATCCCGTTCATCGGACCAATATTCTTCCAGCAGGACAAATTCACATACCTTGCATATATCATGTGCGCGATTGCCGCTGTATATATGTACAAAACAAGAATAGGCCTTAATCTTAAGGCTGTAGGTGAAAACACATCCGCGGCGGATGCTTCAGGTATCAATGTCAAGCTTTACAAATACGTTCATATCCTTATAGGAGGAGCACTGTGCGGCCTTGGAGGAGCCTACCTGTCGATCATCAGGATCCCTATTTGGCAGGAAGACGTTGTAAACGGACGTGGATGGATCGCTGTAGCTCTTGTAATATTCGTGGCATGGAATCCTATCAAAGCATTCTTCGGAGCTATACTTTTCGGAGGATTGAGCATCATGGGAATGAAGCTTCAGGTACTTGGACTGGACTTCTCCCAGTACCTCTTCGATATGATCCCTTACGTAGCGACTATAATAATCGTAGTATTCAGTACACATAAGAAAAAGAAAGAAAGTCAGCCGCCTCAAGATTTGGGCAACAACTATTTCCGAGAGGAAAGGTGACGATTTTCTTTTAAAATCTCTTAAAATTTTTCAAAATTCAGCAATTTGTAGTTATAGCATATTGATTTTTGTAATCAATATGCTATAATTTTGTTTGCTGTAACAATTTCGGCAATATTGCTGTATAGCAGCAAAAACTAAATATGCGAATCAAGTATGATATTAATATCATACGGGCATCTGAAAAAGTATTTTAAATCACAGATTCATGGGTATCGCCTAAAAACGGGCCGCCTTTTCGGTATTTATACTGCGGTTACGATTAGAAAAAAGCCTTTTGCGGGAAGCGTTACGAAGGTCTGTGGGTTGGCAAGGTTTACTTAAAAATTTACTTGCTTTAACTAAAATCCGCAAAGGGGGATGCATCATGAACGACATCATTATCAGTCTGCAGAATATAAGTGCAGAATATGACGGAGAAAAGGTAATAGAAAATATGAACCTTGATATCCGTGACCACGAGTTCGTCACGTTCTTAGGCCCCTCAGGTTGTGGGAAAACTACAACATTGAGAATAATCGGCGGTTTTGTCGAGCCTACGGAAGGTGATGTTTTTTTTGAAGGAAAGAAGATAAACGATGTTCCGCCTTATAAGAGGAACATCAACACCGTATTCCAGAGATATGCGCTGTTCCCGCATCTGGATGTGTATGACAATATAGCTTTCGGGCTGAGATTGAAGAAAACACCAAAGGAACAAATAAAAATAAAAGTTGCAGAAATGCTGAAACTCGTAAATCTGGAAGGCTATGAAAGCAGGAATATCAATCAGCTTTCCGGAGGTCAGCAGCAGAGAGTTGCTATTGCAAGAGCGCTTATCAACGAACCTAAAGTTTTGCTTTTGGATGAACCTTTAGGGGCGCTTGACCTGAAGCTTAGAAAAGAGATGCAGCTCGAACTCAAGCGTATCCAGCAGGCGTTAGGGATCACTTTTATATATGTTACTCATGACCAGGAAGAAGCCTTGACTATGTCAGACAGAGTTTTGGTAATGCGTCATGGAAAGATCCAGCAGAACGGAAGCCCTGAGGATATCTACAATGAACCTATAAATGCGTTTGTGGCGGACTTTATCGGAGAAAGCAATATCGTAGGCGGAGTTATGCACCAGGATTATCTTGTGGAATTTGCCGGCGTTAAATTTGAATGCGACGATAAAGGCTTTGAGCCTCTTGAAGCGGTGGATGTGGTAATACGTCCGGAAGACTTCAAGATGGTATCTGTAGAAGAAGGCCAGATAGTAGGTAAAGTTGAAAGTATCACTTTTAAAGGTGTGCATTTTGAGATAATAATGGAAGGCCACGGACTCAAGTGGATGATCCATTCTACAGAGTCAAGGGAAATAGGAGCTATGATAGGACTCACTCTTGATCCTGACGATATTCATGTTATGAGAAAAATGGAGGAATCAGTAATATGAGAGTAAAAGCTTCGTCATATCCATATGTGGCATGGGCTTTGCTGTTTGTTGCCATTCCTTTAGGATTGATCGTATATTTTTCGTTTACAGATGCAGCCGGATCCTTTACTTTGGATAATATCATTCAGGCAGGAATATATTCCAATGTTATAATCAAATCTGTATGGCTGTCTGTTATTTCTACGGTCATTTGTCTGCTTCTGGGGTACCCTTTGGCATACATAATGTCCAGAAGCAATCCAATAACCGCAAGAACTATTTTGCTTTTGGTAATGCTTCCAATGTGGATGAATTTCCTTCTCAGAACATACGGATGGATGACTATTCTGGAAAATAACGGTATATTGAACCAGTTTTTCGGGCTTTTCGGTCTGGGCCCTTTTGAGATGATAAATACACAGGGAGCAGTGGTTTTGGGTATGGTATATAACTATATCCCGTTTATGATACTGCCTCTTCATTCAGTAATGTCAAAGATCGGAAACGATGTAATAGAAGCGGCACAGGACTTAGGAGCAAGTCCTATCAGCGTATTGTCAGAGGTGGTAGTGCCTCTCAGTATGCCAGGCATAAAGACAGGGATAATAATGGTATTTGTCCCGGCGGTAAGTACATTTATAATTTCACAGATGCTGGGCGGAGGCGGAAATCAGCTCATCGGCGATATCATCGAACTGCAGTTCCTTGGAAATGCGTATAATCCAAATCTGGGATCAGCTATATCACTTGTACTTATGGTATTGGTATTAATGGTAATGAGCGTATCAGGCTTTTTAAGCGATGATAATTTGGAGGAAAGAGTACTATGAGAGCGTTTGCGAGAACATATCTGGGCGTTTTCATGGCTTTCCTGTACGCGCCCATTATCGTATTGATAGTTTTTTCATTTAATGAATCAAAAGGAAGAACATTTACCGGTTTTACCGGAAAATGGTATGTACAGCTTTTCAGCGATGCGGCTGTTATGGATGCCCTGTTCACCACACTGGTAGTAGCGTTTGTATCTTCCATAGTGGCTACTATAATGGGGACCGCAGCGGCAATCGGCCTGAACAATATGGAAGGGAAATTAAAATCCGGGATAATGGGTATGACCTACCTGCCTATTATTAATCCGGAGATCATAACAGGGGTATCTTTTATGCTTCTGTTCGTAGTTGCAAAGGATTTCCTTGGAGGTCTTGGCGTTCCGTTTCAGTTTGGATGGGCTACGCTGATAATAGCTCACATAACATTCAATGTGCCGTATGTGATATTGAATGTACTGCCTAAACTGCGTCAGATGGACGGATCTCTTGTTGACGCCGCCATGGATCTGGGCTGCAATCACTGGCAGGCATTTACTAAAGTAGTTATACATGAGATAAAACCGGGGATAATAGCGGGATTCATAATGGCGCTCACTTTCTCAATGGATGACTTTGTAGTTTCATACTTCACAACAGGGGCTAAGCATCAGACTCTGTCAGTATTGATCTACTCCATGACCAAGAAGAGAGTCAGCCCTGAGATCAACGCATTGTCCACTATAATATTCGTTGTAGTGCTGCTTATCCTTATAACGGTAAATCTCGTGGAAAGAAGAAATATAAATAAGGCCAGAAAGGCTCAATTAGAGAGAAAAAGAGAAGGAGGATCCTTTGGATGAAAAAAGTTTTAGCTGTTTTGGTATCTTTGATCGTACTGACAACCAGCTTCTCTTCTGTGTGCTTTGCGGCACCTGAAGGCGACAGCGCCTACGATATGGAATATTACAGCAAATTCCAGGGTCAAGGAGTTGAGATCAACGTATACAACTGGGGTGAATATATAGCTGATGGTGAAGATGGACTGATGGACATCAATGCGGAGTTCACAGAGCTTACCGGCATAAAAGTCAATTACCTTAATTATGAAACAAATGAAGCAATGTATGCAAAGATAAAAAGCGGAGCCAACAATTACGATGTTATCTTCCCGTCAGATTATATGGTTTCAAGACTTATCCAGGAAGGCCTGGTGCAGGAGATAAACTTCGACAATGTTCCCAATTTCAAGTACATAGATAAAAGCTTCGTAAATCCTATATACGACCCGGAACAGAAATATTCCGTACCTTATGCATGGAACAGAGTAGCTATCATTTACAACAAGGAAAAAGTAGGATATGAAATAGACAGCTGGGATGTTCTTTGGGATTCTGCTTTTGATGGACAGATCCTCATGTTCAAAAATTCAAGAGATGCTTTTGGAGTGGCTCAGATGGCTCTTGGGTTTGATATCAATACTGAAGATATCGGAGAACTTGATGAAGCTGCAGCTCTACTGAAAGCTCAGAAGCCTTTGGTTCAGGCTTACGTAATGGACCAGGTATTTGACAAAATGCAGAACAACGAAGCTGCGATCGCAACATACTATGTGGGCGATTACTATATAATGAAAGAAGTAAACGAAGATCTCGGCCTCTATATTCCGGATGCAACAAATCTGTTTGTAGATGCTGTCTGCATCCCATCCAACGCTCAGAACAAGGAAGCGGCTGAAATGTATATAAACTTCCTTAATGAGCCTCAGGTTGCGGCAGATAACATGGAATATATCCTTTATTCAACACCGAATACAGCGGCTAGAGAGCTGCTCCCGGATGAAATGAAGAACAATCCGGATCTTTATCCAAGTGCTGAAGATCTTGCAAATGATGTTGCATATATAAACTTATCAAATTCAGCAAATTTATACATGGACAGCTTATGGACAGAGATCCTTGCTGACGAAGAAGGCTATAACAGCTGGTTCATGCCGGCATTCTTTATCGTAGCGATAGTGGCTATCGTTGCATCAATGGTATTAAGAAAGAGAAAGAAATCAAGAGATAGATAATGGTAGTCGTTTTCACTAAAGTATTAGAAATATTTGCAATACTGGGGATAGGCTTTATTGCCAACAGAAAGGGTATCCTGCCGAGTTCGGCAAGCCCGTATCTTACAAATTTACTGCTGGTCATAGCTACCCCGTGTCTTATAGTGACTTCCATTGCATCTAAAGAGCTTACTCAGGATACAATTAAGGAGACAATATTTGTCATAGGGGCAAATATTGTTTTCTTTGCTGTTGGGGCATTGGCGGCCATGCTGCTGATGAAAGCGTTCAAGATAGAGCCGGTGGAGGACAGAGGTGTCCTCTCGGTAGTCGTATGCAGTGTAAATTCGGGGTTTATGGGATTCCCTATATCCTTGATGATATTCGGTCAGGAAGGCCTGTACTATATGGTAATATGTAATATGGTACTGACCTTTTATCTTTACTCTTTGGCATTTATACAGATAGGAAGCAAGAACAACGGCAAAAGGACATTTAAAGAAATAGCTAAGCCTATGATGAACCTATGCATGATGGCGGCGGTATTAGGGGCATTTCTGCTGTTTACGGGGATAAAGATCCCGGGACCTTTGTTTGAGGTTATGGAACTGCTTGGAGATGCTACAATACCACTTTCAATGATACTTGTAGGCATGCTCTTTGGAGAAAGTGATCTAAAGAGTACCATAATGGATAAAAGACTGCTGAAAGTTACTTTTTTAGGAATGGTTATATGGCCTGTCGTGACCTTTGCGGCGCTGTATTTCGTTCCTATGGCGCCTATGCCGAAGGCTATGGTTGTTTTCAGCTCTGCATTCCCGTCGGCGGCTGTGGTCCCTGCTCTTGCTCAGAGGCAGGGGATGAATGCAAAGCTTGCAGCACAGGGGGTCACATTTACCACCCTGGTGTCTATGGTAACCATACCTGTAATGGCTTTGATCTTGATGTACGTATACGGACTTTAAAAAAAGCACCTGAAATACTCGTGTTAAGAGTATTACGGGTGCTTTATCTATGTTTATAATTCGATAACCACTTCCACAGGACAGTGGTCGGAGCCGAAGATATCTGTGTGGATGTCTGCCGAAATCAGCTTGTCATTAAGCCGTTCGGAAGTGCAGAAATAGTCTATCCTCCAGCCGGCGTTCTTTTCACGAGCCTTGAACCTGTAGGACCACCAGGAATATATCTCAGCTTTGTCAGGGTAGAAGTGTCTGAAAGTATCTGTAAAACCTGAATCCAGAAGGATAGAGAATTTTTCTCTTTCTTCGTCAGTGAAACCCGCGCTGCGTCTGTTTGTTTTTGGGTTTTTAAGATCGATCTCTTTATGGGCAACATTTAGATCGCCGCAGAATATGACAGGCTTTTTTTCGTCCAGAGACTTAAGGTGAGCTTTGAAAGCATCTTCCCAAGTCATCCTGTAGTCAAGCCTTGCGAGTTCAGGCTGAGAGTTGGGGGTATAGCAAGTAACGACATAATAGTCCTGATATTCTAAAGTTATAACTCGGCCTTCTTTATCATGCTCTTCTATACCCAGCCCATATGTGACGGATAAGGGCTCTTCTTTGGCAAATATGGCAGTTCCGGAGTAGCCTTTTTTCTCAGCATAGTTCCAGTACTGATGATAGCCTTCAAGCTCCAAATCTATCTGGCCTGCCTGAAGTTTTGTTTCCTGGAGGCAGAAGAAATCTGCATCTGAGGATTTGAAGTAGTCCATAAAACCTTTCGTTACACAGGCTCTTATTCCGTTTACATTCCATGATATGAATTTTTTCATACTGTTCTCCTTATATTATATTCTTTAGTTTTTTGCTTTGCTGTCTTTGATTTTGTCGACGATCAACAGGATGAAAGCAAGGTATGTGTTGAGCCCAAATACGCATCCGATGCTGCCCAGCTTGTAAAGGCTCCTGAATGCCGGTGCGGCAAAGGACATTACAACGTTTTGTATCTCTTCTGCTTCCAGCGAAGCAACTTTTTCCTCTGTGATGGCTGCTATGTGGATATCTTCCATTAACGAAGGCATTGCGGATAATACCGTATCGTAAACAGCGGAAGCAAGTTTTTCTGAAATAGAGTTTATCAGATCCGGTGAAAGGACTTTTTCGCTGTTATTTACTATCTCTTCTATGCAGCCTTCAGCAGCTTTTCTGAAATCGTCAAAAGCAGAGTTGCTTTTACATATTTTTGTGATGGTTTCTTTGGCGGATGCAGACAGCTCAGGAAGGGAAAAATATTCCCCTATCTGTTTATCCGCGATCTCAGACATATAGAATGTCTCGATCAGTGTCCAGGTCTTGTCCTTAAGTGAAGGGTTCGACCGTATAAGTCCGGCAAGGGCGTAAGCAATGAATTTATAGTCGTAGGAATCATCTTCGGTCTCTTCCGGAGGTACTGACAGCCTGTCCAAAAATCTGCCGAACAGGTCAAGCGCTTTTGCCTTTGTGTCAGGATCGTTTAGATTTATAATGGAACCGAAAGTCCTGCCGCCTATATTGCTTGTAACGAGATTTGCAAAGAGGTCTTTGTTTTCCGAGGCTTTATTAAAAAGCAATGCAGATAGCTTTGCAGCGCCGTTTTTACGGTTGTTCTCGTTTTCAAAATAAGAAATGATATAGGGCATTATATTATCCCCGAGGGTGGATATAAAGGAATCTTTGTTTGATTCCAGCATCTTGAGGATATTGTCTGAAGTGAGCAGTTCCGCTCCGATATACTCTCCAAGAGTGTGGGCAAATATCTTTTGGTTTTGCAGTATGAGCCCCTGAGAGAAACACCTTGTATGCTTGAACTTCGCAAAGAACTCGATCTTTTTATAAGGTCTGAAAAACATTTTTATAGCGATGACATTTGTTATCACACCGATAAATCCCATTAAGAGTACCAGAAATACCAGTATCCCCGCTGTTTGAGGAAAGCCTGTGGGAGAGAAGTATCCGAGTGTTATGCATAATGCCGGTATACTGATGATAAAACCAAGCAGCCCGCCAAAATACGATAAATATTTAAGCTCGCCTTTCATAAGTCTTTCAGCTACTTCGCACAGCTGATCGGGATCCAGTCTCCCAAGAGCTATTTTAACGGTATCCTTTATCTTTCCTGAGAAAAGTTTATTTAGGTTATTGTCTATATAATCAAAAATAATATCGGACAATGTCTGTTTTACCTTTTCGCTGCCGGAGAAAGAATATAACAGAGGAGAAATATCCCCTTCAGAGAATTCGTTGAATTTTTCTTCATATTTTTTCATCAGCGCTTTTTCAAGCTTCTCGGCCAAAGCTTTTCGGCTGCTGTCTTTTATATATTCATTTGCGGTCTTGTCTTTTATTTGACTTGAAACTCCGGAAGATATAAGCCTTTTAAGCGTGAGGCTGATTTTTTCGGGAAGGCTCATAGAAGAAAGATCTCCGAGAGGGTTTCCCTGACCGTTGAACAGTTTGGAAGTAAGCTTTCCTAGAGCAGCTCTTCCTTCTGAATGAAACATTGCTGAGAATAAAAGCTCGGCAAGTATCCTGCCCAGAAGATCTTTAACTGCATAATTGTTCTTGAAAGCGTGTTTCATGCTGTCATAAAGGTTCTCTGTGCCCTCCATGATCTGTACTTCGTTAACATATTCGGAAATGTTTATAGCCTCGAGTACATGGATAAGAAGTGGATCTGTGTTCTTGTTCAGTACCCCTGAAACCAGATCTTTTAAAGATGCATCGGTATCTTCAAAACCTTTCATATCAGAAAGTTTTATTTCTTTAAAGCTTTCCGGAAGAGAATCGGTTAAAAAGGTATCGACTATCTCATCAAGATGGGCTTTCATAGTGTCATTGATGAGTTCTTTTCTTATGACCTCATTTGTCAGTATGCGCCTTTCCACACAGTCGCTGAGGCTGTCTATAAATGCAGCCTGCTTTTCGTCAGTGCTTAGGATCCTTACATCCAGGATCTGCTTTCCGAAAAGTCTGACCGGCTTAAAGAGCCATCTGACTGCATATTTGTTTGTAATATACCCGGCAATGGTGCCGGAAAGGATCAAAGTGATGGCTGTGATGACTGTTGTTAAAATTTCTGATTCGTTCATGTTATCCCCTTGTTATTTGTACTTTGTATTCGTAATCCTTAAGAGCATCGTTCTTATCATATGAAAAACTGCACCTAGGGTAATTTTCTTTGAAATATTTTTTGTTTACACCCTTCATCCCTATCATATTGGAAAAGGATCTGCTGTTGGAAATAAAAGAGATATCTGCTGTGGATGCAGCATCACAGAGTTCCTTCAGCTGTTTTTCTATTTTTTCTTTAGCGATCTCTCCTTCCACAAGCTGACGAAAAGCAGGGTGGAAGGTGTTTCCGTAGATCTCGCCGTTTTCATTTATTATGTCACTGCTTTTAAGCCCTACACGTATTATGTTGATCCCTGCATCAAAAAGAATGTTGTACATTTTCTTTGAAGTCTCTACAGCTTCTTCAAGAGAAAGCGGAGAATAGGAACCTTGGCGGTACATGTCCAAAAGCTTGGTATCTTCGATTATCACAGTAGGGTATATCCTTGCGATCTGAGGAGCAATCTTAACTGTTTCTTTCGCAGAGAAGACAGACTTTTCCGCCGTATCTCCCGGAAGCCCTACCATAAGCTGTATACCCAAAGTGAAGCCGAAGTTTTTTATCATTTCACAGCTCTTGTAAACTACGCTGCTGTCATGACCTCTTTCGGAAAGCATAAGGACTTCGTCGTCGAAGGACTGTACTCCCAGTTCTATAACATCCACATCGTATGCTTTAAGATTTGAAAGGATCTCTTCATTTATATAGTCCGGTCTTGTGGAAAGATGGATCTTGTCTATTATGCCCTTGTCCTTATAATCTTTGGCAACGGCAAGGTACTCATTCTGTTTTTCTACGGGTATGCCGGTAAAACTTCCGCCGTACATTGCCATTTCAATTACTTCCGGTCGAGGATCTTTCAAGGTGGAAAGATATCTGGAAGCTATTTCTTCAATATTTATATTTTCTTCTGCGTGAGTCCTGGCAGTGATCTTTTTCTGATTGCAGAAAACGCAGTCATTGGGGCATCCCTCGTGAGGGATGAATATAGGTATTATCGCGTGTTTTTTCATTTTATCTGAGCTGATCAATATAAGGGTTTTGACAGGGCTGAGTGTCGGATATGACACTGCCGATGTCTTCTAGTTGGTATCCTTTAAAATATTTTACTGTTAATCCTTTTGACGTAATGAAATCACAGATGATGTCATGATCGGGATGGGCGGAAAGATCGCCGTTGAACACGATCTCATCTCCTATCCTGCCGCAGGTACCTCCTATAAATCCATAGGCATAACCCGGAAGCCGGATATGGCCTTTTTGCATGAGAAGAACGTCTAGGCCTTTGAATCTAAGTGCCTTGGCAATCCCTTCATCGGAAGTGATCACAGAATCCTCGTCTATGACCGCAATACTGCACTTTGAATAGCCCTGACGCACATTTACAAACTCTAGTTCCAATGAGCGGGCATATTCTAAAAGCTTTTCATCTGTGTATTTTAAATTATGAATAAAGTATTTTCCGGTGCAGGCAGCGTTATAGGGAACGTCTTTGGGATAGTCAGACCCGAGACTGTTCGGGTTTCCGTAAAAAACAGGAGCCTCATCCATAACTCCCAGCTTGCACATATATATGTCAGGATGAGATGAGATATGGGTCTTTAAATAGGAAGCCCCTGAGATAATGTTGATATTCCAGCCTTTATGCTCCAAATACTCTGCCAGTGAAGGAACGGTATTTTTTGATAAATATATGTTTTTCATAGCTATTTTAGTTTATGACATATATTGTGCTTAGTCAATATCTTGGTGTATAATGAAATTTAACAGAAATTCACAAATGTGGAGGACAAATATGGAAAATAAGGATTTAGAAAAGAAAGATACTGAACCTGCTGCGGCAGAGGAGCAGGAGATAATAGTATATGGAAAAGCCAAGATCGATGGAGTGGCAGTGCCTTCTCAGGCTCTGGTACAGGCGACAGAAGATTTTCCTATAATTCTGATGGTAGGGGTGGATTTTATCCCTATCAAGCAGGGAGAAGAAGTTAAGACTCCTTATGATGCTGTACTTTCTATGGATGAAATACAGAAGATCGGTCCAATGATAAGGGTCATAAAAAAAGCAGAACCAATGACTAACGTGGAGGCATTATAAATGAAGGACATAAAAGAGTTAAGGATTCAGATCACAAGAAAGAACAAATTCCCAAGATTATACGATCTTGATCTGCTGGAAGATACAGAGATACAGCTTTCGCAAGATGAGATAGCGGCAGCGGCGGAAGCAGCTGCGGCACTGGGAATAAAAGAGATCAGATTCACCGGAGGTGAACCTATAGAAAGAAAGGACTTAACAGAGCTTTTGAAAAGGGTCAAAGCTGTAGAAGGTATAGAGAAAGTTTCGATGACAACAAACGGGATTTTCCTGTGCGGAAAGATAGCGGAGCTTAAAGATGCGGGCCTTGACAGCGTGGATATCCTCTTGGATACATTCTTTGAGGAAAAATACATCTATATGACAGGCGGAGGTCCTATCGATGAAGCTATGGACGGTATGGAAGCTGCAGTCCAGGCTGAAATGAAACCGGTAAGAGTGGAAATGACTGTTATCGAAGGTATAAACGATGATGAAATACTCACATTCGGACAGTTCGCGCTGAATGAGCCTATAGATGTTATCTTTGTTGAAAAACCGAATAAAGACGGTGAAAAATTAAAAGATTCAGATAAAGAACAGAGATTTATGGCGGCTGAAAAGATCCGTGAGAAGTTTAAGGGTGTTGTAAGCGTTCCTTCTGCAGATCCTTTAGTCGAAGCTTTCAAGTGGTTTGAAGCTAAAGGAAAAGTGGGATTTGTGGATCTTGAAAGAGCAAAGGCACACGGCGCTGAGATAACAGCAGATGGCAAGCTTAAAAAAGCTCTTATCGATGAACAGCCTGCAGATATAAGCGCGGCATTATCTTCTCTTAAAGTTGAAGATATCAAGGCGGCTTTGGAAGCAAACTTATAGAATAAACCGTATTTACCTTATCGTCAGACTGGGGGGATCCTATGAAATTAGCGAAATTGAGATCTGACTTGAATGAACGGCTGGAAAAGAAACCTGAATTGAAAAGAACGATAACCGCTATATCAAAACTGGAGTGGATAGAATCTTCTTATGATTTTGATACGGCTTATACCCGTGAAGGTGAACCTCTGTATGCAGAGGAGATACAGCAGATCATTAAAGGTGAATACCTGGATTCAAAAACCGTACGGGATCATATAATGGTCAGGAATTACTATGATATGATCAAGTATGTATACGGTGTACTGTCTTTGAAGGATATGACGGATCTGTCTTTGATGGAGCGGATAAACCGCATATTATGCAGAGATGAGATGCTTAGAGAAAAAGAGGACATTTACAGAAAATCCGTACCTATCGTGAAAGAATTCGCAATGGTTCCCCCGCATCATCAAACGGTAGGAGAGGAATTAAATAAAGTCATTAAGAATTATAATATAATGCACAGCCAGCTGGATCCTATACTCAGAGGATGCTTTATTCATAATGAGTTTTTAAGAGCGTACCCTTTCAAGGAAAACAATGAAGCAACTGCAAGGGCGTTGCTGAATTTTGAACTTCTGTCCGGAGGGCTTCTCCCTCTTGCTTTCTTTATGGAAAAAGAGGAGTACAGAGCCTGTGTAAGCAGGCATATAAACAATAATGACCCCAAGCCATTCTTTGAGATGATCTTGAAGGAAGAAAAGAAGATATATGCAAGATTTCTTGAGATGGACTAAGGAATATTTATTTACCAATCGTGCATAAATATTCATAATTGTAAGTAAATGTATTGAATTATATTTTTTTTGATATATAATTAAAACGTTGATATGTAATAAATGGAGGTAGACGTTATGGAAAAAAAGAAAGTAGTATTAGCGTATTCAGGAGGACTTGACACATCTGTTATCCTCACATGGCTCAAAGTTGAATTTGATTATGATGTTATCGCAGTTTGCGTTGACGTTGGACAGGAAGACGATTTTGCAGAAGTAGAAAAGAAAGCTTATGCAACAGGCGCAGCAAAATGTTACATAGTTGACGTTAAAGAAGAATTCATCACAGATTATATATATCCTACAATGAAAGCAGGAGCTGTTTATGAAAACGATTATCTGCTGGGAACATCCTTTGCAAGACCTCTCATCGCTAAGAAGCTCGTTGAGATCGCTCAGAAAGAAGGCGCTGTAGCTATCGCTCACGGTGCAACAGGAAAAGGAAATGACCAGGTTCGTTTCGAAACAACAGTACATGCTTTAGATCCATCCCTTAAGATCATCGCTCCTTGGAGGATCTGGGACCTCAGATCAAGAGAAGACTGCATAGAATATGCAGAAAAGCACAACATTCCTATCGCGCAGACAAAAGAAAAGATCTACAGCCGTGACCAGAACATATGGCATATCAGTCATGAAGGCGGCAATCTTGAAAATACATGGAATGAACACAAAGACGATATCCATGTAATGAGCCTTACACCGGAACAGGCAAAAGATGTTCCTTCATTTATCGAAATAGAATTTGAAAAAGGTATCCCTGTAGCCCTGGACGGAAGAAAAGTAGATCCGCTCACACTTATGACTGTTCTCAATGAGATCGGCGGAGAAAACGGTGTTGGTACTATCGATATCGTAGAAAACCGTCTTGTAGGTATGAAATCAAGAGGCGTATATGAAACTCCTGGCGGAACTATTTTATATGCTGCACACAGAGCTCTTGAAAAGCTTATCCTTGACAGAGATACAATGTATCAGAAGAACCTTCTTGGACAGAAATATGCGCAGATCGTATACGATGGACTTTGGTATACACCTCTCAGAGAAGCCATCGATGCATTCGTAAACGTTACTCAGGAAAGAGTTACAGGCGTTGTTAGAATGAAGCTTTACAAAGGAAGCGCAACAGCTGTTGCTTCCAAGTCAAAATATTCACTTTATAACGAAGAATTCGTAACATTCGGCGAAGACGATGTATATGATCAGTCAGATGCAGAAGGTTTCATCAACCTCTTCTCATTATCACTTAAGATCAGAGCTATCATGGAAGCAGGCCTCGACGAAAAAGACAAATAGATGATAAGTGCAGAAGCGCTGAATAACAGAAAAATCTGGGCGGATCTTTATCCGCCCGTATTTATATATTGCGGGCAAGTGCAAGAAAGGCCTGCAGGCAGGAAGGAGACGAATTAAAACCGTATGGGCAAGAAACTGTGGGGCGGAAGATTCGCCAAAAAAACAGCTACACTTATGGATGAATTCAATGCATCCATCGAATTCGATCAGAAATTATACAAACACGACATTATGGGAAGCACAGCTCATGCAAAGATGCTGGCAAAACAGGGGATCATCTCTCAGGAAGACTGTGACAGCATAGTAAAATGCCTGGCTGAGATCCTTGAAGATATAGAAGCGGGAAAAATCGAGTTTTCTATCGAGTATGAAGATATCCACATGAATATTGAAACCATCCTTACAGAAAGGATCGGAGACGCAGGCAAACGTCTTCATACCGCAAGAAGCAGAAACGACCAGGTCGCTGTAGATATCAGAATGTATCTCAAGGATGAGATCGAAGACATAATCGAGCTTATCAGAAAGCTTCAGGAAGTCGTTCTCGACGTGGCAGAGGAAAACAAAGAAACTGTAATGCCGGGCTACACACATCTTCAGAGAGCACAGCCGGTTACCTTTGCATATTATATGATGGCATATTTCCAGATGTTTGCAAGGGATGCAGAAAGATTTGCGGACTGCTACAAGAGAACAAATACACTGCCTCTGGGCTGCGGAGCTCTTGCAGGAACAACATATAACACAGACAGACAGTTCCTGGCTGATGAACTGGGATTTGCTGCACTCTGCGAAAATGCTATGGATGCTGTAAGCGACAGAGATTTTGCGCTTGAATTCCTCAGCAACTGCTCTATCCTCATGATGCATCTTTCAAGATTCTGCGAAGAACTGGTGGTTTGGAGCAGCAGCGAATTCTCATTCGTTGAAATGGATGATGCCTACAGTACAGGAAGCAGCATAATGCCTCAGAAAAAGAAT
>JAFXHN010000080.1 GCA_017536365.1 Bacillota bacterium | reverse complement strand
GGTGTAAACAGAACAGTATCATCTATTCTGTTGAGGAATTCAGGTCTGAAATGCTGTTTCATTTCATTCATAACCATATCCCTCATATCCTCATGAATCTCACCATTCGGCATAATACCATCAATAAGATACTGGCTGCCCAGATTTGATGTCATTATAATTATAGTATTTTTGAAATCAACAGTTCTTCCCTGATTGTCAGTAAGTCTGCCATCATCCAAAAGCTGAAGGAGAATATTGAAAACATCCGGATGAGCCTTTTCGATTTCGTCAAAAAGAATTACGCTGTAAGGTCTTCTTCTTACCGCTTCCGTAAGCTGTCCGCCTTCATCATAACCAACATATCCCGGAGGAGCCCCAACCAGTCTTGATACAGAATGTTTCTCCATATATTCAGACATGTCTATTCTGATCATATTCTTTTCGCTGTCGAACAGAGCCTCGGAAAGTGTTTTTGCAAGTTCAGTCTTACCTACCCCTGTAGGTCCAAGGAATATAAATGATCCTACAGGCTTTGAAATATCCTTAAGTCCTGCTCTTGCTCTAAGTACCGCTTCTGCCACTGCTGTAACAGCTTCATCCTGACCGATAACTCTTTCGTGAAGCTGCTGATCAAGTTTAAGGAGTTTTTCCTTTTCACTTTCCACCAGTTTTGATACCGGGATGCCGGTCCATTTTGAAACTACATCTGCGATCTCTTCTTCATCTACTTCTTCTTTGAGAAGTCTTTCTTCTTTAGCTCTCTCCTGAACCAGCTTTGCTTCTTCAAGCTGTTTTTCCAGCTGAGGAAGATCACCGTATTTCAGTTTTGCCAGTTTCTCAAGATCGTAATTTCTTTCAGCTTCTTCTATTTCATGCTTTATAGCTTCGATGCTCTGTTTAAGATCATTCATTCCGCCGATAGCTTTCTTTTCATTTTCCCATTGAGCTCTCATTACGGAATCGGTCTCTTTGAGTTCAGAAAGTTCCTTTTCTATATCCACCAGTCTTGCCAAAGACGCTCTGTCATCCTCCTTGCCAAGAGCCTGTTTTTCGATCTCAAGCTGCATTATCCTTCTTCTTGTCTCATCCAGCTCTGCCGGCATACTGTCGATCTCGGTCCTGATAAGAGCTGCTGCCTCGTCCATGAGGTCTATCGCCTTGTCCGGAAGGAATCTGTCGCTTATATATCTGTCCGAAAGTACTGCGCAGGCAACGAGAGCTGAGTCTGTGATCCTTACTCCGTGATGGATCTCAAATCTTTCTTTAAGACCTCTGAGGATGGAAATGGTATCCTCAACTGTCGGCTGGCTCACGAACACTTTCTGGAATCTCCTTTCCAGTGCAGCGTCTTTCTCAATATACTTTCTATATTCATCAAGAGTTGTCGCACCGATGCAGTGCAGTTCTCCTCTTGCAAGTTTTGGCTTCAGGATATTTCCTGCATCCATAGAACCCTCTGTCCTGCCTGCTCCAACGATATTATGGATCTCATCGATAAACAGGATTATCCTGCCTTCCGACTTTTCGATCTCAGTAAGCACAGCTTTGAGTCTTTCCTCGAATTCCCCTCTGAATTTGGCTCCTGCTATGAGGGAACCCATGTCAAGAGCATAGATAGTCTTATCTTTAAGACCTTCAGGAACGTCTCCGTTAAGAATTCTTTGCGCAAGACCTTCCGCAATGGCAGTCTTACCTACACCCGGCTCACCGATAAGCACCGGATTGTTCTTTGTCCTTCTGGACAATATCTGAATGGTATGTCTGATCTCAGAATCTCTTCCGATAACAGGATCAAGCTTGCCCTGCTTTGCCAGTTCCACCAGATCTCTGCCGTACTTTTCGAGGGCTTCATAATTATCCTCCGGATTCTGACTGGTCACCTTCTGGCTTCCTCTTACTGCTGCAAGGGCTTTCAAAAAGCTGTCTTTATTGATCCCAAAACGTCTGAATATAGAGGCATTTTTTCCTGTGCCTTCTTCGATAAGTGAAAGATAAATATGTTCTACACTGATGTACTCATCTTTAAAATTCTCTGACTGAGTTTCCGCACCCAAAAGGATCTTTGTGAAACGATTAGTCGGATAAATATTTGACACTCCGGAAACCTTCGGGAGCCTGTCAAGCTCGCTTTCAAGATCAGCCATCACCGCATCGGTATTCACTTCCATATATTTAAGTATCTTAGGAATAAGTCCGTTCTGCTGCTGCAGAAGGGCCATATGCAGATGTTCCCCGTCTATCTGCTGGTTGCCGAGTTTTAACGCGATCTCCTGAGATCCGCCTATAGCTTCCTGTGCCTTCTGTGTGAATTTTTCAATATTCATAATCTCACATCCTCTCCTATTAACAAAACAATCCCAATTTATTGTAAATCATTTAATTATCTGTCATGCCTTTGTCCTCTGATGGTTTTCCCATTTCTGATGAAGGTTTTCCCATTACAGATTCATATGCCTCTTTTATGACTTCCGGCAGTTCCTCCGGATTAGCCATAACTGTTTCGATATATAAATTTCCTCTTGTTCCTTTAATATCCCTGTACCCTCTGTTTGACAATTTTATCTTCTGCCCGCTTTTTATACCCTGAGGGATCTTTACCTTGATCTTTCCTTCTAAAGTTTCTACTATTTTTTCAGCTCCGAGATATGCCTCCCATGGATAAATCTCTGTTTTCTCATGAATGTCCAGACCTTTAAGTTCTTTTCCTTCTCCGGCATCTATATTTATAGTGATCATAAGATTGCCGTAAGTGCCGTCAGGTTTCTTTTTGCCTTGATCCTTAAGCTTGATCTTCTTTCCGCTTTCCATTCCTGCAGGGATCTTAACGCTGATAGTCTTCTTGCCTTCTCCTGCATTGTATGATATCTTGGCTGACTTGCCTTCAAATGCTTCTTTCAGGCTGATTGTCATAGCTGTTTCAAGATCGTATGACACCTCAGGTGCGGTATGCGAACCGCATCCGCCTCCGCAGCCCCCGCCGCAGCTATACCCTCCGCCGTGAGCTCCGCCAAACGGATTTCCTCCGGCACCGAAAGGATTACCGCCATACCCTCCGGTCTGATATGTTGTACGGCCGGAGCCGCCTCCCATACCTCCGAACATTGCGCTGAAGAAATCAGAGAATCCCGATGTGTTTCCTCCACTGCCAAAACCAGAAAAACCGCCGAACATAGATGCGAAATCTTCAGGGTTGATATTCATTCCGCCCTGGAAATTTCCGTACTGTCCGAACTGGTCGTATTTCTTTCTCTTTTCTTCATCCCCTAAAACCTCAAAAGCTTCATTAGCCTCTTTGAATTTTTCTTCTGCGGCTTTGTCGCCCTTTGTCTTATCAGGATGATATTTCTTTGCCATATCTCTGTAGGCTTTCTTTATCTCGTCTTTTGTTGCTGTCTTTTCAACACCAAGTATTTTGTAATAGTCTTTATATTCCATAAAACCACCCTCTTAATGTATATTCAAATTTATGTTTTTGACTTTCTTTGACCTTGATTAAATTCTACTCTTATTCTTTCCATATTGCAATAGTTTTTAGCAACTTTTTATAAAAAAAGAGAAGCACTTTTTTGCTGTGCTCCTCTATGTATGATCTAATAATTTTAAATCTTTTAATGCAGTTTTTGGTATTAATTAAGAGTAAGATCTCCTTCCTTGATCCAGCCCTTCTTTCTAAAGAATTTTCCGAAAAGCCATGTGAGTACGCCCGGAAGTATGAAACAGATAAGTACGAGGCCGATCCAGTCCATAGCTGTGATGGCAGCCTTTGTTCCGTTTGCCACATCGTTTACCCAGCCGGTGTAAACACCGATCTGACCCACAAGACCGCAGGTACCCATACCTGATGAAATAGCCGCGCCATTCATTTCAAGTTTGAAAATGCACGTAGCTATAGGACCTGTTATTGCAGCTGTAAGTGTAGGAGGTATCCATATCCTTGGATTCCTTACTATATTACCCATCTGAAGCATTGATGTGCCTATACCCTGTGACACAAGACCGCCCCATCTGTTTTCTTTAAAGCTCATTACTGCAAATCCTACCATCTGTGCACAGCAGCCTGCCACTGCAGCTCCGCCTGCAAGACCTGTAAGCGATAAAGCCGCACATATTGCAGCACTTGATATCGGAAGTGTTAAAGCCATACCTACAGCAACGGATACGACTATACCCATAAGGAACGGCTGAAGTTCAGTAGCCCACATGATGAAGTTTCCGACTGCGCTTGCAGCGGCACCGATCCCCGGAGCCCACCAGGATGATAAAACAACACCAACAAATATTGTAACGAAAGGAGTTACGAGAAGGTCTATTTTAGTTTCTTTAGAAACCATCTTGCCCACTTCTGCAGCCACTACAGCAATTACCAGAACAGCCAAAGGTCCTCCTGCTCCGCCCAGAGTGTTTGCAGCTCCCCCAACTGCTATAAGGGAGAACAGTACAAGGCTCGGTGCTTTCAGTGCATAACCTATAGCTACTGCCATTGCAGGTCCTGCCATTGATGTGGCAAATCCACCTACTGTATTGAGGTATGGTAAATTAAACTGTGTGCCTATGGTGTTGATTATGGTACCTATAAGCAGCGAACAGAACAGCCCCTGAGCCATTGCGCTCAATGCATCTATCCCGTATCTTTTTGCCGAAACTTCAATGTCTTTTCTCTTTAAAAATGCTTTAAACTTTCCCATTTCTTCTTTCTCCTAATAAAACAAATTGGCATAGACAGGTGTAAAGACAACTATCCATACCAATATAATTAGTTTTCCGACTTTTGTCAATTAAAATCAGCTCAGCATCGGGTCGTTCCGCCTTTTCAGCACAAACAAATACCCAACACATAAGAATATCTGAATTACTGTGGAAGCAGGTGTGCTTAATCCAATAAGGAACAAGTTTGTATCCTCCAGCCTGCTCATAATAAATGCTACAGGTACACGCACGCCTATAGCCCCGATTATAGACTGTACCATAGAGAATACAGTTTTTCCGTAACCGTTATAATAACCCACAAAGCAGAACATTACCGCAGTGAACAGGCAGTCTATAGCAAAAGCTTTAAGATAACTGTGGCCAGCCAAAATAACTTCTATATCTTTAGAGAATATTCCTGTAAGCATATCTCCATGGAAGAATGCCACGTAGAACATCACCACTCCTACGCACAGGGATGTTATAACACCGTACAAAAGAGCTCGTTTTGCCCTGTAGTTCAGCCCTGCTCCGGCATTTTGTGCAACAAAGGCAGCAATGGATTGAGAAAACGCACTAGGCACCAGCATGATAAATGCACATACTTTTTCAGCAACCCCAACTCCGGCTGAAGCCACCACGTCGATAGAATTAACTATG
Organism: Bacillota bacterium; assembly: GCA_017536365.1. GTDB lineage: Bacteria > Bacillota > Clostridia > Peptostreptococcales > Anaerovoracaceae > RGIG1899. Next base: position 907 of record JAFXHN010000080.1, on the reverse strand, counting down.
GTCTGTATCGCAAGAAAAGATGCTCCCACAAGAAGCTCCTGCGTGGCCAAAGGCAGTCCAAGTCTCAGTGAATGAGATATCATAGGCCTGTCAAAACGGATCATATCTCTTGTAAGTTTAAACGGCAGTGCCTTTTTTGAAATTATGTACAGGGATATCACTACACTCAGCGCCTGTGAGATGATAGTTGCGAAAGCCGCCCCTTTTGCTCCCATGCCAAGGACTGCAACAAAGAACAGGTCTCCGCCTACATTGAATGCACAAGCAATACATACTGTAATAAGAGGTGTTTTTGAATCACCCAAACCTCTGAAAATCGCTCCCAGAACATTATATGCGATAATAAACACGGAACCCAGTCCACAGACCCATATATAATCGTATGTTTCTTTATATGCCTCTTCCGGGGCATGAAGCAACAGGCAGAATAAATCTGTATCAGGCAGAGAACAGCAGTAAGAGCCACTGCTATTACAGAAAACAGGCAAATAGAAGCTCCGTTAGCTCTTGCCACTTTTTCATTTTCTCCCGCTCCAAGCTTTTGACCTATAAGAATGGTGACACCCATGGCAAAGCCTATGATAACTGCCGTAACCGTGTGCATCAGCATACTTCCTGTAGCAACGCCGGAAACGTCAGCAGTCTCCGCAAACTGTCCCACTATGAGCAGATCCACTCCACTATACAGCGACTGTAAAAACATCGCCAAAAGGACCGGCACGGCAAAACGCACCAAAGTGCTCATTATATTCCCTTGTGTTAAATTCTTTGTCTTATCCATAACACTGTCCTTGTCATAAAATCGTCTTATGCATTTTATTGCTAATTACAGGAACTGTCAATAGTTGACAATACAAAACCCCAAGACCGGTATCCCGATCTTAGGGTTGATCTGACCGCAAACAAT
>JAFXHN010000079.1 GCA_017536365.1 Bacillota bacterium | reverse complement strand
TTGGCATTTCGGCCATCTCTTGAATGATAGCTCATGCCGTTGGTGACAACACCTCCTGCCTCTGAAGCAGAAGCCACCACGTATCCTCCCGGACACATACAAAAGGTATATACCCCTCTTCCGTCTCCGCATTTATATGACAGTTTGTAATCAGCTGCACCCAAGATCTCGGCAGCTTCCTCCGAACCGTATTGACTGATATTTATAAGCTTCTGCGGATGTTCTATCCTTGCTCCTATAGAGAAAGGCTTAGCCATCATTTCCAAACCGGAATTTTTAAACATCTTGAAAGTATCTCTCGCACTATGACCCGGTGCTGTTATCATGACCTCCGCTTTGATGCGATCCTTTCCGTTGATCTCCACAAAACTCAAACGGTCATCTTCAACGTCAAAACCTGTCATGCAGCTTTCAAAATGAAACGCTCCCCCGAGAGCAAGGATTTCCTCCCTGACAGACATCACTACTTCTCTCAGTATGTCGGTCCCGACATGAGGATTCTGTTTATACAGTATCTCTTCCGGCGCCCCGTGCTTTACCATTTCTTCAAGAACAAACCTCGTCCTGTAAGAATGCTTTATGCCTGAATTCAATTTACCGTCAGAAAACGCTCCGGCGCCACCTTCACCAAACTGAACGTTTGACTCCGGAAGCAGGATGCCTTTTTCCCAAAACTCCTCCACGTCCTTGACTCTTTGCTCGATCTTCCTGCCTCTTTCCAGCACTATAGGCCTATACCCTTTTCTCGCAAGGTAAAGCGCTGCAAACATTCCACAGGGACCAAAACCAACTATCACCGGTCTGCTGTTCATGATCGGCTTTTCCTTTTCTTCCAACGATGTCGGATCCGAGTCAGCAGGCATTATATCTGCCGCTTTTATATTCTTATTCTTTTTTAAAATACTTTCCGGATCCTTCACTTTAAAATCCACAGTATATATTTTTTTGATGCTGCTTTTGTCTCTTGCATCAACAGACTCCCTGATGATCCGCCACTCAAGGATATCTTTCTCCCTGATATGAAGTTTTTTCGCTATCTTTACAGGGATTTCTTCTTTTTTATCACGAAGCTCCAGTTTGACCTCATGTATCCTAAGCATCTGTATCCTCCGCTGCCGATCTTCCCGCAAGAATTCCGCTGCTCCACGCCCACTGCAGGTTGTATCCTCCGCATTTGCCATCCACATCAAGAACTTCCCCTGCAAAATACAATCCCGGATACTGTTTTGATTCCATTGTTTCCGGAACTATCTGTGACAGTTCCACACCGCCTGATGTGCACTGAGCATCTGTCCAGGATTTTGATCCTGTTATTGTTACTTCCCATGCTTTTAATTTATGAGCTATCATCCTAAGCTGCTCTTCGGTTATAGTATCCACTTTTTCGTTAAGCTTCTTAACTCCGCTGCTCTTCATAACTACAGGAATGAGTTTTTTATTTATAAGACCGTTGAGGAAATCTTCACAATCTTTATGCGAAGATCTTTCAAGGCGCAGCTTAAGCATTTCATAGAATTCTTCTTTTTCTATTTCCGGGAAAAGATCTATTACTATGCTGCATTTCTTCTTTTCATACATAAGTCTGTTTGCTCTTCCGCTGAGGTTAAAAATGCAGATACCTGACAGCCCGAATTCTGTAAACTGTATCTCTCCCGCTTCTGAGTCTACAGGTTTAGGATCTCCTCCATGAGCATCCTTTTCAATAAGCGTTACCTTTCCTTTCGCTCTTACACCTTTAAGCTGTTTAAAATACTCTTCATTTGAAGTCAGCTGCACCAGAGATGGACATGGTTCTATTACTTCTAAATTCAATGCTTCTGCCAGGGCATGTCCGTCCCCTTCGCATCCGTACTGACTTCCGGCCCTTCCTCCGCATGCCATGATCACTTTATCTGTCATGAGCCTAAGGTTCCTATGAGATACCACATAGAACCCTCCTTCTCTTCTTTTTAGAAGACCCTTTATCCAATGCTGTGTCACTACTTCTATGTTCTCAAGCCTTTCTACTTCCATTCTGAGTGCATCGCAGACAGAAGCCGCCTGCTCAGATGCCGGATAAAGTCTTCCCTCGCTTTCAAGTCGAGGATATATTCCAAGCTCATCAAAGAATTCAATGGTTTCCTCAGGAGAAACCTTTGAGTATACAGTTTTAACAAACTCTTTTGCATTATCGTTATATGAATCTTCGCTGCAGTCTTTATTGCTGTAATTGCATTTTCCGTTGCCTGTTGCCAGGATCTTTCGTCCTAATCTTTCGCCCTTTTCGATCAGCTTTACATTTGCTCCCTTTCTTGCCGCTTCGATAGCCGCCGCCATGCCGGAAGCGCCCCCGCCTATTACTATCACGTTCATTTTAAAAACCTCACAATATATTGATTTTACTTTATTTTCCCGTTATTCTTGCCTGATGTGGGTTATTCTATCATAAATCCATAGGTTTTCCAACACCTTTGACCCTTCCTTTACCTGCCGCTTATACTTGATAAAACCTTTGTAAACTGTTAAAATAGCTGAAAAGGATGTGATAAAAATGTTTGAAGATGCAATTGAAAAAGTCTCTCAGTACACAAGATCCGTTCACAGCGTACTCAGGGCTTACGGAGAGAATAAAATACTTACTTCTACCGCCACTCTGTTTTTCGTAAATGATGAAGGCTACGCTATTACCACAAGAAGCTTTGCCGATCTTCTCATCGCCTCCGGTCAAATGGAAAAAACCTTTAATGAATTCAAACAGGAAAAGGCCGCTCTTCCAAAAGACCGTAAATACGAAAACAGGCTCCGGGAACTGGAAGCAAAATATAAATACACAGAAAAATCAATAGTGCAGGCAAGAAATATGTTCATAGACTGCATTGATAAAATGTCAGGATACACCTGCCACAAACATACTCAGTACGATCTGGCTATAATCAAATTCAACGATTATTCTCAGCTTAAGTACAAAAACCATGCTGTATTTTCTAAATTCCCGGGAAGCGCCCGACAAGGTAAATTCTTATGCAGATTAGGATTCCCCTTCCCTGAATTCACAAACTACAGATATAATGAACTTCAGGATACCATAGAATGGACTCAGGAAGGAAAACCGGGTTCTCCAAGATTTCCTTTGGAAGGAATGCTTACCAGATATCTTGGCGACGCCAACGGAAAATTCGGTATAGAAATGAGCACCCCGGGATTAAGAGGTATGAACGGTGCTCCGTTATTCGATGAAAAAGGTCACGTTTACGGCATGCAGTTCGGCACAAGGGTAATGAATCATGAAACAGAACCGGAAAAGCTTCACTTAGGCTTATGCATAAGTGCCGATATCATAAAGACCTTCCTTAATTATCACAACGTAAAATATTATGAAGCATAATATAAAACCCCTTTCACTTACACAGCGGAAGGGGTCTTTTAACTATATTGACCATTATTTCGATTCATTTATGACTGAAGCCGCGATTATACCTGCCATTATAAGCACGCTGCCTATCATTCCCACAGCAGTGATCTTCTCTCCCAGCATAAAGAAAGAAGCTATTGCGGTAAATATCGGCTCCATCGAAAACGCCAAAGACACGAATATCGGTGACAGATGTCTTAAAGATACGTTCTGGAGCATGAATGCCGCCACCGTACATCCTAAAGTCACGTAGGCAAGTGCGACCCATGATACAGGCAGAGCTCCCGACATACAGCCGAAGTCTTCCATTATCAAAGCAAACGGCATACATAACAAAGCTGTTACTCCGCACTGAACCGCAGACAAAGTATACGGCGTTACATCTTTTATATACTTTGCACTTAAAAGCAAAGTCACGCCAAGGCATGCAGCACTGAGAAGTCCGTAGACCTCGCCAAGACCAAATGCAAATTCCCCTGTGCCTCCGCAGCACAACATATACATGCCCACTATAACAGTCAGCAATATTGCCAAAAATCTTTTTCCAAGTTTGACTTTTAAAAATATAACAGAAAAAATCGATGTAAACACCACTGATGTTCCCATTAAAAATCCCGCTATAGTCACCATTGCCTGCTCAATAGCAAGATTTCCGAAAATATATGCCCCTCCCATAAACACACCTACGATGGCACAGCCTTTTATCTTTTCCCACTTCAGATCTTTCACTATATGTTTTCTGAAGATCAAAACAAAAAATAAAGTTGCTATCGCAAATCTTACTGTCATATAGCAGAACGGGGTCATGGAAAGATATATATATCTGGTTACCGGATTTCCCACTCCCCAAATCAGGCATTCCAGCAGTATAAACATTTTATATTTCCCTACAGAATTATTTTCTCCTATAACTGTCATTTTCTATGCTCCACTTCCAACTCTTACTCTTTAAGTTCGGTTCGATTTTCGCCGCTATCCTTCATCAGTGATGCAGCGATAACTCCAAACATTATTAACACACTTCCTATTATTCCTATACCTGTCATTCGTTCTCCCAGTATCATGGAAGAAGCGACTGCAGTAAATACCGGTTCTATACAAAAAACCAACGATACAAACATCGGCGACAAATGCCTTATCGACACATTCTGCAGCAAAAATGCCGCCACGGTACTTCCCAAAAGCTGATACATAAATGCCGCCCAGGATATAGGCAAGGCATTAAAGATACAGCTGAAATCCTCCAGAAAACTTCCGAATATTATGCACAATACGGAAGTTACCGCACACTGTACCGCTGACAAAGTAAACGGCGTTACTTCTTTTATATATTTCGCACTCAGTATAGAATTTATCCCCAGGCAGGCTGCGCTGAGTAATGCAAACAATTCTCCCTTACCAAAAGTCGGCACACCGGTGCCGCCGCAGCATACCAGATACATGCCAATCAGTACGATCACAAGTATCACATAAAACTTTATACCGGGTCTTCTCTTCATAAAAATTATAGAAAACAGCACTGTAAAGATCACAGGGGTCCCCATAAGGAATCCGGCAATCGTTACCATAGTCTCCCCAACGGAAATGTTGCCGAATATATATGATCCCCCCATGAAAAATCCCACAAGCGCGCACTTTTTTATCTTATCTGATTCCAAGTCTTTTGCTATATGCTTATGAAACACCGCCACAAAAAACAAAGCCCCTAAAGCAAACCTTACTGCCATATAGCATAATGGGGACATGGAAAGATATATATACCTGGTTATAGGATAGCCCATACCCCAGATCATACACTGCAGGATCACAAACAGCTTATATTTTGCTGTACTGCTGTTATCACCAATAATTTCCATTTATTCTTCCACTCCAAATACCGATCTATATATCGTATCCTTCACTTTATCAAAGACTTCTCTGTCTATAGCTCTAGGATAAGACATTATTTTCAGCTCCACCGGTTCTCTGTCTTCTCCAAGCGGCAGCTGAACGTAGTGATGATCATTCAAAACAAAGCCGTTTCTTTCATAAAAACCAATGCGTCTTTCCGCGTCTTCTGTTTCAGGCGGTTCCACTTCAAGCACTGCAGATTTTCCCGTCATCTGCAGCAGCTCTATCAGCATGGTTCTTCCTCTGCCGCCGTTTCTGTGAGCTTCATCTACCGCAAAATGTTCTATATATATAAACTCTTCATACTCCCAAACAGCGATAAATCCCAAAAGCTTATCGCCTGTCCACTCTCCATAGATGCTGTATTCTTTTTTTTCAAACAAAGCTTCCTGCGCTTCATAAGATCTTCTTTCATCCTTAGGAAAACTATTTTCCATGATGTCATATACTTCAGCAAAGTTTTCTCGATCGATTTTATTTAACATTAACTCACCCGTTTTCTTGTTATTAATGAACGCCATTCATTCTAACACTTTTTAAAAGATAAGTACACCCAAAAAAGGCCGTTTTCAGTGTTTTTTAACGTTTTTCGCGCGGAAGTCCCCTTGTTTTAAGTTGACATATGTCACAAAAGAGAGTAGTATTTAACTGATAAAAAGGCTTTTGCCTATGAATAGGAGATGATTATTTTGAGTGAAAACTGTAACCATAACTGCTCATCCTGCGGAGAAAGCTGCGATGAAAGAACTGCAGCCCAAATGGATTTCAGAGCACAATTAAATGAAATGTCCCACGTGAAAAATGTCATTGCCGTTGTCAGCGGCAAAGGCGGCGTTGGAAAAACTATGGTAACTTCTATGCTCTCTGTACTAATGAACAGAGAAGGATATAAAACAGCTGTACTTGATGCCGACATCACAGGTCCCTCTATCCCGAAAGCTTTCGGGCTCAAAGAAAGAGCTATGGGCGACAAAAAATACATATACCCTGTAAAAACAAAATCCGGTATATCAGTTATGTCCCTAAATCTTCTTCTGGAAAACGAAACTGACCCTGTCGTATGGAGAGGCCCTATCATTGCAGACATGGTAAAACAATTCTGGACAGATGTGGTTTGGGACGAAATAGACTATATGTTTATAGACATGCCCCCGGGAACAGGAGATATCCCTCTCACCGTTTATCAGTCTCTTCCTATAGACGGGATAGTAGTAGTAGCTTCTCCTCAGGAACTGGTAGGAATGGTAGTCGAAAAAGCCATCAATATGGCTAATATGATGAAGATCCCTGTGCTGGGTCTTGTAGAAAATATGAGTTATTTTGAGTGCCCTGACTGCGGCGGAAGACACAGCATCTTCGGAGAAAGTCATATCGATGAGATCGCAGAAAAATACGGAATAGATACCGTTTGCAAGCTCCCTATCAATCCAAAACTTGCTTCCGCTACGGATGCCGGCCTTATTGAACTTATGGAAGAAGAAAGATTATATGATATAGTTGAAGTTCTTGAAGATATGGGAAAAGATTTCTTAAGGATCGCTGTAACTTATGATAACGGAGAAGTTTTCCAACATTTCGGTCATACCCAGCAGTTTAAGCTTTACGATATCGAAAACGGGGAACTGACAGACACATATATCGTCGATACAAACGGCTCAGGTCATGGCGCATTGGCAGAATTCCTTATCACATATCAGGTAGATGCCCTGATATGCGGCGGAATAGGCGGCGGCGCCCGCGAAGCTTTAGGCTCCGTAGGTATAGAGATCTTCAGCGGAGCTTCCGGCGATGCAGATGCGGCAGTTATCGCTCTGCTTCAAAATACTCTTGAATATGATCCGGATTACGTATGTGACCACCATGGAGAAGGACATTCTCATGAGGACGGACATTCCTGCGGCAGCCATGGATGCGGCGGCGGCAGCTGCGGTCATCACTGATTAAATAACAAAAAATATTTAAGGACGAGTCAAACTCGTCCTTTATTTATATAGGATAATAGCGAAATATTCCATCTGCTTCTCTTTTATCCACCTTCCCTCTTAAACGAAGGTAATCTATATGAGCTATAGTCTCACCCATAGCAAACCATTTCTGCTGAATAGGAAACTCCTCCCAGTTTCTTCCTCTCATAGACCAGCTAAGGCCCGCACCTATTTGGTAAGCAGTAAGTCCCGGTGTCTCTGTAATAATAGAAAGAGTTTGAGCTATACGAAAATCGTGATGCTTCTGGATCTGCTGTATCCTTTCATACACGCACATCTCATTTTTCCTATGGGCGGGAAAACAAGTTTCGATCTCAAGTTCCCGAGTTTTCTTTAAACTTTCCAGATAATTTCCTAAAGAATCCTCAACGCCGCCCCATGAAGTAATGTTTGGAGTTATATCAAACAGGATATGATCTCCGGAAAAAAGAATTTTCTCTTTCTCCATATACAGACACATATGGCCCGGCGTATGACCCGGTGTCCAAACACATTTAAGAGTGTATCTTCCCACGCTGATCTTATGTCCATCTTCCACTGTTTCAGCTGCAAACATATCTTTTAAAGCATAATAACGGGCAGGATTTACACGCTGCTGCTCCTCGATAAGCTCTCTTGACAGTCCTTCTCTGTAAAATCTTTCATCTGAATTTTTCCAGGCCACCTGATCCCTCTCAACATATCTTCTGAGATATTCGTAATCCAGGCTTCCCATTATAACTTTGGTATTTTCTGTGATAACATCCGTAACCATCCCAGTGTGATCTGAGTGAAGATGGGTCAAAAACAGGATGCTTTTATCTATGTCTACATCAAGCTCCTTCAGTCCCTTTTTAAAAGCTTCTATACATTCTTCTCTTCTGAATCCTGTGTCGATGATAAGACTTTCTCCACCATCTTTTATTACATAACAGTTCAAATATTTCAATGGATTCTCCGGAAGTTCAACGAATATTTTATATACATCCGGATTTTCATAAATCTTTTCTACCACTTCTAATGCCTCCCTATGCTATGCACAATATCAATATTTTAGCACACAGCTATTTCCTTTACAACAGCACGCCTCTTTGCTGCTGTGCTTAAAATTTTATATAGTTTCCATATACTATTTAGATTATAATATATACGGTAAATAACATTGAAAGGAGATACGGATGTACGATTTTGATGAAATAATAGACCGTCGAAACACAAATTCAATGAACACCGACGGGTTTAGACAATATATATTCCACGCAGACGAAACTATGGAATTCCCCTATAAGGACGAAGAATTTATACGCATGTGGATAGCAGATATGGAATTTGCTGCTCCGGACGTTGTTATAGAAGGTATTCAAAAACGTCTAGACAAACGTATTTTTGGATATTCTCAGATATTTGATAAAGAATACTACAACATCTTTTCAAAATGGTGTAAAGACCGTTATGACTGGTCCTTCCCAAAACAGGAACTGGTAATGTCCAACGGCATCATCCCTGCTTTGTATGAACTGGTGGAGTATATCTGCAAAGAAGATGAAAAAGTTCTTTTCCTTACCCCTTCCTACGCATATTTCAAATACGCTGCAGATCATAATGACAAAGGCATCGTCTGCTCAGATCTCATAAACAAAGACGGGTATTATACCATTGATTTCGAAGACCTTGAAAAGAAAGCATCTGACAAAAAAACCACATTGTTCATCCTCTGCAATCCTCATAATCCCTCCGGCAGGGTTTGGACGAAAGATGAACTTGAGAGCTTGAGTCAGATCATACAAAAAAATGACATGTGGGTCATTTCAGATGAAATACATTGCGATCTTTTGAGATGCAATAAGAATCATATTCCTCTTGGAAAAATAATGCCTGACTATAATAAGCTTATAACATGCATGGCTCCAAGCAAAACCTTTAACCTTGCCGGTCTTATGATATCAAATATCATTATAAGAAACGAAGCGCTGAGAAAGCTTTGGCTGAAACGCCACTATAACTTTGATAATCCTCTCAGCATCGCCGCAGCTCAAGCTGCATATGAAAAAGGGGCTCCATGGCTGGAAGCACTCAAAGAATATTTAGACAAAAACTTTGAATTGACCAAAAACTATCTGAAAGAACATCTTCCAAAGTCAAAATTCAGGATATCGGAGGCAACCTATCTCGCCTGGGTAGATCTGAACGAATATTTTACCCCGGAAGAAGATCTTCCTATGTTCTTCGCATATAATGCAGGAGTCCTGCTTGAAGGCGGAAATATGTTTGTTCAGCATTCCGACGGATTCATCCGGCTGAACCTTGCCTGCCCGAGATCTGTTCTTGAGGAAGGCTTGAAAAGGATATGTGAAGCAGTAAACAATAAATAGATTTTGAAAAAGAAAAACCTGTCTACTCTAAGACAGGTTTTTTTGGGTAGAAATGCAAATTATGATACGAAACCACAGGGGTTCAAAAAGTTTCACTTATGTAGCAATGGTTTCATTTTAGGTGGCATGGTTTCATGGTTACGGAGGGGCTGCTTTCGGCCTGCAAAGACGCTCTGCAACGGCCGAATATGCTCACGATGACACTTTACTTATTTGAGAAAAGTCCGAAAAGCCTTGTGTTAAGCCACTTTCAGGCAAAAGAAAAAGAACCGCAATCTTGATACTCATCGTATCAAAATTACGGT
>JAFXHN010000078.1 GCA_017536365.1 Bacillota bacterium | reverse complement strand
TCCCGGCAAAAAAGTACTGTTCAAAGGGAACCATGATCCCTGGTGGAGTTCGGTATCAAAACTGAATAAGATCTCTGAGCGAATGTTTTTTGTTCAGAATACATTTTACGTTTATGAGGATTATGCGATCTGCGGCACAAGAGGATGGCTTTGTCCCGGCAGCAGTGATTTCAAAACTCATGACGAAAAGATTTATGCAAGAGAGCAGCTGAGATTAAAGGCTTCTCTTGATGCAGCTAAAAAGGCGGGATATGAAAAGATCATCGGAGTGCTGCATTTCCCTCCGACCAATGAAAAGAAAGAAAGATCCGCTTTTGTGGATATATTCAATGATTACGGTGTTGAGAAGGCTGTTTTCGGACACCTTCACGGAGAAACAAAGAAGACTGTACCGGATGTGTTTTACGGGGATACGGAGTTTTCTTTGATCTCCTGCGATGCTCTTGCCTGCAGACCGCAGCGCATTCTGTAGGTGAAGGGTAAAGGAAAACTGTGTGTAATAGAGAAAGGGGAATTATCTATGAAAAGAGCGATACTTGTAGTTCTGGACAGCTTAGGTGTTGGTGAAATGCCTGATGCTGCCTTATTCGGGGATTCGGGAGTAAATACTTTGGGACATATAGTGGAAGAAGTTCCTAATATACAGATAAAAAATCTTTTAAGCTTTGGCTTGGGGAATATAGATGATGTGGATCCTATTGTGGGATATACAGAAGATGTTATTGCCAATTACGGTAAAGCAAGAGAGCTTTCAAACGGAAAGGACACTATAACAGGGCACTGGGAATTGGCAGGCATAATAACTCACAAGCCTTTTTTGACATTCCATGAAGGCTTTCCTGAGGAATTCATAAAGAAATTTGAAGAGGAGATCGGTATAGAAGTTCTAGGAAACTATGCGGCTTCTGGCACAGAGATAATCAAAGTGCTTGGACCTGAGCACATAGCTACAGGAAAACCTATAGTGTACACTTCTGCGGACAGCGTGTTCCAGATCGCTGCTCATGAGGAAGTTATTCCTCTTGAAAGACTGTATGAGATCTGCCAGATCGCAAGAAGACTTCTGGTTGGTGAATGGCAGGTGGGAAGAGTAATAGCAAGACCTTTCGTGGGAAAGGATGGAGATTTCACAAGAACCCCTAACAGAAGAGATTTTGCGGTATCACCGCCTTCCGACACATTGCTGGATAATGTGAAAAATGCCGGACAGACAGTTTGGGCTGTAGGAAAGATAGAAGATATTTTCAACAAATGCGGAGTTACGGATGCTGTTCATACAGACAGCAACCTTGACGGGATAAATAAGACCATCGAACTTATAAAACAGGATTTTGACGGACTTGTGTTTACCAACCTTGTTGATTTCGATGCAAAATTCGGGCATAGAAGAGATGCGGCAGGATATGCAAAAGCTATAGAAGAGTTTGACAGCAGACTGCCGGATATCATGGAAGCTATGAGCGAGGATGACCTGCTGATACTCTGTGCGGATCACGGAAACGATCCGTCATATAAAGGCTTTGACCATACAAGGGAATTTGTTCCTGTGATGGCATACGGAAAGAAGATGAAGCAGGGAGTAAACCTTGGAACTCTTTCCAGCTTTGCTGATGTGGGAGCTACTATAGCAGATCATTTGGAAGTGCCGTATTCCTGCGCAGGAAAGAGCTTTCTGGAGAGGATCAGACTTTAAAAACGATCCGGTGTGCATGAGCGGGAGGTGTTGTCATGCAGATGAAAGATATAATAGAAAAAAAGCGTGACGGCGGAATGCTGACGCGTGAAGAAATAGATTTTTTTGTTGAAGGCTATACGGATGGAAACATTCCTGATTATCAGGCATCGGCATTGCTTATGGCTGTGTTTTTTCAAGGGCTGAATAAAGAAGAGACTTTCTATTTGACCGATGCAATGAAACGTTCCGGAGACGTGGCGTATCTTTCGGATATACCGGGGATCAAGGTAGACAAGCACAGCACCGGAGGTGTGGGAGACAAGACAACTTTAGTGGTGGCTCCTATATGTGCTTCTGCAGGCGTTCCTGTGGCTAAGATGTCCGGCAGAGGACTGGGATTTACAGGCGGTACTGTGGATAAAATGGAATCCATTCCGGGGTTCAGGACTTCTCTGGAAAGCAATGAATTCAAAAAAGCTGTAGAAGAAGCGGGGATGTGCGTTATAGGGCAAAGTGCTCATATCGCAGCTGCAGACAAAAAACTTTATGCGCTTAGAGACGTGACGGCTACAGTCGACAACATAGGGCTTATTACTTCAAGCATAATGAGCAAAAAGCTGGCTTCCGGAAGTGATGCTATCGTTCTTGACGTGAAGTGCGGCAGCGGTGCTTTCATGAAAGATCTTGAAGCTGCAGAGACTCTGGCTGAATGGATGGTAGAGATAGGTAAGCTGGCAGGAAAGAAGATGGCTGCTTTTATAACCGATATGGAACAGCCTCTTGGTTTGGGAGTAGGAAATTCCATTGAAGTGCAGGAGGCTATAGAAACCCTAAAAGGCAAGGGCCCCGAAGATATCACAGAGCTGTCTGTAAAACTTGCAGGCTATATGATATATGCAGGAGAAGGTGCGGCTTCTTATGAAGAAGGTGTAGAAAAGGCAAAGTCTGCTGTAGAGAGCGGAGCCGCTTTGGAGCAGTTTAGAAAATTCGTCAAGGCTCAGGCCGGAGATCCGGCTATTGCGGATGACTACGGACTTTTTCCGCAGGCGGAGTTCGTACTGCCGCTGATATCTGAAAAAGACGGATATGTAACAGCTCTCAGTGCTGAAACTGTAGGCAAAGCATCTCAGCTTTCGGGAGCGGGCCGTGCGAGAAAAGAAGATGATGTGGATCTTGCTGCCGGGATCATCCTAAAGAAAAAAGTGGGGGATTCAGTCAAGGCGGGCGAGAGTCTTGCAGAGGTCTTTGCAAATGATAGATCAAAAGGCGAAGCTGCTCTGAAGCTTCTGAAAGAAGCCTTTATTATTGGTGAAGAAAGACCGGAAAAGAGACAGGTAATATATAAAGTGATAGACTGATATTACAGAATACATAAAGAAAAGAAAGACTCTCGGCGGAGAGTCTTTTCTGATTGTTTAGCGGCTGTTTTGAGGGGCCTTTCGATCGGGGGAAAATCAAAGACCCGTTTTGAGCAATTTGTTTAGAATCCGAGAAGGAATCCCAGTACAACAGCTATAGCGATCATGATTTTGGCTGCTGTAGAAGTTCTCTTTGTTTTGCCAAAGCCTTTGAGTAAAGCTCCAATGATACCTGCTCCTCCTAATGCATAGGCAAGACCTATAGCTAAAGGTTCGTAGCTTGGAAGCAGGTATACGTTTATTGCTGCCAGTACGGCGGCCCATATACCCATAATGTAAGTTATGATCTTGTTTTTCTTTTCATCTCTTATGAAAAACATAAGGATCAGCCCTGCGGCTGTGATAAAAGTTGTTGCAGCTGATGCTAATGTTAATAATTCCATAGTGTTCATTTTCTTTACCTCTCATTTCTTGTGTTTTATATCTTTGAATTTGTACTGTTTGTCATATCCTTTTGACATCTTGAGTATCTCATGTATTTATAAAGAAAATATGAGGAAAAATCTAAAGAATTCTGAAGATATAAATTTGTAAACATAAAATCTGCAGATGCAAAATCTAATATACGTGTGATCTAAAACCTGTGTACCTAAAACCTGTGTGATTTAATATACGTATGAGGAGGAAAGAAAAAAGCCTTGACCCGCTCTTGCCGGCTAAGGATTAAGATCAGGATAATAACGCAAATTGCCGTTTAGAGAGGTTTGTGTTAATAAAGTTAACACTTTTCGTGTAAATGAGAGGTTAGTATTAAGGAAGTTAACACTTTTCGTGTGATTGAGAGGTTTGTGTTAAGTGGTTAACATTTTCTGTGTGAATGAGAGGTTTGTGTTAATAAAGTTAACACTTTTCGTGTAAATGAGAGGTTAGTGTTAAGGAAGTTAACATTTTTCATGTGAATGAGAGGTTAGTGTTAAGGAAGTTAACATTTTCTGTGTGAATGAGAGGTTAGTGTTAAGGAAGTTAGCGCTTTTCGGGCGGTTTGAGGTGTTGTGTTAAATACCTAAGAAAAATCAAACTCAAAGTTGCGGAATTAAGGTAAACGGGTTAAATTCCATATTTTAAATTAAAGGAAAGCCGTACTGCCTGAGCAGTACGGCTGAATTTTTGATCAAACCAGATCATCCATGCTGTATTTTCCGGCAGGCTTTCCTGCAAGATACTGGGCGGCTTTGAGAGCGCCTTCTGCAAAGATGTTTCTGGAAAGTGCAGTATGAGTAAGTTCTATAACTTCGTCGGGGCCAGCATAGATAACTGTATGTTCACCCGGAATGGTCCCGCCTCTTACGGCGTGGATACCGAGATCTGTGATCTTACATTCGTCGTCCTTTCCATGACGGCCGAAGATATAGTCTTTTTTGGTCTGACATCCGCTGTTTACGGCATCTGCCAGAAGTATAGCGGTACCGCTTGGAGAATCCTTTTTCTTGTTGTGGTGCTTTTCAACTATTTCCACGTTGAAGGAAGGTTCCAGTACCGGAGTAATGGTCTTAAGGGCTTTTGCCAGAGCATTTATGCCCAAAGACATATTTGCGGATCTGAATACCGGGATCTGAGCAGAGGCTTCGTCAACGAGCCTGAGCTGTTCTTCCGTAAGGGCTGTTGTGCATACAACTACAGGAAGTTTTCTGTTCAGACAAAATTCCATAAGTTCAGGAACAGCAGCATGATTTGAAAAATCTATCACCACATCCCCATCTGCATCACAGTCCGCAGCCTTTGCGACCTGAGGGAAGTCAGCCTCGGGATCCGGGAAAGCATCTATTCCTGCAGCTACTGTCATATCAGGAGCTTCCGCTATCATGCCTCTTAGGACCTTGCCCATTCTGCCGCTGCTTCCGTGAAGTATTATTCTAAGCATAGTAGTCACCTATAAAATGCCGTATGCCTGCATTTCTTTCTTTAATCTTTCCATTGTTGCTTCTTCAGGTTCGCACATTGGAAGTCTGTATTCGAGACCGATCTTGCCCATAAGGTATAATGCAGCCTTAACAGGGATAGGGTTAACTTCTGAGAAGAGAGCATCGATGAGAGGCTTCTGCTTCAGCTGGAGCTCTCTTGAACCTGCGATGTCGCCGTCGAAGTACTTTTGAACCAGATCATGTGTGTCCTTAGGCGCAATATTCGCAATGGTCGAAATAACACCTGAACCGCCTAATGAAAGCACAGGAAGCACGTGGTCGTCGTTACCGCAGTAAAGAGCAAAATCTTCATCAACGAGTCTTGCCATTTCAACTATCTGAGAGATATTGCCGCTGGCTTCTTTGATACCCACGATGTTCGGGTGTTTTTTAAGTTCTTTTGCTATTGCAGGAGTGATGTTCAGCCCGGTTCTTGAAGCAACTGAGTAAAGGATGATAGGAACATTGAGGTTATCAGCATATTCGAGGTAATGTCTGATGAGTCCCTTTGGAGTTGCTTTGTTGTAGTATGGTGTAACGTTCAGGATACCGTCAACGCCGGCTTCTTCCGCTCTTTTAGCGAGACGAACGCCGTGTCTTGTATCGTTTGAACCTGCTCCGCCGATGACCGGCACTCGTTTGGCAACTTTATCAACAACGAATTTGATAGTTTCGATATGTTCATCATCGTCAAGTGTGGAAGCTTCTCCTGTTGTACCGCATACTACGATACAGTCGGTTCCTTCGGCTATATGCCATTCCACCAGTTCTCCCATTTTTTCGAAATCCATGTATCCGTTTTTATGAGGAGTAACTATGGCTACGCCGGATCCTGTAAATATTGCCATTTTGAGTCCTTTCCGGCCTGATGATCTCCGCGCCGAACAGCTGCGAAAAAGACAGACCCTTATATTATAATTTTTGGTTTAACTGATTATTTGATAAGAAGTTCGGCTATCTGGATAGCATTCGTTGCAGCGCCTTTTCTGATGTTGTCTGCAACTACCCACATGTTCAGCGCGTTTTCTGTGCTGAAATCTCTTCTTACTCTGCCTACGTACACTTCGTTCTTTCCTGCGATATCTCTTGCGAGAGGATACTCGTTGTTGAGAGGATCGTCTACGAGAACGATGCCCGGTGTTTCCGCAAGAAGTTTTTTGACGTCTTCAAGTTCGTAAGGGTTTTCGAATTCGAGATTTATAGATTCGCTGTGGCATGAGAAAACAGGAACTCTTACAGTTGTTGCTGTAACTTTGATAGAGTCGTCGCCCAGGATCTTCTTTGTTTCGTTGACCATCTTCATTTCCTCTTTTGTGTATCCGTTTTCGAGGAATGAGTCGATGTGAGGGAGACAGTTGCCGGCGATAGGATGAGGATATGCTTTGCATAAGTCATTTCCTTCAAGACCCTGTTTCAGATCTTCGATACCTTTTAAACCGCTTCCTGATACAGCCTGATATGTAGAATACACGACTCTCTTTATCTTGTATTTGTCGTGAAGAGGTTTAAGAGGGACCATAGCCTGAATAGTTGAGCAGTTAGGATTTGCGATGATGCCCTTGTTCCATTCGACATCCTGAGGATTTACTTCAGGAACTACGAGAGGAACTTCAGGATCCATTCTCCATGCACTGCTGTTGTCAACTACTGTGATGCCCTTTGCCGCTGCTACAGGAGCGAATTTTTTGCTTGTATCTCCTCCTGCTGAGAAGAGCGCGATATCTATATCTTTATCAAAAGCGCTTTCTGTGAGTTCTTCAACTACATAGTCTTTGCCTTTAAATGTAATGGTTTTTCCTGCAGATTTGGCAGAAGCCATAAGATACAGGTTATTAAAAGGAAAATCTACTTCCTCTAAAACTTTTAAAAATGTTGATCCAACCAGCCCAGTTGCTCCGACGATCGCGAGATTTGGTTTTTTCATAGTCAATACACCTCCGTTTTATAATAAAATAATAGTTGCATGCAAATGCAAAAATTATATCAATATATTATATATTAAAAGGCTAAAAGATTTCAAGATTTCACGAAAATAAATTGACATAAGTAGAAAATAGTGAAAAAATAGTACAAGCAGAAGCCGGAGAGCTAAAACATATTGAATTTATAGTATTCTCCGGAGGTCTGAGATGACAATAATTTAACCGAAAGGAATGAAATAAATTGGCGGATAAAAATATTTTGATAAGATCTATAGATTCTTCAGGGAGTTTCAGAGTATTTCTGGGAGATATGAGAAAAATGGCAGAGGATATCAGAAGAATAAACGATTCTACTCCTACAGCCACAGCGATCCTCGGAAGAGTGACAACGGCCGCATCCCTCATGGGGATGATGTCCAAGAATTACGATGACAGGCTGACGATAACATTCAACGGCGGCGGCCCTGCCGGCAAAGTTACCGCAGTGGCTGACGGTCACGGAAATGTTAAAGCATATATGGTAAATCCTACAGTGGATCTGCCTCTCAATGCGGCAGGAAAGCTGGATGTAGGGGGAGCGATAGGTATTGACGGGAACGTGACAGTCGTTAAGGATTTCGGTTTTGGAGATCCGTATGTTGGACAGACTCCTCTGGTATCAGGAGAGATCGCGGAAGACCTGGCTTCGTATTTTGCAACATCCGAGCAGCTGGCTACAGCTGTAGCTTTGGGCGTTTTGGTGGATGTGGATTACTCTGTAAAACAGGCGGCGGGATTTCTTATCCAGGTGCTCCCTTTCCCGGACGAGCAGATCCTTACTAAACTGGAAGAAAACATTGCAAAGATCAGCTCTGTTACTTCACTTATGGAAGAGTACCAAGATATTTATAAAGTACACGAAAAGATCTTCGAAGGAATAGAGATGGAGATCATGGACGAAACATATCCTGAACTCAAATGCGACTGCTCTGTGGAAAGGATGGAACAGGCGCTCATAAGCATAGGAAAAAAAGATCTTCAGGAGATCATCGAGGAAGACGGCAAGGCTGAGATAGTATGTCATTTCTGCAGGACAAAATATCAGTTCGATAAGGATCAGCTTCAGGCGCTTTTAGAACAGATATAACAAAAAATGAATATATAGAAAGTCTAAATATATCGGTTGGTGTAAAAAGATTTTAATATTACCCCTTGACTCTATGTGATATAATTAAATGTAAAACATTTACTATACTACGGAGAGAGCGAGGGGTTTTAAATTGGATAATTTTCAAGCAATAATATTAGGTTTGGTTCAAGGATTAACGGAGTTTCTTCCTGTCAGCAGTTCAGGACATTTGGCAATATTTCAGAATATGTTTGGAATAGATGAAAATAATGTATTGTTTTTTGCGGCAATGCTTCATGTAGGGACTTTGTTATCTGTTTTTGTTGCGTACTGGAGAGATATCGTAGATCTCTGCAAAGAACTGGTGGGAGCGTTCAAGGATCTTGCTTCTGAAAAAAGCTTCAAGATCAACAAAAATCCTACAAGAAGACTGGGATTTATGATAATAGTGTCGGCTATCCCCACCGGTATCATAGGGTTTTGTTTATCTGACTTTTTTGAATCGTTATTTACAAAGATGGTGTTTGTAGGGGTTGGACTGCTTATTACAGGTACTATTCTTTGCATAGCGGAAAGATTCGGATCCGGAGAAAAGGATGTTTACGGCATGAGAGTCAGAGATGCGTTTTTTATAGGTCTCTGTCAGTCAGTAGCTATAGCTCCGGGGATATCCCGTTCAGGCTCAACTTTGGTTGGTGGGCTTTTCAGTGGGCTTAACAGACCGTTAGCGGTAAAATTTGCATTTCTTATGTCCATACCGCCTATTGCGGCTTCAGGGATAATGGAGCTGGTATCTGCTATAGGTCAGGGACTTCAGGGGGTTTCTGCACTTACAGTTATACTTGGCGTTGTTATATCATTTGTTTCAGGGCTTATCGCTATTAAATGGATGGTCAAGATAGTAACCAATAAGAGACTTTTCTACTTCTCCATATATACATGGGTAGTGGGTTCACTTGTTATAGCACTTTCACTTATGGGCGTGCTCATAGTTTAGGAGGCTTAAATGGCAGCTGCGAAAGAAAAGAATACCGGAACTGCGAAGAACAGCAGTGGAAAAAAGAGAGGCAGACCTCCGGGATCAAAAAACAAAAAGACTGTTCCGAAGATATCTCCTGAGGAGCAGGCGAAGATCGATAAAAGAATAAAAAGAGAACAGCGTCTGCATCATGTGATCCTGGCTATAGTGCTTATTGCGGTAAGTGCATTTCTTATCATTGCCATGTTTACGGATCTGGCGGGAGCTGTGGGAAGAGGCATAAGCTACACTGTTCTGGGACTGTTTGGTTTTATGGGATACCTGCTTCCATTCTATTTCCTTTTGTTCAGTGTGCTTCTGATACTGGATAAAGCCAGCAAAAAAGGCAGAGTGGGGACGGTATTGTTCCTTGTAGGCTTTTATGTGCTGATGACTGCGGCATATTCCATAGGAAAGCTTGGCGATGTTTCAGGCATTCATTTCGGATGGGAATGGCTCAAAGACTGTTTCAATACCGGAGTTTCTGGAGAAGAGGGAGGCTTTGTGGGAATGCTCACTGCCTTTGTTCTTGTCAAGATCATAGGAAAAGGCGGGGCTTATATAGTGACCATAGCCTGCATGCTGATATCCATCATAATCACTATGAACAAACCTTTCTCATTTATATATGACAGCATCGTAGAGTTTAGAAAGGAACGTAAGGAATATAAAGAAGAGAAAATGGCGGTGGAAGAAGATATCTGCCATGATGAGTATGATGAAAACAGTGTCAGCGAGTATCAGCTGGACATAGATACATACAAAGAACTTGAAAAGGTGCCGGAAGGCGAAAAGAAACGTGTAAATATTGGAAAGAAAAAGACTATCCTGGGGTATCTTAAGGCAGACGAGGATACTCTTTTCAAGAATAAAGATGATGTGCAGGACGTTAAGCTTGACAAACAGCCTGAGGCTCAGGAACCCGTTTTAGATGCGGATATGCCTGAAGCGGAAGAGGTAAGCTATGGATTGGGCGGTGCGGACAGCATATATATCGTAAGCAAAGGCGGTAAAGAAAAGAGGGCGGTTACAGACTTGGATGGAGTTAATTCTCTTGAGTTCAAGAGCCCGTTTAAAGAAGAAGAGCCTGCGCCGATGCCGGCAGAGTTCGGTGAGGAGCCGGCGGCCGCCGCTGAAGCGGTCAAGGATGGTGCGGATGTCGCGGCGGGAGCTGCGGCAGGTATGGCAGGCGCCGCAGCCGGCGCAGCCGTAAAAGACGTTCCGCCTAAAAAAGAAAAAATGGATGATTCCGAACTGGAAAAAGGCATAGAAAAGATGAACAGAGAGCTGAATGCTCAGTCTGCGGGAAACAAAGACGGAGAACAGCTTGAAATGCCGGAAGTGAAATATGAACTTCCTCCTATATCCTTGCTTAGAGGCGGCGTTTCGGAATCAAGAGGAGATGAGACTGCAGAACTGAGCCGTAAGGCGTCAAGGCTTGAAAGGACCCTTCAGAGCTTTAACGTTAATGCAAAAGTCATCAACGTTAGCAGAGGACCGTCTGTTACAAGATTTGAAGTACAGCCGGCAGTAGGTGTCAAAGTAAGCAGTATCGTAAGACTTCAGGATGATATAGCTCTTAACATGGAAGCGAAGAGCATCAGGCTTGAAGCGCCTATCCCGGGCAAAGCGGCGGTAGGTATAGAAATAGAAAATGATGATAAAAAGCCGGTTTTCCTCAGAGAAATAATCGGCTCAAAAGAATTCTCAGACAGCAAATCAAAAATAACCTTTGCTGTGGGAAGAGATATTTCAGGCAACCCTGTTATAGCAGATCTGGGAGATATGCCTCATATGCTTATAGCGGGCTCTACAGGATCGGGAAAGAGCGTGTGCATAAACAGCATTATCTTAAGTCTGCTTTACAAAGCAAGGCCGGATGAAGTGAAGATAATCATGGTGGATCCTAAGGTGGTGGAACTCAGCCATTACAACGGCATACCTCACCTTATGATACCTGTAGTGAACGAAGCCTCCAAGGCCGCAGTTGCGCTTAACTGGGCTGTAAAGGAAATGGAGGACAGATACGCAAGATTCAGCGAGATAGGTGTAAAAGATCTGGCGGGATTCAATAAGAAGGCCGCAGACAGAGAGGATCTTCAGCCTATGCCTCAGATCGTTATAATAATCGACGAACTGGCAGACCTTATGATGACTGCGCCTCAGCAGGTGGAAGATGCTATCTGCAGACTTGCCCAGATGGCCAGAGCGGCGGGAATGCATCTTATCATAGCTACTCAAAGACCTTCTGTTGATGTAATAACCGGGGTCATTAAGAATAACGTTCCTTCAAGGATAGCTTTTGCCGTATCATCACAGGTAGATTCAAGAACTATCCTCAACAGCTCAGGGGCGGAGAAACTGGTAGGCAAAGGTGATATGCTTTTTGCGCCTATAGGATTAGGCAAGCCTTTAAGAGTACAGGGCAACTTTGTTTCCGAAGAGGAAATAGCAGCCGTAATAGATTTTGTTTCCAACCAGGATCAGAAACAGGAGTTTTCAAACGATTTGATGGATACGATAGAGACTTCATCTATCGATTACGATGAAGAAGGTGTGGACGAGCTTCTCAGAGATGCCATTGAACTGGTGGTGAATGCGGAGCAGGCATCCGTATCCATGCTTCAAAGAAAATTCCGTATAGGCTATAACAGAGCCGGCAGACTGGTGGACATGATGGAAGAAAGGGGTATCGTAGGCCCTGCCGACGGCAGCAGGCCGAGAAGAGTGCTTCTTTCAAAAGCGGGTCTTGAGGAACTTGACAACCGGGGAGAACACAGCTTTAAGACAGAGGAAAGGATGGTTTCCGAAGATGCTGTTTCCGATTATGAGGGTGAAACTCAGTATGTCAGCGATGAATACAATATAGACAGCAAGGCTCCGGATTATGAACCGGATCCTGAACCGGAGGATATATGAAAATATATATAGAAACGTTGGGTTGTCCAAAAAACGAAGTGGACTCCAAAATGGCGGAAGGTGTGCTGATCGATGCAGGTCACGAGATAACAGATGATCTTGATGAGGCAGAAATAATAATGGTAAACACCTGTGCTTTCATCCATGATGCCAAGATGGAATCTATAAGCACCGTCATTGAAATGGAAAAGTACAAAAGATACAACTGCGAAATGATCATTGTTTCGGGCTGTTTGGGACAAAGATATAAAGAAGAGTTGTTTAACGTAATGCAGGAAGCTGAACTTATCATAGGTGTTAATGATTACGCCAAACTTCCTCGTCTCATAGAAGATACTTTAGAGGAAGGCAGAAGGTTCCGATGCACTGAAACGGATGGAGTTTTTGAAGAATTCGAGGGAATGACATCTGAAGTAAAGAATGGTTCTGCATATCTTAAAATTGCGGAAGGCTGCAACAACAGATGCACTTACTGCATAATACCGTATATCAGAGGACCTTACAGGAGCAGAAAAAAAGAAAATATACTGGAAGAAGCGAGAGCTCTTGCTGCAAAAGGAGCGAAGGAGCTTGTCCTTATAGCTCAGGACGTGACAAATTACGGATACGGTCTGTACGACGATTACGATCTGGCAGATCTTCTGCATGATCTTAAGGATGTGGAAGGTATAAAGTGGATAAGGCTCATGTACTGTTATCCGGACAAGATCACCGATAAGCTGATCAAAGAGATCCGAGACAATCCAAAGGTATGCAAGTATATAGATATGCCTGTGCAGCACGGCAGCGATGTGATACTCAAAGCTATGAACCGCAAGTCTCGCAAGGCTGATATAGAAAGAGTCGTTAAGAAGATGCAGAAGGAGATCCCGGACATAGTTATCAGGACAACTCTGATCGTGGGTTTCCCGGGAGAAAAGGCTGCGGAATTCAATGAGCTTTATGATTTCGTTGAAGATATGCAGTTTGACAGACTGGGTGTTTTCTCTTATTCAAAAGAAGACGGCACTCTTGCGGCATTGATAAAACCTCAGGTAAGGAGCGATGTCAAGGCAAGACGTCAGGAAGCTGTAATGCAGCTTCAGCAAAGCATCTCACTGGAAAAGAATCTGAAACGCGTTGGGGACATATATGAAGTGCTGGTTGAGGAAGGCCCTGATGAAGAAGGAGCATATCTGGGAAGGACTCAGTATGATGCGGCGGAGATAGACAACGGCGTTATCTTCACTTCCGATAAACCTTTGGAACCGGGAGATTTTGTAAAAGTTAAAATAATAGATGCATTTGATTATGATTTAGTAGGGGAGGCATTATAAATGAATTTACCAAATAAG
>JAFXHN010000077.1 GCA_017536365.1 Bacillota bacterium | reverse complement strand
TTCCTTTACATATTCGGTCATAAACAGTTCATAACCGTTTTCAGGAAGAAACTCGTTAAGCTCTCTTTCCACGATATCAGTGATCTTCATCTTTGCCATCCGCTCACCACCTTTAAAAAATCAAATCACTATCTAAAATCAAGAGAGTGGGTTTTGCCCACTCTCTTGCGATAACTATTATTAAGATGATTTATTATACCATTACGTACATTATATTGCAAGGATTTTATTTGACTATTGCCCCTTTATTGGCGGATGTGACCAGTTTAACATAACGTCTTAGGTAGCCCTCCGGCACTTCTCTATCAGGAACTTTCCATTCTTCAAAACGTATTTTGATCTCGTCGTCCGTCAGATCAGCAGATATTTTTCCTGCATCTACGTCTATCTCTATCATGTCTCCATCTTTAAGGATAGCTATAGGTCCGCCTTCAGCAGCTTCAGGTGAAATATGACCTACGAAGCATCCGTTATTTGTTCCTGAAAAACGCCCATCTGTGATTACAGCGGTGGACTCTCCCAGTCCCAGACCGTAAAGATATTTCATAGCATGATACATTTCTCTCATACCGGGTCCGCCTTTAGGACCCTCATACCTGATGACCACGACGTCTCCCGCCTTTATTTCTCCTGCCAGTATTGCTTCATTTGCAGAGTCTTCACCGTCAAAAACTCTTGCCCTGCCGATAAAATGTCTTAATTCCCTGGCATAGGCTCCCGGTTTAGTTATAGCAGTATCCGGAGCAATATTTCCTTCAAGCACAGCTATCCCTCCGAATTCACTGAAAGGCTCTTCCGGTGTACGTATTATATCGTCATTGACAGGATACTTATATCTGTATCCAGTCAGATTTTCTTTCATTGTTCTGCCGGTGCAGGTAATTACATTCCCGTCTATGTATTCTCCCAGATTGCTCATGACCCTTGGCACTCCTCCGGCTTTATAAAAATCTTCCATAGTCCATTTTGCCGCAGGGTTGACTTTAGCGATATGAGGAACAGTTTTACCTGATTCTCTGAATACGCTCATAACATCCATATCAAGTCCCGCTTCATGAGCGATGGCAGCAATATGAAGCACAGTATTTGTGGAAGCTGAAATGGCATTTACAACATTTACGGCATTTCTTACAGAAGCCTCAGTTATAATTTTTCTTGCGGTTATACCTTCTCTTGCCAGATCGCATATTTTTCTGCCGGTCTCGAATCCCATCCTCAATCTTTCCGCATAAACCGCAGGTATAAGAGCTGAACCTGTTAAGGACATACCCAAAGCTTCCGCAACGCATCCCATTGAGTTTGCAGTGCCTAAATAAGCACATGAACCGCATCCCGGTACGGCAGTTTCTTCCAGATCCATAAGATCATCTTCACATATCCTTCCTGCTGCAAGCATTCCCACTGCTTCATCAGGAGTAGTCTGGTCTGACTGTCTTCCGTCAAACTCAACACCCCCAAGCATAGGTCCTCCATTCAAAAGGATGGCAGGTATATTAAGTCTCGCTGCAGCCATAAGCATGCCCGGAACGATCTTGTCACAGGAACCTAAGAGAACGATAGCATCAAGATGGCTCATCCTTACCTGAAGCTCCACAGAATCGCATATAACTTCTCTTGAGGGAAGTACGAAATGCATCCCGCTGTCCCAATCCGCCACACCGTCACATCCGGCTATGACTCCGAATTCCACAGCCGTACCACCGTTGGAGTAGATCCCCTTTTTTACATGTTCAGCAAGATCTCTAAGATTAGAATGTCCCGGTACGATCGTGTTCCAGGAATTAGCTATTCCGATAACAGGCTTATCATCCAATTCATAATCTGAATAGCCCAGCGCTTTAAAACAGCATCTTACTGCTGCATTTTCCGGTGTTTTTTTAAGTGTTCCCTGGCTTCTATACTTCATCTTTTTTCACCCGCATTTTCCGCCGCAAGCAAAGCGGCTCCTATCATACCTGCATCATTTCCCATGACAGCAGGCACTACTTTGTATTCTTCATTAAAAAATGTTTTATCGTTTACTTTGAGTTCAAGCGGTATATACAATATATCCCCCGCTGCACTTATCCCTCCGCCTATAGCGATTATTTCCGGATCTAAAATATTCGCCATGGATGCTATTGCTGAACTAAGATTATCTAAAAACTCATTGAATATCCTGATGGCTGCCGTATCTCCGGATCTCACTGCATCTATAACAAGTTTTGCCGACACTCTTTCCGGATCGGCTCCTGATCTTATTGTTATAAGTGAATCGGGATATGACTTCAGTACAGATATCCCCTGTTTTACAAGCCATGATGCGGAGCACAGTGTTTCGGCACAGCCTATATTTCCGCAGGTGCATTTGTCTCCGTAACAGTCAATGATCATATGTCCGGGTTCTACCCCATGACCGCGGCCGCCGTTAAAAAGTTTTCCGTTTATCACCAATCCTCCACCCAGACCGGTCCCTATCGTAAGAAATACAGCAGTTGAAAAACCTTCCAAGGCTCCTTTCTTAAATTCCGCAAAGGCAGCGGCAGAAGCGTCGTTAACTATAATGATGTTTTTATCGGTAAACAGCCTAGATAGTTCTTCTTTCAAAGGAACATTTTCAAAATCAAGGTTGTAGGCATTGATCACCGTTTTCTCATCCGGATCTATACTTCCGGGCACAGCGGCTCCCACCGATATGATCTCATCCATATTTATGCCGTGATTCACCGCCAGAGCTAAAGCATTGTCCCGTATGTTCTTGCATATCTTTTTATATCCAAGCTCTTTTTGAAACGGCATCTGAGTGGAGAAGATAAGATCTCCGGTTTCTTTTTCAATAAAACCTATTTTTATATTTGTTCCCCCTATATCGATACCCAATAAAAACATCCGCATTTACCTTTCTTATTTAAAAGAATGACAGCTGATCTGATTTAGGAATGCCCTTGAGCACTCCGCTTTCTTCTAAAGCTTCAATTGCTGTCTTGTTCAGTTTTGTCCTCTTCCTAAGCTCATCTATAGATAGGAATGGGCCGTTTTTTACTTCCTTAAACAGTGCCTTTGCGGCATTTTCTCCCACTCCCGACAAGGCAGCAAAAGGAAGCAGTACTTTGTTGTCTACAACTTTGAATTTCTCGGCATCAGAGATCTCAAGGCTTACTGGCATGAATTCATATCCTCTGCAGTACATTTCCAATGCAAGTTCGAGAACAGGCAGTTCCGTAAGTTCTTTCTGACCTGCAGATTTACCTTTTGATTCAATTAAGCTCATCCTTTCAAGGATAGCGTCTATGCCCTTCAGAATCACTTCTGAATTAAAATCACTTACTTTCATGGTAAAGTAGCTTGCATAGAACGCAAGAGGATAATATATCTTAAAATATGCTATTCTGTATGACATCATAACGTAGGCAACAGCGTGTGCCTTAGGGAACATATATTGTATCCTTCTGCATGACTCCAAATACCATTCAGGCACTCCGTTTTCCATCATCACTTCGGCATACTCTTCTTTAACGCCCTTACCCTTACGAACATCTTCCATAATTTTGAAAGCTACCGAGGATTCCACACCCATCTTCTGAAGATAATTCAGGATATCGTCACGCACGGAAATAACTCCGCTCAGCTCAGTGGTCCCGTTAAGGATAAATTCCTGAGCATTGTTTAGCCATACATCTGTTCCGTGAGAAAGTCCCGCGATCCTGACAAGGTCAGCAAAACTCTTAGGTTTGGTATCCTCCAGCATCTGTCTAACGAATTTAGTGCCAAACTCCGGTATCCCCAGACTGCCTTTATCTGCAGTAAACCTGTCATCCTTCAAGTCAAGACTGGTTATCCCGGTAAACAACAGGTCTACTTTTTCATCTTTTAATGGTACAGTATTTGGATCCACACCTGTTATATCATAAAGCATTTTTATTATGGAAGGACCATCGTGTCCGAGTATGTCAAGCTTAAGCAGATTGGCATCAATAGAATGATAATCGAAATGAGTCGTTATGATATCATTTGAGCTGTCATCAGCAGGATGCTGAACAGGGCAGAATTCATGTATATCGTTTTCTTTAGGAACTACGATGATACCGCCCGGGTGCTGACCTGTGGTCCTTTTTACCCCTTCACAGCCTTTGGCAAGTCTTCCCACTTCCCATTTGCTGATTTTTTCGCCTTTTTCTTCATAATATTTCATAACGTATCCGTAAGCGGTCTTGGCAGCTACTGTACCTATAGTCCCTGCTCTGAATACATGATTTTTACCAAAAAGTTCTTCTATATATTTATGAGCGACCGGCTGATACTCTCCGGCAAAGTTAAGGTCTATATCAGGCTCCTTATCGCCTTTGAATCCAAGGAAAACTTCGAACGGTATGTTGAATCCTTCCTTGATGTACGGTTCTCCGCATACAGGACAATTTTTATTTGGAAGGTCTACACCGCAGTCATAGTCCCCTTCAATATCGAAGTCAGAATGTTTGCATTTCGGACATATATAATGAGGTGGCAAAGGATTTACTTCTGTGATACCGCTCATAGTAGCTGCAAAAGAAGATCCTACCGACCCTCTTGAACCTACCACATAACCGTCTGACATAGACTTGGCTACCAGCTTATGTGCAATGATGTACATTACAGCGTAGCCGTTGCTTATTATGGAATTAAGCTCTCTTTCAAGTCTTTTCTCTACGATCTCGGGCAAAGGATCTCCGTAAATACTGTGAGCTTTGTCATAGCAAAGACGTCTGAGATCCGCATCTGAATTTTCTATCTTAGGCGGATACTTTTCCTTTGGAACAGGATCGAACACTTCTATACTGTCCGCAATTTTCTTTGGATTTGCAATTACTGCATTATACGCATCCTCTTCACCAAGGTATGAAAACTCATCCAGCATCTCGGAAGTGGTCCTGAAATAAAGGCCGTTATCTCCTTCAACATCTTTGAAACCTTGGCCTTTCATGATGATCTTTCTGTAAATCGAATCTTCCGGCTCCATATAATGAACATCGGAAGTGGCAACTGCCGGGATCCCCAGATCTTTCGCCATGTCAACTATGGTCTTGTTGATTTTTATAAGGCCGTTTTCGTCTGCGATCTTTCCGTTTTCTATAAGGAATTCATTGTTTGATCTAGGCTGAAGTTCAAGATAATCATAGAACTTGGCGATCTCCAGACAATCCTCATATTTTCTTCCGTTCAATACGCTTTGGAAAACCTCTCCATCCTGACAGGCTCCTCCTACTATGATACCTTCCCTGTGCTTCATGAGCACCGACTTAGGTATCCTTGGTTTTTTATAAAAATATTCAAGGTGTGACAAGGAGACCAGCTTGTACAGATTTTTAAGCCCTGTCTTATTTTGTGCAAATAATATTATATGATTGGTGTCTTTTGATTTATAATCTATCCCTACACAGTTTACTCTGGATGCTTCATTAATATTCTGAACTCCCGCATTTTCCATGATCTCAAAGAATTTCAGCAGTATAGTTGCAGTGGTCCTGGCATCGTCATCGGCTCTGTGATGATGTTCCTGATTTATAGAAAAATGCTTTGCAACAGCATCCAGCCTGTGACGCTTAAGTTCAGGCAGCAGTACTCTTGATAAATACAGAGTGTCCACATCTCTGTTTTCGAAAGGAATTTCCAGCCTTGACGCATTCATTTTAATGAAAGACATATCAAAAGCCGAGTTATGTGCCACCATCACAGCATTTCCGGCGAATTCTATAAATCTTGGCAATACTGCGCTCACAGGGTCTGCATCCGCCACCATCTCATTTGTTATGTCAGTGAGTTCTGTGATGTTCTCAGGTATTTCCTCCGACGGCTTTACAAAGGAATGGAATTCATCCAGTATTTTTCTGCCTTTAACTCTTACAGCTCCTATCTCTATTATTTCATTGGCTGTGGGTGAAAACCCTGTTGTTTCAAGGTCGAACACTACAAATTCATCATCAAGATATATCGGAGCGCTTTCATCTATATCGTTTACAAGGTAGCCTTCCATTCCATAGAGTATCTTTATACCTTTCTTTTTGCCGGCGTTCATGGCATCAGGGAAGGACTGCACTACTCCATGATCAGTGATAGCTACTGCCTCGTGTCCCCATTCCGCAGCTCTTGCCACCAGTTCCTTTGGAGTGACAAGACCATCCATCTTGCTCATGTTTGTGTGAGCATGAAGTTCTATCCTTTTTTCCGGAGCAGTATCCATCCTCTTTTTAAAATCTGCTTCTCCTATATAGCCCACCTTTTTAGCCATAAAAACATTAGAATCTTCAAAATTATCCTGCTGTACAGTTCCCGAAGCAGCAACAAAACATCCCTCATGTATCTCATCAGGTAAAGTCAAGGCCTGTTTTGTGCCAAGAAATTTTTTGACCGCGATGGTTTCGGTAAAATCCGTAACGTGAAGTATGAGCAGTGAACGTCCGCTTTTAAGTTTTCTTACTTCTTTATAGAGTACCTGACCCTCTATTTCCACAGGAGTATCGGATCTTCTGAGATCCTTGATCTTCATTATTCCTTTTTCATTTAAAGGCACTGCTCTTACAGTTTGTTTGAGCTCCACCATATTGTCGTATTTAAAATTGAAATTAACTTCTTTAACATCAGGGATCTTGTCCATGACTGAAGAACGCACCACATCAAGGATATATGAAGGCACAACAAAATTGGAGGTCATATTAAGGTCCAGAACTCCCAAAGTCTCGTTGAAATTTGCGTTATTTAAGTATAAATCCGGAGAAGTGTTCTCCGGAAATCCAAGTTCTTGTGCATTTATGTATCTTAGTATAAGTTCTTCCATTACATTTCCTTTATTATTTCCAGTAATAACTCTATAGCTTTTTCCACACTGTCGGTTTTGATTATCTCACCTTTTCTGAAAACCGCAGCTCTGTCATTGCCGAAGGCTATGCCGCAGTCTGCTTCTCTTGCTTCCCCCGGACCGTTTACTTCGCAGCCCATAATAGCCACTGTAATATCTTTATCGATGGCTGATGTAAGCTCTTCGATCCTGAGAGCTATACTTTCGAGATCCACTCTTGTTCTTCCGCAGGTAGGACATGAAACTAGATTTATACCGTTTCTCCTGATACCGCAGGCCTTGAGGATGTCCTTTGCAAAATACACTTCTCTCACCGGATCACCTGTAAGACTTACTCTCATTGTGTCGCCGATACCGTTTAAAAGCAGAGCTCCCAGCCCCGCTGCGGATTTTACCTTTCCGCTGTTGACAGTTCCGGACTCAGTGATCCCTATATGAAGAGGATGATCTGTCTTTTCTGCAAGGATCCTGTGGGCATTATAATTCAGCCTTACATCAGAAGATTTAAGAGATACGACTAAATTATCATAACCCATATCTTCAACTCTTTTTATATTTTTCAAAGCGCTTTCGGCAAGTCCTTCTGCCGTTACACCTCCGTATTTTTTTAAAATATCCTTTTCCAGCGATCCGGAATTGACTCCTATCCTTATAGGGATGCCTCTCTTCTTTGCCGCTTCAACTACAGGAAAAAGCTTATCATCGCCGCCGATGTTGCCCGGATTTATCCTCACCTTGTCAGCACCGGATTCAATGGCAGCCACCGCCAGCTTATAATCAAAATGTATATCCGCAACGATAGGAATACTTATTCTTGATCTTATCTTTTCAAAAGCAATGGCAGCATTTATATCAGGTACTGCAGATCTAATGATCTCGCAGCCTGCCTCCTCAAGCCTTAATATCTGTTCAACGGTAGCATCAATATTTTCAGTCTTTGTATTTGTCATAGACTGAATGCTGATAGGCGCACCGCCTCCGATCTTTACTTTTCCGCACATTACTTCTTTCGTCATTTTAATAATACCACCTAATGCAATATGAATTGATTAACGTCCTTTACTGTTATAACTACCATAAGCACAAGTAAAAGTACAAAACCAAGATAGTGGATCCTTCCTTCAATGTTTGGATCAAGCTGTTTTTTCGTGATGCCGCAAAGCAGCAGGAAGAGCAGCCTTCCACCGTCAAGGGCAGGCAGAGGCAAGAGATTTACCACAGCAAGGTTCACACTCAAAAGTGCTGATAAATACATCACATAAATTACCCCTTGGGCAGCAGCATCTCCCATAACACTGACTATGCCCACCGGCCCGACCACGTCATTGACAGAGGCTTCTCCGGATATGAGCATTCTCAATGATTCAAACATTACGAAAATCAGATCAACTGAGCCTGCAAAAGCTTTTTTAACTGAATATATCAGATTTCTTTCATAATCCGCATAAACACCTATGGCAGGCATACCCTGTTCATTTAGAAACAGTTGAAGATCCATTGTGACCACTTCATCCGTATCGCCTTTTAATACATCAACAGCTACTATATCTCCTTCGCCGTACTTTTGTATTTCTTCTGTGATGATGCTCCATTCATCAGCTTCAACACCGTTTACACCTACGATAGTATCTCCCGGCGCGATCCCAGATACTGCTGCGGGACTTCCTTCGACTACGTCTTTTATAGTAGTGGAGGGTGCCCCGATATACATAAACATCATCACAAGTATCAATATGGCCATAAGATAGTTCATAATGGCACCGGCAGAGACCACAAGCATCTTCTGCGGAATGGTTTTTTGGTTGAAACTTCTCTCATCCTGCGAGTCGTCGTCTTCACCTTCCATAGCTACATAACCGCCTATAGGAAAAGCTCTGAGTGCATAAAGAGTTTCACCCTTTTGTTTGCTTATAATAGCCGGTCCCATACCTATTGAAAACTCGTTGATCTTTATACCCACTTTTTTCGCTGTTATATAGTGACCGAATTCATGACCTATTATAAGAAACTCAAATAATATAACAACGATCAGTATCGTTTTAAGCATATACTGTTTACCTTTCTTCGGATCTCCCTGTCGAGATCCAAAATATCATCTATATTTTTAATGGTTACAGAAACATATTCTTCCATTATTCTTTCAACATTATTCTGAATATCTGTAAATCCGATCTTTCCATTCAGGAACATAGCTACCAGTTCTTCGTTTGCAGCATTGTAGGCGCAGGTAGCTCCGTCGCCGGCAGCCAGTGCTTCATAAGCCAGTCGGAGCCCTTTGAAAACTTTAAGATCAGGCTTTTCAAAGGTAAGACTTCCGAGTTTAGCAAGATCAAGGCTTTCTTCTTTCAGTTCAAGCCTTTCCGGATAAGAGAAAGCATAGGCGATAGGAACTCTCATATCCGGAAGTCCCAGCTGCGCCATAACAGCTCTGTCTTCATATTCCACCATTGAATGGATTATACTCTGCGGATGAACAACTACATCGATCTTATCTCCGGGCATGCCGAAAAGATGATGAGCCTCTATGACTTCAAGCCCCTTATTTATCATTGTGGCCGAGTCGATAGTTATTTTGCTCCCCATGCTCCAGTTGGGATGCTTTAATGCGTCCTGTACAGTAACATTTTTAAGCATTTCTTCAGTATATCCTCTGAAAGGTCCGCCCGAAGCTGTAAGGATAACCTTTTTGATCTTATTATGTTCATTGCCCTGAAGGGACTGAAAAACAGCACTATGTTCACTGTCTACAGGAAGTATTGAAACTCCCATTTCGGAAGCCGCTTTCATTACCAGATCACCTCCGGCCACAAGAGTCTCCTTGTTTGCCAGAGCTATATTTTTCTTTGCTTTGATAGCTTCATATGTAGGAACGAGCCCCTGCATCCCCACCAGGGAATTCAGCACTAAATCATTTGAGGCAAGAACAGCTCCGTCTATAAGTCCATGTTCTCCCCAGGAAAATTCCACACCCTTAAACTGTTTAGAGAGTTCCAAAGCATCTTTTTCATGCTTTGTCACAACAGCTTCAGGCGCGAATTCATTTATCTGCTCTTTTAAAAGTTCTAAGCTCGAAGCACAGGAAAGAACAGTTACCTCATACTTATCTCTGTTATTTCTAATAATATCCAATGCCTGAGTGCCGATGGAACCGGTAGAACCCAGCACGGCTATCTTCTTCTTAATACCCATATCTACTCCAAGCAGTTCATATGTGACCTGCGCTATTTAACAACAAAAACCTGTAAATACCAGAATACCACAGGAGCGGTAAATAGTATGCTGTCTATCCTATCCATAACTCCGCCATGTCCCGGGATCAAATGGCCATAGTCCTTTACATCTATTTTTCTCTTGAAAATTGATGCTGTGAGATCTCCAAACTGAGCTGCCACACTGCCTATGATACCCATAAACAGACAATGATACCAAAGCCCGTCTGTAAACAGCAGACCGAATCCTACGGAAAACAGCGCACACCAGAATACCCCTCCGACAGCACCCTCTCTTGTTTTTTTAGGGCTGATCTTAGGACACAGTTTGTCTTTCCCGAAGAAATGATATTTCCCGAAAAAGTATCCAGAAAAGTATGCTGCTATATCGGTAATAAAAGCAGTTATCAGTACCATCCATACGAACACTTCGTATCCTTCAAGATCAGTGATCCATGCTATATGGAAGGCAAAAAAGATAACATAAATTATCCCTGTTATCGTAAGAGTTGCATCCTCTGTAAGGCGCTTATCGATATTGAACATATACAGTAAACAAGCAAAAATGCTGGCAATGAGCCAAAGGATATAAAACTTCGGATCTACACCAATAAAGCTCATGGCGTACAGCACCACAGCTGATCCAATGGCTATAGGTATGCTGGCATAAACATCATCTTTTTTATGAACATTGAAAAATTCTATTACCGCTAAAACACTTATTACGAAAACCAATGCTTTAAGCAGCGGTCCTCCGATAAAGATCACTATAAGCAGAGGTGCCATTATCAGTCCCGATATTATTCTAGTTTTCATCTGCTATCTTCCCCCAAAATTTCTTTTTCTGTGCTGAAAGCTCTCTATGGCCTTAAGATACTCATCTTCATCGAAATCCGGCCAAAGAACATCAGTGAAATAAAACTCGCTGTACGCAGACTGCCACAAAAGGAAATTGCTGAGTCTGAGTTCTCCGCTGGTCCTGATTATAAGATCAGGGTCAGGCATTCCTCCTGTATAGAGCTTGGAAGCTATCATTTCCTCAGTCACATCCTCCGGATCTATAACACTGTCTTTCACATCCTTTGCCAAAGCTTTTACCGCTCTGCATATTTCATCCCGGCCTCCGTAGTTCAAAGCTATGTTGAATTTGAGTCCTGTGTTGTTCTTTGTAAGTTCAAGAGCTTCACTTACAGCATTTTCAGCTTTCTTCGGTATCGCAGAATAATCCCCAAGTATATTGACTTTTACATTCTGTTTGTGGATCTCTTTAAGCTCTCTTTCCATATAGTATACGAGTATTTGGAATATCCCCCCCACTTCCTCTGTGGAACGTTTCCAGTTTTCAGTGGAAAAAGCATAGACCGTAAGGTATTCCACGCCTATCTCTCCTGACTTTCTAACTATCTTTTTAAGAGCTTCCATACCGGCTTTGTGCCCGGAAAGCTTAGGTACTCCCTTTTTAGTTGCCCACCTTCCGTTACCGTCCATGATAACGGCAATATGTGAAGGAAGTTTACTATAATCTATGTCAAATGAGCAGCTCATTATTCATTCTCCTTCAAATTATGAGAAAAAGGACGGCCCTGTCAAAATCTGATAGAGCTGTCCCGTTGATCAATTAATATCTGCATAAGGTAATATTGACAACCTCGTTTTTCACTACCTGACGCACTACTCTCTTCTCTTCGCCTTCTACGTCATTTCTCGGAGAAGATGTCTCTGAAACAACGTATTCAATTCCGGCTTCTTTTAAAATATTTTCGGCATCCTCCTGAAGATACCCTGTCAAATCAGGAATGCGGTCCAATATTAAACCTCCATGATTTCCTTTTCTTTATCTGCAACGATACCGTCGATCTTTTTGATGGAATCGTCAACGATCTTCTGAGCTTCATCAAGAGCTCCTTTTAAATCGTCTTCTGTGATCTCGCTTGCTTTTTCCATCTTTTTGAGTTCATCGTTGATGTCTCTTCTTAAGTTTCTAACAGCAACTTTAGCTTCTTCGCCCATTTTTTTAGCTGTCTTTGTGAGTTCTTTTCTTCTTTCTTCTGTTACCTGCGGGATAGCAAGTCTTATAACTTTTCCGTCATTAGATGGGTTGATACCGATGTTAGCAATGTTGATAGCTTTTTCAATATCACCGATGCTCTTTGGATCAAAAGGTGTGATAAGAAGAAGTCTTGGTTCAGGAACAGAAATGTTTGAAAGGTTCTTTAAAGGTGTAGGTGTTCCGTAATATTCTACCATTACCTTGTCAAGGATAGCAGGATTAGCTCTGCCTGCTCTAAGTGTATTTAAGTCTTCCTTTAAGAATTTGATGGATTTCTCGATCTTTTCGATCATAACTTCGTGCTGTTCAAAACGATTTGCCATAATTGTTCTCCTTTCATTTACAAAGCGTACGCGCCTTAACTTTTATTTGATCAATGTACCTATCTTTTCTCCGTAAACAGCACGGAGAACACCGTTTTCTTCATTTAATCCGAATACATGGATAGGGATATGGTTTTCCATACAAAGGGATGCAGCAGTTGAATCCATAACTCCCAGACCTTTATCTAAAAGATCTCTGTGAGTCAAAGAATCAAATTTCTTTGCGTTTGGATTTATTTCAGGATCATCATCATATACGGCATCTACCTTTTTAGCTAAAAGGATAACTTCCGCTTCGATCTCCGCTGCTCTGAGAGCCGCTGTTGTATCTGTTGAGAAGAACGGATTTCCTGTTCCTGCTCCGAAGATAACAACTATGTCTTTTCTGAGATGGCTCATTGCTTTTCTTCTTATGTACGGTTCTGCTATCTCTCTCATTTCTATTGCAGTCTGAACTCTTGTAGGGATACCGTTTCTTTCAAAAGCATCCTGCAGCGCAAGAGAATTTATAACAGTAGCCAGCATTCCCATATAGTCAGCTGTGGCTCTGTCCATTGAATTGCTGGTCCTGCCTCTCCAGAAGTTGCCTCCGCCCACTACTACCGATACCTGAACGCCAAGATCGAGAACACTCTTTACCTGTGTAGCCACCATATTAAGCATATCTTCATCAAGTCCGAATTTGTTTGATCCGGCAAGAGCTTCTCCGCTTATCTTTAATAATATTCGTTTATATTTTGGTTCCATTAATATACCTCCGAGTACGGCATGTTATGCTTTAACGATTATATCATCTATTTGGTTTCAGTACAATAATTTTCCAGTACAGCACCGCAGTAATCGCACACTTTAGTACCGTCCCCATAAGAGTTGAATCTCTGTCTCAAAGACGGTTCGTGATTTGTTATACACTTTGGATTTCTGCACTTATCCATTTCAACCACGGAAGTCATAGGATCATTTACAGAAAAGACTTTTCCGTTGTAAAAATCTCCTGTAAGATCCAGCAGATGCATAAGCAGGGACATCCTTACATACATTCCGTTTTCCGCCTGTTCAAAATAGCAGGCTCTTTCGTCATTATCCACGTCAGGATGGATCTCGTTGACTCTTGGAAGAGGATGCAGCACTATCATATGTTTCTGGGCAAGATCCATTTTCTCAACTGTGAGTATACATGAATCCTTTACTCTTTCATATTCATCAAGATCTGCAAAACGATCTATCTTAACACGAGTCATATATAATATATACACTTCCCCTAAATCAACTGCTATAGTTCTGAATTCTTTATACTGGCCTTCTCTCTGCCTGTCCAGTTCATCGCAGATATACTTAGGCATCCTTAATTCTTCAGGAGAAATGAACACAAAGGAGTTGTTTTCATATCTTGACATAGCTTTGACCAGAGAATGAGTCGTACGACCGTATTTAAGGTCGCCGCATATACCGATCTTTAAATTATCAAGTCTTCCGAATTTTGCTCTTATGGTATAAAGATCTGTCAAAGTCTGTGTAGGATGCTGATGACCTCCGTCACCTGCATTTATGACAGGTATTTTTGAATAGAGAGATGCTGCCTTAGGACCTCCTTCTATAGGATGTCTCATTACAGCGATATCGGCATAACCGCTTACAATCCTTATAGTATCAAGGATATTCTCCCCTTTTGCTGTAGAGCTTGAATTCGGATCGGAAAATCCGAGAATATTTCCGCCAAGTCTCATCATTGCAGCTTCAAAGCTGAAACGCGTTCTTGTACTTGGTTCATAAAACAGGGTCACCAATATCTTTCCGTCACAAGTACGTGCATATTTTTTAGGATTTTCTATTATTAAATCTGCTAATGAGAAAAGATCTTCAAGTTCTTTTATGGTAAAATCCGTTGGCTCTATCAAGTGCCTTACTTTCAGCATAATTTCTCCTTTCCCTGTAAACATTTAAAACTATAAACAGTATAATAGATTTTCAGTAAAAATCAAGAAGGCAGAACAGGCTATAAAAGGCACGAAGGGTATTTCTTTTTTTGATCTCAGATGCAAAAACCTTGTATTCCGGAAGGACATCACACGTATAAAAAAAATAAAGATCCCTGCCATCACAAAAGATAAAGCAAGTATTTCCAAGGCTTCATAGGCTCCCAGACCTGCTCCCAAAGCTGACA
>JAFXHN010000076.1 GCA_017536365.1 Bacillota bacterium | reverse complement strand
TTTCCGTTTCCGTCTTCAACGAAGGTGGCTCCCGATATAGTCACATCTGCATTTATAGCCAGATTGCAGGGATCGTTTATGTTATATGGATTAAAATACTTTCTGCATCTTATATCCGTGATCCTTCTTATCCTAACGCCCTGAGGCAGGCTTGGTGTGAATTTCTGACCGCTGACGGATCTCAGTCCCTGAAGATTAAAAAGCACCGCATCGAATACTTTTTGTACAAAAACAGGTTCTGTTGATACATTATTTAAATTTCCGTCAAAGCAGCACATTGAAGCAGGCGAGCAGCACTTCTGTAAAATGTCAGATCCGCCGCAGCCCTGATTAAAGCATCCCATCTGTATACCTCCTTTAAAGTGGTGATTCTGAGGGTTTCTCACTGGCATTATATTCCCGCCCCTTCTTTTCTGTTACAAAAAATGATAAAGGCAGGTGTATCACCTGCCTAATTTATTATTCATTGCCGCTTTCGATCTCAGTGTTTTTCAAACGTTTGCACTTGATCATGTCTATACACTTTTCATTTGAGTCTATGACAGTAAGCTCTATATCTCCTATCATAACAGATGGTCTGTCATCCTTTCCCGGAATCCTTCCGAGTATTTCAGTAACTACACCGCCTATAGTATCGGATTCATAAAGATCTTCTTCGATCTCAGTGTCGAAAACTCTTTCAAATTCATCAACAGATACCCAGCCGGCTATATCGTATTCGTCATCATTTATAAAAGTGATCTCTGCAGCTTCGTTGTCATACTCATCCTGCATGTTTCCAACGATGGATTCGAGCAGATCTTCCATTGTAACTATACCGAAAGTTCCTCCGTATTCATCAACAACAACAGCCATCTGGACTTTCTGTTCCGTAAGATCAGAAAACAGGTCTATGCATCTTCTAGAAAATGGAACGAACACCGCTTTTCTCATAAAATCTCTGATGGTAAATTTTTCTCTTGCAGACTCATCCTGTGTAAGCAAAACCAGCAGATCTTTTACATAAAGAACACCTACTATATCATCAATGTCTTCTCCGTATACAGGAATACGTGAATAACCGTGTTTCAATGTCAAGTCGAGCACATCCTGTAAAGAATCATCTATGTGCAGGACTACACAGTCTGTTCTATGGGTCATGATCTCAGAAACCGTCCTGTCATCAAACTCAAACACATTATCTATCATGTTCTTTTGAGCCTTGTCCAGAAAACCGCTCTCATTCCCCTCTTCCATTATATTCTTGATTTCTTCTTCAAGCTTAGCAGAGTCTCCGGATCTATTTCCAAAAAGTTTTCCAAAAAATCCGTTCCTACTTCCTCCGGCATCAGAATCCATATCTTTCTCCTTTCGTAATGCAGCAAAATATTTCAATTTATATGGTTCATTGATAATGAACTATTATACATTTACCCCCTATTGTTGTCAAATAATCTTTAAAGTCGCCCTATTACCCTGTAACTTTTTTGTTTTTGATTCATATACTGTGAAGGAATCCTGAAAAATATGGAGGTGCTCATAATGGGAGATGAACTTAGACATTTAAATTCAGCCTGCGGCTGTGTAGTACAGGAAGAAGAAGTATGTGAAAACAATAATAATACATGCTGTGGTTTCGGCTGAAACTGGATCTGGATCATCCTTATC
>JAFXHN010000075.1 GCA_017536365.1 Bacillota bacterium | reverse complement strand
TAACTTTGTCCGTCGTACCGATTAATCAGAGATTAGTAGGTAACCTTGGAGCTTGTCTTCCACAGACCCATTCTTTCAGCTTCTCTTACGAGATCATCCTGGAATGCAGGATCAGCGATGCTGATGAGAAGTTCAGCTCTTTCCCACATTGATCTACCTTTGAGGCATACAGCGCCGTTTTCAGTTACGATGTAGTGAGGGCCTGTTCTTGGAACTGTACATGTAGCACCTTCCATAAGTCTTGGAACGATGAGAGATTCTTTTGTTCCATCTTTCTTTGTTAATGTTGATGGTGTGCAGAGGAATGACTGACCGCCGTTTGATTTGTAAGCACCGAGAACGAAGTCAACCTGTCCGCCGTTACCGCCGATGTGCTGCCATTTAGCTGATTCTGAGTTAACCTGACCCTGGATGTCAACCTGTAAGATTGAGTTTACAGATACGAAGTTGTCCTGTGATCCGATAACGCCGATATCATTTACGTAATCTACTGGCATATCCTGTACGATTGGGTTGTCATCTAAGAAATCATAGAGAGCCTGTGAACCCTGACAGAATGTATGTACCATCTGACCTTTATTTAAGTTCTTTCTCTTACCTGTTACGCAGCCCTGTTCATACATCTTGAGGTAAGCATCTACGAACATTTCTGAGTGAACGCCGAGGTCCTGAACGCCAGCTTCAGCTAACTGTGAACCGATGTAGTTTGGAAGTCCGCCTACGCCTAACTGCATTGTTGAACCGTCTCTGATCTTGTCGATTACGTGTGAAGCGATCTTCTTATCGATTTCGTCAGCTTCTTTAGCTTTGATCTGTGGCATATCGTATGGATTTTCCTGTTCAACGATCATGTCAACTTCTGAAACGTTGAGAGAAACGCCAACGCCGTGAGCCTTAGGCTGTTTTGGGTTAACTTCTACGATGATCTTCTTTGCTCTGTTCTTTCCGCCGAGGAATCCCCAGTATTCAGCAACCTGAGGTCCGAGGTTGAAGTTGCCCCATTTGTCCATAGGTCCAACCTGTAACATAGCAACGTCCATTCTTTCGATTGATTCAGCCCAGTATTTTGGGTTTTCTCTGAACTGTACAGGAACGTACCAGCAGCAGCCCTGTTTGTTGTAGGATCTGTCTCTAGCTGAGAACTGTGTGCTCAGATATTTGAAGTGTTCAGCCTTAGGGTCAGCTTCTAAGATTGCTGGTGGGAAAGGCCATGCCCAAATTGTTGTCATGATGATAACATCATGGAGTTCTTCTGTTCTCTTAGCAAGAGCTTTGTCTAAGTCAACAACGAGACCGTTGAAAAGTCCGTAGTGAACTCTGTCGCCTGATTTGATAACTTTTACCGCTTCATCAGCAGTAGTAAGCTTTTTCTTGTACTCTTCCTGTACTGTGCTTAATTTATAAAAATTAGCCATTTTAAATACCTCTTAAATTATATATTTTGTTAATGTTAACTTTAATTAGAATTCGAATACTACAGCAACACCCATACCTGTGCCAGCGCAAGCTGAAGCGCAACCCCATTTTACGTTGCCTCTTCTCTTAGCTTCATAGATAAGAGTTGTAATCATTCTTGTTCCTGTAGCTCCTACTGGGTGACCAAGGGAGATACCTGAACCGTTAACGTTAACGATGTCTCTTGAGAGACCTAATTCTTTGATACATGCACATGCCTGAGCAGCGAATGCTTCGTTTAATTCAACGAGGTCGAGGTCTTTAACTTCGATTCCAGCTCTCTTACAAGCCTGTGGAATAGCGAAGAGAGGTCCGATTCCCATGTAATCTGGGTCAACGCCTGCTACGAATACGCCGGCAACTCTACAAAGGATGTTTGCGCCAACTTCTTTAGCTTTTTCTTCTGACATAAGGATTACGCCTGAAGAAGCGTCGTTCATACCTGATGCGTTACCAGCTGTTACTGTACCGCCATCTTTGAATGATGCTCTTAATTTAGCAAGACCTTCCATTGTTGTGTTAGCTTTTGGATATTCGTCTACGTCGATGCAGATAGGATCGCCTTTTCTCTGTTTTACATAGATAGGAACGATTTCATCTTTAAATTTACCTTCAGCGATAGCAGCTGTAGCTCTCATCTGTGAATTGTAAGCTAAGTCATCCTGCATTTCTCTTGTGATGCCATATCTTTCAGCTACGTTTTCAGCTGTCATACCCATTGAGCAGCCAACGCCTGCGCTTGAAAGTGAATCCCACATTGAGTCTCTCATTTCTGAGTGACCGAATTTTTTACCAGCTCTCATGTCGAATACCATGAAAGGAGCTGCTGTCATAGATTCTGTACCACCAGCTAATACGCAATCAGCTTCGCCAGCTTTGATCATGTAGTAACCAAACTGTACTGATGAAAGTGATGATGTGCAGTTTCTGTGGATTGTGATACCAGGAGCTGTTTCAACTGGGCAACCAGCTTTTACAGCACATACTCTACCGATGTTGTTTTCTTTGTATGTTCTCTGATAGTTTTCACCCCAGATAACTTCTTCGATCATGCCTTCGATTCCTTCAACGCCTGATCTTTCAAATAAAGCTTTCATTACAGGTACTGTTAAGTCAACAGGTAATACTGATTTGAACTGACCGTTGATTGTACCGATAGCTGTTCTAGCTGCAGCTACTACTACTACATTTCGCATAATAATTCTTCCTCCTAATTACTTGCCCACATACTGTGGTTTTCTTTTATCAACGAAGGCTCTCATTCCTTCTTTTTGATCTTGTGTTGCAAATAAGCTTGACCAAATATCAGCTTCGTTATCGATAGCTGCGGCCTGAGCTTTTCCATAGTTAATGGATTCTTTTGCTGCTTTTAAAGCTAATTTTGGTCTTGTAGCAAGTTTTTCAGCGAGCTTCATAGCTTCGTCGAAAAGTTCTTCCTTAGGAACAACTTTGCTTACGAGTCCTACTCTTAAAGCTTCATCCGCTTTTATCTGACCGCCCAGCATGATCATTTCCTTAGCCTTAGCTTCGCCGATCAATCTTGGGAGTCTGATAGTTCCGCCTGCACCCGGCATAATGCCCAGTGTGATTTCAGGCAGTCCAACTTTTGCATCTTCTGATGCAATTCTGAAATCGCATGTTAATGCTAATTCCAGTCCGCCGCCGAGAGCGTATCCGCAGATCGCTGCGATTGTTGGGATACCGAGGTTTTCAAGCTTGTTGAAAGTTTCTGAGAAGAGGAACTTTCTTGCTTCTTCCGGTCCTAATTCTACCATCGCTACGA
Organism: Bacillota bacterium; assembly: GCA_017536365.1. Classification (GTDB taxonomy): domain Bacteria; phylum Bacillota; class Clostridia; order Peptostreptococcales; family Anaerovoracaceae; genus RGIG1899. Next base: position 8,280 of record JAFXHN010000075.1, on the reverse strand, counting down.
TATCTGCACCGGCTGCAAAGTTACCGTCGCTTGTTACGATAAGAGCTCTAACTTCTTCATCAGCTTTGATGATCTCGAGCTTTTCATCGATAAGATCAACTACTTCTCTGCTTAAAGCATTGAATGCTTTTGGTCTGTTGATTTTAAGTACGCCAATAACGCCGACCTTTTCATACAGAACTAAATTTTCCATATTAAACCTCACAAATCAGCTTATTTTGCTGGATATTCGTAGAAACCTTTACCTGATTTTCTTCCGAATTCGCCCTTAGCATAGTGTTCAACGATTGCTGGGGATGGTTTGTCGGAGAGGTCGCCTGTCATTCTGTATTTCTGCATTAATACATCGTATTCGAGGTCGATTCCTGTCATGTCGAGGAGCTCGAGAGGTCCCATGCTGTGTCCAAGACCGTTCTTAACAGCATTGTCGATATCTTCTACAGATGCAATACCCTGGTCTAAGATGTAGCAAGCTTCTTTTGTGATAGCGCTGTAAATTCTGTTTACGATGAAGCCGTAGATTTCCTTGTTTACTACTGAAGGAACTTTTTTGATTGATTTTGTGAATTCAACCATAGCATCGATAACTTCAGGATTTACGTGAGGGCCTCTTACTACTTCAACGCACTTCATAACGAGTACTGGGTTGAAGAAGTGAAGGTTACATACGTTTTCTGGATGTTTAACAGCATCAGCAAATAATGATGCTACGATGTATGAGCTGTTTGAAGCATAGATTGTGTGATCTGGAGTAATAGCGTCAACCTGAGCTAAAACTTTTTTCTTTGTGTCGATTACGTCAGCAACAGCTTCGATAACGAGGTCAGCACCTGTGCAAGCTTTTTCTAAGTCGCTTGTGAATACTAATCTACCCTGGATTTCGTCAGCTTCTTCCTGAGTCATCTTACCTTTTGATACTCTGCCAGCAAACCATTTGTCTGAGAAAGCCTGAGCTTTGTCAACTGTTGTCTGTCTTCTTGAGTAGCATGTTACGTCATAGCCACAGATAGCACACTGCATAGCGATCTGGTTACCCATAGTTCCGGCACCGACCATAGCGATTTTTTTGATTTCCATAGTAATCAAGTCCTTTCTGTATTTTATTTTTTATTAAACGATTCAAGGGCGAACAACGCCGCACCTAATGCTCCCACAGTCTGAGGGTGTGGAGCTACTGTTATATCGTATCCGATATGTTTTTCCATTGAGCGAACAACACTTTCGTTCATTGCAACGCCGCCTGACATAACAACTACCGGAGAGATACCTATTCTTCGCGCAAGACCCGCAACACGGGATGTGATAGAGTTGTCTGCGCCTTTAGCAACGTCTTCTCTTGCTGTACCCTGAGCGAGCTGAGAAATAACCTCCGACTCAGCGAAAACTGTGCAAGTGTTGCTTATTTCAACTTCTTCAGTTGACTGCATTGACAGATCTGAGAGCTCGTCAAGAGAGCAATTCAGAATACGCGCCATAACTTCCAAGAATCTTCCCGTCCCGGCAGCACACTTCTCGTTCATCACGAAATTGTCAACATTTCCCTGAGCTGTCAGCTTAATGACTTTTGCATCCTGACCCCCAATATCGATAATGGTGCGGGCACCGGGTATCAGATGTGCAACTCCTTTTCCGTGACAGCTGATCTCTGTGATCTGCTTGTCTGCCTTGGTATGAGTAACTCTACCGTATCCTGTAGCAACTGTATAAACAATCTGGTCCTCTGTAATTCCCGCTTCTTCGAGAGCTTCGGCAATTACCATTTCAGGTCCGTTTGTTCCTGTTCCTAAGTTTCTTGCTTTTCTTGCTAATATATTTTTATTCTCATCAATTATAACTACTTTTGATGAAGATGAGCCTATATCTATTCCTAAGAAATACACGAGGGTCTCCCTTTCTTATGCAAGAGTTTCTGCGAATGCCTGGATTCTTGTCTTGTACTGTTCAACTGAATCCATCTTCTGTTCGATTTCCATGTAAAGAACTGGGATTCCAGCTGCTTCGAGTTCTTCCTTGAAGATAGGATAATCATATTCTTCAGGGTCACAGAACTTCATAGCGCATACTACTACGCCGTCAGCACCGTATTCTTTAACCATGTTGATGAGTTCTTTGCCGTGTTCTTTGAATTCGTCGAGGAGGAGAGGGTCCGCATACGCGTCAACGATTCTGTAAGCCATTTTTTCGTAAACTGTTCCTTCTTTTCTTCCTTCAACTCTGAACATTCTGCTCTGGTGTGAAAGGTCATCGCCAACGATGCAAACATCGTTTTCAACGAATGCGTCAAGGAGAGCAACAGGCTCAACCATGATACCTTCAACGATAACTTTAGCGCCTTTGAATTCTTCTGCAGGTGCAGCTTCGATAGCAGCGTTAAGAGCAGCTAATTTTTCTGTGTAAACTTTCTTATCCATAAACCAGCCAGCTTTGAGGACATAGTGTCTAGCTGTTGCGTTTAATGTCTTAGGCATTTTGCCAACGAGTTTTACGAATTTTCTGCATTCAGCTCTGTATGCTTCGTAAACTTCCCAAGCAGCTTCTAAATCAGCTTCTGTTACAGCTTTGCCAGCGATCTTTTCTAACTGTTCCTGAACGAGTTTGAATTCGTTTTCCATGTAAGGAACTGCAGCAGCGATCTTTCTGTTCTGTGGATAGTACATAGCCATCATAGGCATTCCTGTTACTGCAACTTTCCAGTCTTCGCAGATGCACTTAAGTGTATCGCAGTAAGCAGCCATGATAACGCCGTCAAGGATCTTATATGTTCCGTCCATACCCATTTCAAAGTTAGCTTTGATGAGTGAGCAGCAGAAGCTCTGGAGGTATTTGTCAGCTAATTTGATTTCCACCTGTCCGCCCCACATACCTACTGGTAACATTCCTGCAGCGTAAACGATTTCTTCAGGAAGGTGATATGGGAACATACCGATAAGTTTTTTACCTGTTTCTTTCTTTAATGCTGCAACTGATTTTGCAGGATCTGCAGCAACCTGTTCAAACTCAGCAATGAGTGTTTTGATATCAGCCATTAGCCCTTTCTCCTTTCTTCTTTCTTGATTTCAAGTCTTTCTAAGAAGGCCTGGATTCTTGTGTTGTACTGTTCGCCGGAGAAAGCTCTTGGGTCAGTCTGGTCGCCGTCAAAGAGAACTGTAGCTACGCCAGTTTTTTCTTCGATCTGTCTCTGCTGTTCAAACTGTCTGAAATCGAGGAGCTTGCAGCTTCTGTTTGAATGGAATACGATACCGTCTAATGAATATTCTTCAACGATACGTGTGATTCTGTCAACGCCGTTCTGGAGGTTGCTGTTACAGTAAATTGCACTGTAAGCTTTAGCCATACCTTCGATATCTCCGTTATCATAGAGGATTGTCCATGAATCAGGATATGTAGATGTAACCATGTTGATACCGTTGTTCTTGAGGCCTTTATATGTTGTTCCGAGATATGGCCAGCATGCGATACCGTCCCACATTACTCTGAACTTTTCTTCTTCGCCTGGTTTCCATGGGCCAAGACCAGCAGCAGCTTTTTCTTCTAATTCTTCCTTCCAACGTTTGAATACTTCGTAACCAGCTTTTGTACCTCTGTTTGTAACGATACCAGCCATGTAGTTGAAGAGATCGAAACCGTTTAATGGGGAAGGTTTAGCTTTTGCAACCATTGTTGCATCTTTCCACATCTGTGAAGTTTTGATTGACTGTTCCATAACAGCCTTGAACTTGTCGTGATCGAATTCTTTCTTTGTGATCTTTTCTAATTTTTTGATCGCTTCTTCGATCTGCGCTTTCATATATTTAGCAGCGTGATCCTGTACGTCATATTTGTGGTTGAATGGTAAGTCGAAAATGATGAGAGGAATGTTTAATTCCTTAGCAAGGTTTTCGTACCATTTTAATACTGTATGACAGATATTGCTGCAGCTGTAAATGAAATCCGGCATAGGAATATCCTGTGACTCTGATTTCTTTAAGTTTGCATAACCGAAATTAACTCTGGCATATGAACATAAGTCTACTGAGTAGCCTCTGCCTTCAGAATCGTCGATAAATTTCTGTGCTTCTTTTCTTGCTCCGATTGCTGCAGCCTGGTTTTCAGGATATACAACCTTGATATCCATTGTTGTTAATAATTCCTGTGGCGCGATTGATGTCGCCCAAGCTACTAATTCGCCATTTTCTTTTGCGTCTAAAGCACTTTGATAATGATCCGCCATAAGATCATTCAGCATCTGTTTAGACGAAAGCTTTTCCTTTTGTTCCAAAGATAATGCCCTCCTTCAATATTATCGTGTTAAGAGAAATACTCAAAGCATAACTAAATACCGTCAATAGGATGCTTTTTTTTTTGATAATTTACCAATATATATGCATCTTTTCGCCGGCGTCAGTTATCTCCTAGTATATTTTCTATAGTTAGGTTAAGTATACTATGGTTCATGTTTGTTTTCAAGAGATATTTGTAATGTTTTTGTAATCCTTTACATTAAATTTTTATATGATCCGCGCAGTTTCCCTTTTTTTCTGCAACACCTTTATACAAAGTCCTGCTTATACCTCTTTTTCAAAGAAAAAACAAGAGGGTTTCCGTCGATTTCAACGCTGCCCCCCTGTATATCTCCCATTCTATCTTATCATTGTACCTATACCTTTGTGCGAGAAAAGCTCTATGAGTATAGAGTGAGGAACTCTTCCGTCAAGTATATGAGTCCTTCTTACCCCTCCTCTTATTGCCTGAACACAGCAGTCTATTTTAGGTATCATTCCTCCGGATATAACGCCCTCTTCCATCAGCACAGGCACGTCTTCGGGATGTATCACGCTGATAAGAGAAGAGTCATCTTTAGGGTCTCTTAAAACACCTTTTACATCCGTTAAAAGTATAAGCTTTTCCGCGTTCAGCGCCACAGCAAGTTTCGAAGCTGCAGTATCTGCATTTATATTGTAGCTGACTTCTGCATCCACCCCCTGAGCCACACTGGACACTACAGGGATATAGTGATTCTCTATAGCATTCTGTATCAGCGCCGGATCGATGGATGTTATTTCTCCTACGAGGCCGTAATCGTTTCCGTTAGGAGCATCATACTTCTTCGCCTTGATCGTTCCCCCGTCCAGACCGCACAGTCCGATTGCGTTTCCGCCTTTTCTGTTGATATTGCCAACAAGATTTTTGTTTACTCTGCCGCAGAGCACCATCTGGACGATGTCCATAGTCTCTTCGTCGGTACATCTCAAACCGTCTACGAAACGACTTTCCTTGCCCGTCTTATCCAGCATCTCGTTGATATCAGGTCCTCCTCCGTGGACCAGCACCACTCTTATACCTACCAAAGAAAGCAGTATTATGTCGCTCATTACCGCATTTGCCAGTTCTTCATTTATCATGGCATTGCCGCCATATTTTATCACCACAGTTTTCCCGTTATATTTCTGAATATACGGCAGCGCTTCTATGAGTATCTGAGCCTGTTCTATATGTGAATATGCAGTCATTTTACTTCTCCTTCTCTTTAGGTACGATAATCTCCGTTGATCTTCACATAGTCATAAGTAAGATCACAGCCCCAGGCAGTAACTTCATACTCGCCTTCCTGCATGGTTATATCTATGGTTATTTCTTCTTCAGAGAGTACCTTTGATGCTTTTTCTTCGTCGAATTCCAGACCTTTTCCTCCGGTGCATACATCAATGCTTCCTGCCTTTGAAGAGAATCCCACGGTAACCTTTTCAGGATCAAAATCTTCTCCGGAATAGCCCATGGCACATAAAACTCTTCCCCAGTTCGCATCTTCTCCGAACATCGCTGTTTTTACCAGCGGCGATTTTATAACAGACATAGAGATCTTTTCAGCCTTTTCTTCGCTTTCAGCACCCTTTACTGTGCAGGTTATAAGCTTTGTAGCTCCCTCTCCATCCTTCGCGATCTTTACCGCAAGAGTTCTGCAGACAAACGCCAAAGCTTCCTTGAACACTGCATATGCTTCATTTTCTTCTGTTATCCTGTCATTGCCTGCCAAACCGTTTGCCAGCACGATACATGTGTCGTTTGTTGAGGTGTCACCGTCAACGCTTATTCTGTTAAAAGTAGTCCTTACACAATCCTTGAGCATAGGCGAAAGGATCTCCGGCGCTATATCCGCATCTGTTGTTATGAAGCAAAGCATAGTTCCCATATTCGGATGTATCATTCCGGACCCCTTGGCTATCCCTCCGATCGTAACAGTTTTACCGCTCAATTCTATTTCAACGCATACCTGCTTATTAACAAGGTCTGTTGTCATTATCGCATAAGATGCATCTTCTCCGCCTTCTTCCGAAAGAGCTTTTACAGCCTCAGGAATACCTCCTGCTATAGCATCTATATTTATCTCATGACCTATGACTCCTGTGGATGCCACCAAAACATCTTCCTTGTCCAGTCCTAGAGCTTTGGCTGTTTCAACGCACATGGTCATGGCATGAGCTTCGCCGTTAGGCGCGCATGCGTTTGCATTCCCGCTGTTGCAAACTATTGCCTGAGCCTTTCCATCGGCGATATTCTCCATTGATAAATATACAGGGGATGCCTTAACTTTATTTGTTGTAAAGGTTCCTGCTGCGGAACATGGGACCTCAGACAATATCAACGCCAGATCCTTTTTGTCTCCGCCGGCCGCTTTAACGCCGCAGTGTATGCCGGCTGCTTTAAATCCTTTAGGAGTGCTCACTCCTCCGTTTATTATTTTCATACATTCAACTCCATTCTCTTTTTCTGCCGAGCTATTCAAGCCCCAGCATCAATTCCATATTCTGAACTGCCGCCCCCGACGCACCTTTTCCAAGGTTGTCAAACATTGAGGCCAGCAGAGTCTGCTCTTCGTTTCCGCTTACTACTATATCAAGATAATTAGTCCCCAAATTTCTGTTGGATTCCAGTATGCCTCTCGGATCTATATTTCCTTCTCCGGCAAAAGGCAATACCCTGACATACTTCTGTCCCGCATAATGTTCCGATAAAAATTCATGGATCTGAACCGCAGTCATTTTTTTGCCCATCAGTTCATTGTGCAGCCCCACAGTAGTGGTCATCCCTGCATAATAATCCCCTATGATAGGGAAAAACAGAGGTTTTCTTTTAAGCCCTGTTACAGCCATCATTTCCGGTATATGCTTATGAGATAAAGTTATGGCATATTCTCTGCAGCTGCTGAGCCTGCTGTCTGTTCTCTCTCCTTCATATTCCTGAATGAGTTTTTTCCCTCCGCCGCTGTATCCTGTCAGTGAATGACAGCTCACAGGATAATCCTTTGGAAGTATGCCTTCCATCACTAAAGGCGCCGTCAGCGATATAAAGCCCGTAGCATGACACCCCGGATTAGCCACTTTTTTGGCTTCCCTTATTCTGTCAGCCTGGTCCCTGCAAAGTTCAGGATAGCCGTAAACCCAGCCGGGATCCGTTCTATGTGCTGTAGAAGCATCTATTATCTTTACATTAGGATCTTCCGCTAATTTGACCGCCTCTCTTGCCGCATCATCCGGCAAACACAGAAACACAAGATCTGCACTGTTTATCATTTCTTTTCTGGCATTCATGTCTTTTCTCAAGTCTTCTGCCAGGATCATCAGCTCTATATCCGTTCTGCCCCCCAGTCGTTCAAATATCTGAAGACCGGTAGTACCTTCCTTTCCGTCAATGAAAATCTTAGGTTTCATTTTATCACTCTCTTTTCAAAATAATTAACGAAACTGAGTATACCACCTTGTGCATAATTATGCAATAACTTTTTATATATATTCATAAATATCTTTAGGCTTTTGCATATTTGCTGTTTATACGGTGATCTTTTTAATGTATAATATAAATATTAAATTCGAAAGGAATGGTTGATATGTTTGGATCTGCCGGAATAATGGAAGTCGATGTGCACGGTCTCACAAAAGATCAGGCCCGAACACTAATAGACAGTCGCCTCAAGAGAGCCAACGGCAGTGTCTATCGACTAAGAATAATACATGGCTATAACAGTGGGACAGAACTCAGGAAAATGGTCAGAAGCGCGTACAAAAACCATCCCAAAGTTAAAAGGATAGAATTCGGGATGAATCAAGGGGAGACCGATCTGATACTCAGAGATCTCTTCTAATTTAACAGGTCTTGTCATGGCACAAAAATAGAGACTGCAGATATCTGCAGTCTCTTGGTTTTTTATCTGTGTTTGACTTTCTCAGAAATTATTCGATGATTCCTGTTACTACGCCTGATCCTACTGTTCTTCCGCCTTCTCTGATAGCGAATCTTAACTGT
>JAFXHN010000074.1 GCA_017536365.1 Bacillota bacterium | reverse complement strand
AGATTTTACATCTCTCTTGAGGATGACCTTATGCGTCTTTTCGGTTCAGACAAGACTTCAAAAATAGTTGCAAGTATGGGTATCGAAGAGGATGAGCCTATTGAACACAGCATTCTTGCCAAAGCTATTGAAAGTGCACAGAAAAAGGTCGAGGGCAACAACTTCTCAACACGTAAGCACTTGCTTGAGTATGACCAGGTAATGAATGAGCAGAGAGAGATCATTTACCGTGAGAGAAAGAGAGTGCTTTACGGCGAGAACTTAAGAAGCAGCATAATCAGTATGATACACGCTATTGTAAGACGTACTGCTGACAGATATCTTGGAGATGTTGAAAACGGCGGAGAGTGGAATTTAAACGAATTCTATGAGCAGCTTCTTAATATAATTCCTGTGCCTGTTTCAGAGTTCCCTAAAGACCCTGTAGGACTTGGAAAAGAAGGTTTTATCGAGAAGTTATCTGAAATATCAGAAAAACTCTATGAGGCTAAAGAGGCTGAAATTGGTATAGAAGAGAATATGCGAGAGCTTGAGCGTGTTGTTATGCTTAAAGTTATCGATCAGAAATGGATGGACCATATTGATGATATGGACCAGATGCGTCAGGGTATAGGCCTCCATGCTATTGCACAGAGAGACCCTCTTATGGAGTATAAATTTGCAGGATATGAAATGTTCGATGAATTAAGTGAGAACATTCAGGACTATACTGTAAGGACTCTTTACAGAGTAAGACTTGTTACTCAGCAGATAGAGAGAAAAGAAGAGGAAAGACCTATGTTTACCAACAAGGACGACTCTTTACAGAAAAAACCTGAAGTAAGAAAAGATGCTAAAGTTGGCAGAAATGATCCTTGTCCTTGCGGCAGCGGCAAGAAATATAAACAGTGCTGCGGAAGGTGATGCTTACGCGTCTAGCTAAAAGCCGTTCGGCTTTTAACTAATTTAGACAGAGGTATAAACACACTCGAGCCTGTTATCGCACATTAAAATGTGTGCAGGTGACTCGGTGTTTTCCTCGACGGAAATGAATTCCATATGCGGATTTATGTTGGAACTCTTTGTTCCAAACCTCCGCTAAAATAATGTAAATTCACAAAACGAAGTTTTGTGCAGATAAAGTTTAGGTTCACCATTTTTAAAGGGTGATAGGGTGCGGGGCAAAGCCCTGCGGTTTTCAAAAAGGAGATGAGATTTTTTATGTTCGAGTTAGAACAGATTGGACAGGAACTTTCGTCCTACAACAAAAAATTAGAGGAAATGGGGGCTTTACTTTGACGTCGCTGGCGCCAAAGACAAAATAGCTGAACTTGAAGAACTTTCAGGTGACCCTGATTTCTGGAATGACATGCAGAAAAGCCAGAAGGTAATGCAGCAGCTCAAAGGCCTTAAGGACAAGGTTCAGGGCTATGAGAAGCTTGTTACCACATATGAAGATATTTATACCCTTATTGAAATGGGTACAGAAGAAGAGGATGAATCCATACTTGAAGAAGTAAAAGAGCTTTCTGAAGAGTTTAAAGAAAAATACGAAGATTTAAGGATATCAACTCTTCTTGACGGCGAGTATGATAAGCTTAATGCTATCGTTACTCTCCACGCCGGCGAGGGCGGAACAGAGGCCTGTGACTGGGTAAGCATGCTTTACCGTATGTACACACGCTGGGCACAGAAAAAAGGATTCAATATCGAGCTTCTTGATTACCTTGAGGGTGATGAGGCAGGTATTAAATCAGTTACTATTGCTGTAAACGGAGAAAACGCTTATGGCTACTTAAAATGCGAAAAAGGCGTACACCGTCTTGTTCGTGTTTCACCCTTCGATTCATCAGGAAGAAGACATACATCATTCGCAAGCTGCGATGTTATGCCTGAAATAGATGATGATATCGAAATCGAGATCAATACAGATGATATCCGAGTTGATACATACCGTGCCAGCGGTGCGGGTGGTCAGCACGTTAATAAAACATCATCTGCTATCCGTATCACCCACTACCCTACAGGTGTAGTTGTTCAGTGCCAGAACGAAAGAAGTCAGCACAGCAACAAGGATATGGCTATGAAAATGCTCAAATCCAAACTCCTTGAGCTTAAGATAGAAGAGCAGATGAATAAGCTTGCTGAGATCCGTGGTGACGTTAAAATAAATGCCTGGGGAAGTCAGATCCGTTCTTATGTATTTATGCCTTACACAATGGTTAAAGACTTAAGAACAAGTGAAGAAACAGGAAACGTACAGGCGGTTATGGACGGAGATATCGACAGATTTATAAATGCTTATTTAAGCTGGATCCATTCATAATAAACCCAGCCATAGTCCTCTTAGGAGGAGTATGGCTTTTTGACGTATTTATGGTGATTTCGCCGCGTAGCTCTTTTCCGCCATTTATCCGAAAACTCTGACTCGCCGAGTCATTTATAGAGAGGATTT
>JAFXHN010000073.1 GCA_017536365.1 Bacillota bacterium | reverse complement strand
TTTAATTCCTCCAGTTTGCCGCTTCCCATATAAGATGCAGGGTTTACTCTCTCCGCTCTTTGGGTCAGAACACCTACGACCTCCAGCCTCGCTGCTTCCGACAGCTGCTCCAGTTCATTCATAAAATATGAAATATCCTGAGGCCCAAGCTGCACGCCTACCAGTATGGCTCTGGGCTTTCTGTCATCCATGAGCAGTTCTTCTCTATCGTTATCCATTATCGTCTCCATTTCAAAATTCAATTTATGATCAAATTTTTCAGCTTTTTTCGGTCATTATACCATATATCAGTTTTCTGTCAAAGGCAGGGAAAGATAAGTCTGAGGCACCTTTCCTACTATGACGGTCTCCGCCACCGGAATGACCGCCGACACTTCATACTCTTCGTCAACAAAAGGTATCACCGGTTTTACCGCTCCTTCAACTTCCATAAACACTTTGTATTTCGTCTGATTTATCCCTTCAGATATGAACTCTGTAGAAAAATCTATAGAAGCATTGCCTATCGGCTCTACTCTAAGTTCCACATAAGGTCCGATCTGGCTCAGAACATTGCTCCCCAGCAATGTTCCCACAGGTATCCGGACGCGTTCTCCTTCGATAGAACTGAGATTATCATGGATCAGCTTTATGATCCGGGAAGAAAACTCATTCATATATGCAGTATTGGCCGAAACCATAGATACATATCCCTCTTCATCGGTCTCAAAGTTCAAAAACTGCCGTTCAGGCATTTCTTCCATCAATTGCGTCACGGAATCGTTTATGCTGGCTGCCGCCAGTTCTTTTACTCTTACCTCTGCCACATCCTCCAGCACCGGCCCCAGCAAAATTTCTGCAGCCAAATATATTCCTGTCAGTATCATTATCCCCGCAGCAAGCATAAAATATATCTTTAGAATTTTTCTCTTTCTCTTATTCGGAAACTTTCTATGCCTTCTTCTTTTCATAGTCTCACCCCTCTGTTCATACTATGAAAAGAACACCTGTATTGTTAAAATACAGGTGTTATAAATTTGCTATATCATGACTCTTTCCAGTTCTGCCTTGAGCTGAGAGTTCATTATTTTAATATGAGTTCCTTTCATACCGAAAGATTTTGATTCTATTACTCCGGCGCTTTCCAGCTTTTTAAGTCCGTTTACTATGACAGATCTGGTTATCCCTGTCTTTTCCGCAACCTTGCTGGCTACCACCAGGCCCTCGCTGCCCTGTATCTCAGAGAATATCTGCTGTACTGCATCAATTTCCGTGTAGGAAAGCGTGCCTATTGCAAGCTGAACCACAGCTCTTTGTTTTACCGCTCTTTCGATCTCTCTGTTTTGTCTTCGCTCTATATCTATCCCTACGACTGCGCCGCCGTATTCTCCCAGAATGATGTCCTCCGTTTCGTATTTGTCATCGTATCTGGAGAAGATCAGCGTGCCTACCCTTCTACCTCCGCCGTAAACAGGTACCAGCATACTGTATTTGTTGTAAGCTGACTTATCGAGAGTAAAGATCTCCGCAGCCTCATCTTTAGTAATATTTACAGCTGTTTCTTTAATATGCATAAAGTTGCTGTTTGTTTCTTTTGGGATAACTTCTTTTCCTGTTTCGGGATCTTTGACCGCTGCCGAATCTTCTTCTATTCTATAGTAAACACCCAAAACCTTTCCTCTTTTGTCTATTACATAAACATTTGAAGTCATCAGACCGCTGAGGATCTCACATAATTCGTTAAAAGGTATACCTTCTCCTGTTTTCTGCAGGAGCCAGTTAAGCTTCCTTATTTTTGCCAGCATCTTTTCCATTTACATTATCACCTCTGTAGAAAGGATTCTTATATATATAGCTGCTATAAAATATATTTTTCAACTTCGTTTATCCTGCTGTAATCCTTCAGCTTGTCTTTCACATATTCCGCATCGATAGTCAGTTCAGTTTCTTCCATGTCCGAAATATTATATGAAAGCTCTTCGAGAAGATTTTCCATGACCGTATGAAGCCTTCTCGCTCCGATGTTTTCACTTTGTTCGTTCATAAGGAACGCAGTTTTAGCGATCTCCTTTACCGCATCATCTGTAAAGTTCACATCTATACCTTCAGTTTCAAGGAGGAGCTTGTGCTGTTTTATCAACGCATTTTCAGTCTTTGTCAGGATCTGGACAAAAACTTCTTCTGTAAGGTTTTCAAGTTCCACTCTTATCGGAAATCTTCCCTGAAGTTCAGGAATAAGATCTGTCGGTTTTGCCACATGGAAAGCACCTGCACCGATAAACAGGATATGGTCTGTTTTTAAAGGCCCGTATTTAGTATTTACTACACTTCCTTCAACGATAGGAAGGATATCTCTCTGTACACCTTCTCTGGACACATCAGCACCGCTTCTGAATCCGCTGGCTGAAGCTATCTTGTCGATCTCATCGATGAATATGATGCCGTTCTGCTCTGCATTTTCCATGGCTTCGGATGTCACCTGATCCATATCTATGAGATTCTGAGCTTCCTGCTCTTTCAGGATCTTTCTGGCTTCTTTTACGTAAACCTTCTTCTTTTTCTTTTTCTGAGGCATTGAATCTCCGAAAATGCTTCCCAGAGAAATGCTCATATCCATTCCTCCGCCAAGATCCAGCATGTTCATATTTGAAGAATTGTCGTTTACTTCTATTTCTATAAGCTGATCCTCCAAAACTCCTGCCTGAAGCTGCTGCCTTACCTGTTCCCTTGCAAGTTCAGCATCCATATTTCCGTTTTTATTATCCTCTTCCTTTGCAGGCTGTGTCTGCTGACTCTGCTGCATAGCGCCAAAGAAATCAAACGGGCTTTTAATGCCTCCTCCTGTGGAAGGTTTTTTCTTAGGAGGGATTATTGCATCCAGAATCTTTTCTTCTGCCAGGACTTCCGCAATAGAGTATTTTTCCTGAAGTTTTTTATGCTTTGTTATCCTTATGGAAGCTTCTGCCAGATCTCTTACCATAGAGTCAACATCTCTTCCCACATATCCCACTTCGGTAAACTTTGTAGCTTCCACTTTAACAAAAGGTGCATCCACAAGCTTAGCCAGTCTTCTTGCGATCTCGGTTTTACCTACTCCTGTAGGCCCCATCATTAGAATATTCTTTGGAGTTATCTCTTCCCTGATGTCTTCAGGAAGCAGACTTCTTCTGTATCGGTTTCTAAGAGCTATTGCAACAGATTTCTTAGCTTTCTCCTGACCGATTATATATTTATCCAGTTCTCTTACTATTTCTTTTGGAGTCATCTGATTCATACCTGCACCTCCTAAAGCTTTTCAACAGAAATATTATCGTTGGTATATACGCATATAGATGCCGCTATCTCAAGAGATTTTCTTACGATATCCTCCGCCGGCAGATCTGTATTTTCAAACAGAGCTTTAGCTGCGGAATAAGCATAATTTCCGCCGGATCCTATAGCTATATAATCACCGTCAGGTTCTATAACTTCTCCGTTTCCTGATATAAGGAGCATGCCGTCTTTGTCTGCCGCAAGCATCAAAGCTTCAAGCTTCCTGAGTGCGTTATCGCTTCTCCAAAGCTGTGCCAGAGAAACTGCCGCTCTCTTTAAATTCCCGCCATGTTCGTCCAGTTTCTTTTCAAATTTTTCTATGAGAGTTATGGCATCCGCAACAGATCCTGCAAAACCGGTGACCACTTTGCCCTCATATATCTTTCTTACTTTCTTAGCCTTATGTTTCATAACGGTATTTTCACCGAATGTGACTTGACCGTCACCGCCGATGCATACGTCATTCTCACTGCGCCTTACTGCGCAGATCGTAGTTCCTCTAAATTCCATAGCTATTCCTCCCCTTGTTATTATTCTACTCTTTGTACCCGCATTCAGTATTTGAACACATATATCGTGTCTTTTTTAATACCTTTTCCGTCATTATGGAACCGCACTCCGGACATTTCTTGTCTACAGGCTTATTCCATGCAACAAAATCACATTCAGGATATCCGCTGCAGCCATAAAAGATCTTTCCTTTTTTGCTTTTTCTCTCTATTATATCTTTTCCGCATTTAGGACATTTCACATCGACTTTCTTGACTATAGGCTTGGTATTCTTGCATTCCGGATATCCTCCGCAGGCAAGAAACTCTCCAAACCTTCCATGCTTTATGACCATATGCTTTCCGCATATTTCGCAGATCTCATCAGTGATCTCATCTTCTATCTTGACTTTTTCTATACTTCTGTCCGCATGTTCCAGTTCTTCTTTAAAAGGTCTGTAAAAACCTTCGATCACGGCTTTCCAGTCGTTTCCTTCTGTTTCCACAAGATCCAGCTTGTCTTCCATCTGAGCGGTGAATCCCACATCAACTATATTTAAGAAATACTTTTCCATCAGATCTGTAACAAGGAAACCCAGTTCTGTAGGAATAAGCGTTTTCTTTTCTCTCTTTACATACTTTCTTTCAAGCAGAGTTGTTACTATAGGCGCATAGGTACTCGGGCGTCCTATATCCTTTTCTTCCAAAAGCTTTACCAAAGATGCTTCTGTAAATCTTGATGGAGGCTGAGTAAAATGCTGCTCTCCTTTCAAAGACTTTTCCTGAAGCTTCTGACCTTTTTCAAGAGGCGGCAGTTTGATCTCGCTTTCATCTTTTATATCATATACTTTCATGAATCCGTCGAACTTCATAGTAGTGCCGGTCACTTTAAAAGTATATCTTCCGTTGTTTATTGCTATATTCTGTACATCATACTGCGCAGCAGACATTTGAGACGCCGTAAATCTGCACCAGATAAGTTTATACAGATTATACTGATCCTTGGTCAAAGAATCTTTTATGCTGTCAGGAGTTCTGGCTATAGATGTTGGTCTTATAGCTTCGTGAGCATCCTGAACATCTTTCTTCTTATTTGAATATATATTGTTTGCATAATACTCCGGACCATAAACATCCGTTATATAGTTTTTGGCCATTTCCTTAGCTTCTGCGGAAACTCGCACAGAGTCGGTCCTGATATAGGATATTAAACCCACGGTGCCCTCGCCTTTTATGTCTATCCCTTCATAAAGCTGCTGTGCTGTAAACATAGTGCGCTTAGTAAAAAATCCCAGTTTTACTGATGCATCCTGCTGCAGACTGCTGGTAGTGAAAGGCGGAAGAGGCTTTCTTGTTTTTTTCTTATCCTCTATATTTCCTACTGTATATTCTCCGCATCTAAGTTCTTCTAAAACAGCATCGGTCTGTTCCTGATCCTTTATAGAAAGTTTCTTTCCATCCTGCTCCGCAAGTTTTGCGGAAAAAGTCTTTATCCTGCCGGAGCCTGCAAATTCCGCTGTTATTGTCCAGTACTCTTCCGGAATGAAATCCATTATGAGTTTTTCTCTGTCACATATGATCTTAAGTGCAGCAGACTGAACTCTCCCTGCGGAAAGTCCCCACTTGATTTTTCTCCACAGCAAAGGACTGATCTGATATCCTACCAGTCTGTCCAGAACTCTTCGCGCCTGCTGAGCATCTACAAGATTCCTGTTGATAACTCTCGGATGCTTTGCCGCATTGGTTATGGCTGATTTTGTTATCTCATTAAACTCGATCCTGCATGGATCCTTCTCGTCTATTCCGAGAATATGAGCAAGATGCCATGATATTGCTTCCCCTTCTCTGTCAGGGTCAGTAGCCAGCATAACTTTCTTAGCAGCCTTGGCCTCTTTTTTCAGCTCTTTAACGATATCGCCCTTACCTTTTATAGTTATATACTTAGGCTCGAAGTTGTTTTCTATATCTATACCTAAAGTGCTTTTAGGCAGGTCTCTTATATGTCCTACAGATGCCACTACTTTATATTTACTTCCCAAAAACTTGCCTATGGACTTAGCCTTAGCAGGAGATTCCACTATAACCAGAGTTTTATCCGATGTTTTTCCTTTTGCCATTCTTACAACTCCACAGTTTCTTCATTATATTATACTCGCTTTAAACCACATAAAAGGTTTAAAACAACGTGATGCATGCGATTATTTTTTCTTGTCTTTCTGTTTGACTATTATATGTTTTTGATCTTTATTTTGCAACGATTATTTTTCCATTATTTTTTAAAATAACTCCTTTGATTTCCAAAACAGTGAGGATCCCGTATAATTCAGGTGAAGATTTTCCATAAAGGAGGCTTAATCCATCCATACTCACTTCACCCGCTTCTTCAATTATATTCAGTACTTTTTGCTCTTCCTCACTTAGACTTGGGCCTTTTGTTTTTATTTTCGAAACAGAAATGCCCATTTCCAAAAGTATATCATCGACGGATATCAGAGGAACCGCTCCTTCCTTTATCAGTCTCTTCGTACCTTTGCTCATAATACTCGTAATGTTCCCCGGCAAAGCAAAAACTTCTCTTCCTTGCTCCAAAGCCATATTAGCCGTTACTGACGTCCCGCTTTTCTCATCCGCTTCTGTTACTATTATATTCTCGCTCATACCGCTTATTATCCTGTTTCTCCTGGGATAATTTGATGCATATCCCGGGGTGCCGGGCAGAAATTCCGACAGTACACATCCTCCGGATCCTATTATTTCTTCAAAAAGCTTCTTGTTCGAAGAAGGCGTGCATACATCCACTCCGCTTCCAAGGACTGCAGCCGTCATGCCCCCTGCGTCAAGACACCCTTTATGAGCACAGGAATCCGCGCCAAGAGCCATACCGCTCACCACCCAGACTCCATTCTCTCCCAATATCTTTCCAAAATCATAAGCCATTTTTCTTCCGTAAGCGGTAGCTTTTCTGGAGCCCACGATACCGCAGATCCTTACGTTTTTCTTAGGAAGTTCTCCTTTATAATACAAAAGAAATGGAGGGTCATATATTTCCTTTAGGATCTGAGGATAATCCCCGTCTCTTATAGAACATACCCCTATACCTGTTTTCTTTATCTCTTCACATGCTCTTTCATATTTCCTTATATCCCTCTTCCACGAAGGCATAAGTTCACTTTCATAGAAAAAACGGGTCCCACCCATTTTCTCGGCTTTTTCCCACAGTTCTCTTACTCTTCTTCCCGCATGATCCGAAAACCACATATCGTAAACATCATATTCCTGCTTCATCTCTTCTCCTAAACTGAAATGCTTCTGCCAAGTGAACGCCTTTTATCGACTCTTCTCCTTCCAGATCCGCTATCGTCCTGGCCACTCTCAGCACCTTATCCGCCCCTCTTTTGCTTACCTTCAACGCCGCACATCCCATATCATACATCTCCATGCTTTCACCATCCAAATAACAGTATTTTTTAAGCGCTCGCCCTTTTAATTGTGAATTGTATTTAAAGTTTTCTTTTTTGTATCTCTCAGACTGAATGTTCACAGCAAAATCTATATTTTTTCTCATGCCGGCAGAATCTCTTCCCACCATTTCTTTGTCAAATACAGACGTCTTCTCCCAGTCGTTTTCCGGTGCCATGTCCACAAAAATATCGAACCTGTCCATTATAGGGCCGGACAGCCTGTCATTGTATCTTTTTATCTGCATAGACGTGCAGCTGCACCTATGCATAGGATCATTTAGATACCCGCAAGGGCAGGGATTTCTAGCCCCTATCATAATAAACTTGCAGGGATATGTGATTTTCCAAGAGCTCCTTGATATGCTTACTTTCTCGTCCTCCAGGGGCTGTCTCAAAGCTTCCAGCACATCTCTGCGAAATTCCGGCATTTCGTCTAAAAACAATATCCCGTTGTGGGCCAAAGAGATCTCGCCCGGTTTAGGTATGCCGCTTCCTCCTCCTATCATTGCAGAATGAGAAATATTTGTCGCAGGAGTTCTGAAAGGTCTTCTATATCTGCAGTCTTCAGAATATGTCGCGGCGTTAGAAACACTGTAGATGCTCATTACTTCCAACATTTCTTCATAGCCCATCTCAGGCATTACAGTAGGTATCCTTTTAGCTATCATACTTTTCCCGCAGCCCGGCGGTCCTGTGAAAAGCAGATTATGAAAACCGCTTACACATATCTCAACAGCTCTTTTAGCTTCTGTCCTTCCCTTTACATCGCTGAAATCTTCCATATTCACCTCTTCTTTAGATATGATTTCAGGTCTATTCCCTGAAACTTTATCAATATGAAATGTTCCGCTCACAAAACCGTATGCCTCAGAAAGGTCTTTAACAGGATAAATGTCTATTCCTTCTATTATTATTGCTTCTTTTAAATCTTCTTTAGGTATCATTACTGATCTGACATTAAGCTTTTTAAGAGCCATAAGAACGGAAGCTATTCTCCCTGCCGAATTTACTCTTCCATTCAAAGACAGTTCTCCTAAAACAATAAGTTCACTAATTTTTTCATTATATATATCCTCTGCAGAAACCAATAATCCCAGCGCCATCGCCAAGTCCAAATGAGTGCCTTCTTTCTTTGTCCCTGCAGGAGAAAGATTTATGGTTATTCTTTTGCTCATAGGAAACATCAGTCCGGAATTCTTTATTGCCGCTCTTAAACGTTCCCTGGATTCTTTTACCGCCGCATCCGGAAGTCCTACTATATTCAGCATAGGCATCCCTTTAGATACATCACACTCAACATTTGTTATCTCTGCACACATCCCATACATAGTACAGCTCTTTATTATAGAAACCATATTTACCACCTTTTGTTAGAATATTTTGTAATTATTTCCATAATATCCCATTTATTGTCGATTGTCTACGAATATTTTTTTAAATTGTATTGATTAATACTTTTGAAATGCTACAATAATAAAATAAATCTTCATTTGTAATAAGGAGTTCAGTTATGAAAATCGTTATCGTAGGTGCAGGTAAGCTGGGGCTTAAAGTTGCCGCTTCTCTTATATCTCCTACCAATTACATTACAATAATCGATATTAACCCTGTGGTTATTCAAAAAGCGAATAACGAGATGGATGTTATGGCTGTTGTAGGAAACGGTCTTCGTTTTGATGTGCTGAATGAAATAAAGATCAGCGATCATGATTATCTTCTTGCCCTTACAGATGATGACGAAAAAAATCTCGTAATTTCTTCTATTGCAAAAAAACTCGGCTGCAAGCATACTATCGCTAGATTAAGAGACCCCGAATATTCAAAGCAGCTTGATTTTGTTAAACAAACTTTTAATATAGATTTTATTGTAAACCCTGATAAACTCATTTCTTATGAGATCTTCAGTTACTTATTAAATAAACATGAAAATCTTAATCAGTTTTTCACCGGCGCTACAATAGGCATGCTGGAAGTAAAAGCCGATTCAGTAAAAGGTATTGTAGGAGATAAAGTCCTTAATGCTTCTAACTATTTGGAAAAATTGCTTATCGTATCTATTTCCAGAAAAGGAAAGATAATCATTCCTAAGAGTCATGTTACCGTAGAGTCCGGAGATATCCTCTATCTTTTAGGCAAAAAACCGGATATAGCAAAATTATCCGCATCCATACACACCAGCGAAGACGGTGCATCCGTCCATAAAGTAATGATCATGGGCGGTGGCAAAACCGGATTCTATTTAGGTCAATCCTTGTCCGAAGCCGGTATTTCAGTAAAAATAATAGAGAAAAACAGGGAAAGGTGTGAGTATTTATCCGAAAAACTGGAAGATGTTCTTATACTCCACGGCGATGCCACAGACGTTTCTTTACTTCAGGAAGAAAACATCGCTTCCATGGATGCTTTTATTACAGCTACGGGCTACGACGAAGACAACCTTCTTTTAGCTCTCATTGCTCAGCAATATGGTGTGAGAGAAGTCATCGCCAAAACCAGCAGAGGTAATTATTCCACTTTAACAGATAAGATCGGTGTTTACACCACATTAAATTCATTGGAAATAACTACAAGTCATATTCTCAGACTTGTTCAAAAAGGTAATTTTATTGCTTCTTCCTTCTTCCTTCAGGGGCAGGCTGAAATTTTTGAAGTTGTAATAAATAAAGATATGCTTATTGAAGGCAAAAAACTAAAAGATCTTAAACTTCCGGACGGGGTGCTTGTTTCATTGATATACCGTGATTCTGAAGCTATAGTCCCAGCGGGAAATACAGACATAAAAGAAAAAGACAGACTGTTTTTTTTCAGTATGCTTTCAGACGTTCCTGAACTGGAAAGGATACTGCAGAGCACTAAACGAAGAATTTTTAGAATATAATCACAGAGGTGTTATTTTTGAATTACCGTATCGTTGCCAGAACACTGGGCACAATGTTTTTAATAATAGCATGCTGTATGATCCCTTCCGCGATCGTGGCAATATACTATAAAGATGATATTTCGCTCTCATCTTTTCTTCTTGTCTCATTTATTATGATGGTAATAGGGATCTTTCTTAAAACCGTACCTAAAAATAATTCTGCCATACGAGTAAGAGAGGGCTACCTGATAGTTGTTCTTACTTGGTTTATGGTGTGTTTTTTTTGTGCTCTTCCTTATTACATTTCAGGTGCTATTCCTAACTTCTTTGATGCACTTTTTGAATCCACATCCGGTGTTACAACCACCGGTTCTTCTATACTGACTGATATAGAAGCCCTTCCAAAAGCCATGATATTCTGGAGAGGATTCACTCACTGGATGGGAGGGTTAGGTATACTTACTATGGCAATAGCCATCCTGCCGGCTTTGGGGATAAGCGGTTTCCAAATGGCAAAAGCAGAGGCTTCAAATTCAAACCTAGATAAAACTTCTCCTAAGATGACCGATATGGCTAAAATGCTGTATAAAACCTACTTTACTTTAACAGGATTATGTATCACTCTCCTCTTGCTTGGAGGAATGGGCTGGCTGGATGCTTCAGCTCATGCATTCTCAGCTATCGCTACAGGAGGTTTTTCATCCAGAAACCTTAGCGTAGGACATTTTAACAGCGTGTATATAGATACGATATTATGTATATTTATGGTAATAGGATCCATAAGCTTTCCTCTCCTTTATGCTGCCTTTGTCAGAAAAAAACACAAAACACTTTTAAAAAACGAAGAAATACGATTATTTGCAATATTGCTCTTAATAGGAAGTGTCTTTACTTCTTTAAATTTGCTTTCGAGAGGAGTATATGATTCTATAGGCGATTCTATAAGATATGGTTTTTTCCAGACAATATCAGTAATGACGACCACAGGTTTTTCTACCACAGATTATAATCTATGGCCTTCCGCAATAATAATCCTTCTACTGATGCTGGTATTCTGCGGCGGCTGTTCCGGATCCACCGCAGGAGGCGTAAAAGTAATCCGTATACTTATATTCTTTAAACTTCTCTGGAGAGAATTTAAACGAAAACTGCATCCTAAAGCTATTTATGCAATAAAAGTAAAAAATGAGATCGCGAATTCCGATGTTTCCATCACTGCCGCAACTTATATCATATTCTTCTTTATCCTTTGTCTGGCAGGCGGCATCGTTATATCTTTCGATCCGGGCACAGACCTTATAACTGCATTCACCGCTTCATTTGCTTCTACGACCAATCTGGGCCCGGGATTCGGTCTCGTAGGTCCTTACGGCAATTACGGATTCTTCCAAGGCTGGAGCAAAGCATTACTATCATTCCTTATGATAGTAGGTAAGCTGGAAATATTCGCGGTATTAATGCTCTTCACACCTCAATTTTGGAATCCGGACAAATAAAAGATACGCCGAGGTTTTTACAAACCTCGGCTTTTATTTTAACAAACGATCTCAAAGTTCACTTCTCTTTTTTCGGGATCTGCTTCTGTAACCACCACTCTCACCTTGTCACCAAGCGCAAACTGTTTTTTTGTCCTTTCGCCTATAAACCTGTAACTGTTTTTCTCAAGATTATAATAGTCATCCATCAGAGTACTCACTCTTACAAACCCTTCAATAAGATTGCCTATCTCTACAAAGAATCCTGAAGACAGCACTCCGCTTATAATACCGTCAAATTCTTCTCCTATATAAGCAGACATATACTCTGCCATTTTAAGTTTTTCTGCATCTCTTTCCATTTTCTCTGCAGCCACTTCTCTTTCAGAAGAATTCCTTGCAGCTTCAGGTACAAAATTCATATAGAATTTTTCGGTTCTTTCATCCCATCTGCCATTGATATACTCTTTTATTATTCGGTGTATCAACAGATCCGGATACCTTCTTATCGGTGAAGTGAAATGGCTGTAATACTTAAAGCCAAGCCCAAAGTGTCCCGCGGGTTCTTCAGAGTATTTAGCTTTGCTCATTGCCCGAAGCACCACGGTGTTTACCACCTGCTCCTGAGGATCGCCCTTTATCTGCTCTATTATATCATTAAGAGCTTTTGGATGAATATTCTCAGTGCTTCCCTTCAAAGAATACCCGAGATTCCAGAGAAAATCTTTTAACGCCATTATCTTTTCCGCTTCCGGCTTTTCATGGATCCTGTATACAAAAGGAATGTCCAGCCAGAAGAAATGCTCTGAAACAGTCTCATTGGCTTTAAGCATAAATTCTTCTATTATCCGGTTTGCTGTCCTTCTTTCTGCGGCACATATATTGACTACTGTTCCTTTATCATCCACTTCGATAAATGCTTCATCCAGATCAAAATCTATACTTCCTGCGTTCATTCGTTTCTTTCTTAGTACTGCAGCAAGTTCCTCCATAAGATACAGTTCCGGCAATATGTGAGAATATTTTTCCTTAAGTTTTTCATCACCATTTTCGAGAATATCGGAAATGTCCGTATATACCAGCCTTTCAGTCGTCTGTATAACGCTCTCAAATACCGAATGGGATATGACTTCTCCCGATGGAGTTATC
>JAFXHN010000072.1 GCA_017536365.1 Bacillota bacterium | reverse complement strand
TATCGTCATCACCAGCGCCTTTGTCTTTGGGCTGTTCACATCCCGTATTCCGGGGATATACCGCGCGGTCTTATAAAGCGCCTCCTGAACGGCATCCTCGGCATCATGGGTGTTATTCAGGATGGAATATGCAAGGGCATACATCTGCTGCCTGTATTGTAGGTAAATATCTGAAAGAAGGGTCTTTTCCCCCTCCGCGGAAGCTATGGTTTCAGACACCGGTATCACCTCTGTCTGCATATTATAACGCATGAGCAGGGGCAAATCTGCCCTCATGATAATAAAAGTTAATTAAAAGCCAAACCTAACATGATATAATTTTTAAAAACTTTCAAATACCCTGTCCGAAATCAGCCTTCTCATTTGTATAAGAGGATGAACGGACATTAAGACAAGGAGGGACGCCTGTGTTTGTCTACCTGTCCATGATCGAAGATGACTATATGCGTGAGCGACTGACTTCGATCTATATGAAATACAGAAATCTCATGTTCTATGCAGCGGATAGTATACTGCATAATGAACACGATGCCGAAGATATAGTCCATGACGCCTTTGTGATTTTTATCGACTATCTGGACCGATTTGACGATAAAGAATACAATATTAAACCTTTTTTATTAACCATTGTCGAAAATCGTGCTATCAATCTTTGGAAACGTCAACGGCATTTTGGAGAGCAAGTGCCCTATGACGAAGAAATACACACTATAGCTGGAAAATCCGAAAACATTGGTCTTGAAGAAGCCATCGAGCGCTTATCTCCCGAATATCGTTCGGTGATTTTACTGAGATTTCATTTCGGTTTCACTACTCGTGAGATTGCTAAAATGCTTAGAAAGAAAGAAGGCACAGTTACTCGAACCATAACACGTGCAAAGGTAAAGCTTTCCAAGGAGCTTGAGAATATCAGAAAGGAGCTATCGGAAATATGATTTTTACAGATGAAGAACTGTCGCAAGCTGCAAATACTTCCTGCCAAAACTGGTCGGCTTCATACCCTTCTGCTATCCCGGAACACATATTCTCTCCGACATTTGAAGAAAAGATGGACAAGCTTCTTCGAACTCCTTACCGGCGTCCGAAGTTTAAAACGCTCCTGATAGCAACCGCAGCAGCTGCAATGCTAATTCTCACCTCCACGGCAGCGGTCCTGCCTCCTGCCAAAGACTTCCGTACAGGATTCATCGAGATTATTCGTCAGATATGGACAAAATCTACCGATCAGAATTATACCGCTACAGAAGATCACGAAGGCAAAACCCTCCGCCCTGCTCTCTCTTATCTTCCTGAGGGCATGATAGAAACAGATAGAACTGCCTTGACAAACTCTACTCTTATATCTTTCGAAAACAAAGATGGATATTGGCTCACTATATCTGCCAAACGCATTACAGAAGGCTCAGGGAACCAGTTTTCATTTGACAGCGAAGGTGCAGATGTCTGCGATATAAGCATCAATGGTCAGCCCGCAACTTTGGTAATTGAAAACAACCGAACTCTTCTGATTTTCTTTATTGACAATTACAGCTGTGCTGTCAGTGGCACTATCAGCACAGAAGAAATAATAAAAATATCCGAATGTCTGAGTTTGGAATTCTAGTATGAACTAATCTACCCAAAACTAGCGTCTATTCTTAGACGCTAGGTTTTCATAGGAGATACTTTTGATGAAAAAATTCTACTTTATAGTTATAATAATCTTTATCATAACAACTGCTTTTTTCTGTATACGCCATTCTGAGAATGTTATTCTTTCTCTAAACGGCATATTAATAGATTCTAACAGTGGGGAAACTCTTGATAAAGTTACAATAGAAATTAGTGGTAAAGTTTTATACCAATTCCTAAAGCCTTTAAAGTTTGATGGCATCTTTTCAATCGAAAGTCCAATTATAAAAAGCGGCACTAATCAAGTATGCTTTATCACCTTTTCTGATAGTATAGGTTTTATGAATTATCATCCCGAACACAGCGCCATTCCATCTATAGGGTTTGCCCATATTATTACAAAAGACTTTAGTGAAGTACTTATTATCCCTTATAATTCAGATTATTATATCATTGCTCCTTCTTTTAACAATGAACAAGCCGCTGTTATAGCTGAAGAACTTAGC
>JAFXHN010000071.1 GCA_017536365.1 Bacillota bacterium | reverse complement strand
TTCAGATAAAAAATAAGAGACATCAGAAGCATTGAAGCTGCTGTGTCCCAGAACGGATCTGAACTCTGTGAGCCTTTAGGAGTAGTTGATTTGAACAGGTTTGTCACAAGTCTCTGTACATCGTTATCATCTCTCAGATATACAAAAGGATTATAGCAATGACTCTTTTCCATATTGATAAGGTCAAGAACTCTTACTTCATATCCTTTCTTCTCTAGCAGATGACCTGTACTTGCAACCAGTTCACCTTTCGGATCCAGTACAACAAAAGAGGTATTCGCCTGCATGATATTAGGTTTGCAGTAGAACCTGGTCTTACCTGCACCGGATCCTCCGCATACCAGTACATTAAGATTTCTACGGTGCTTTTTACCATCAAGTCCGATACCAACGCTATTAGTCAGAAGCTTATTCTCACTTGGAGTTTTATCTGCATACTTCTTATCTATTTCTTTTGCCTTGCCCCACTTGGCTGATCCGTGTTCTTCTCCCCTGCGGTAATTCTTTCCTGCGTTGGAGAAATATACAGCAACGAGGAGTGCAGCAAGACAGAGGGCAATGATCAGAATTTCATCTATAGTCATGTTCATCACACTCCTTTTCCTTGAATCTGCCGCGTTTAGCTTTGGCTACTTTCAACAGCACTTCATCTACATCTGTGGTATCTTTACCTTCAGCCATCATGTCATTTCTATATTCATTTACAACATTGATAAGGATACTCTGCTCATCTTCATTTAATGCCACATGATATTTTTCATCAAAC
Organism: Bacillota bacterium; assembly: GCA_017536365.1. Lineage (GTDB taxonomy): Bacteria > Bacillota > Clostridia > Peptostreptococcales > Anaerovoracaceae > RGIG1899. The sequence continues at coordinate 2,510 of JAFXHN010000071.1, read as the reverse complement.
ATCTACTATCTCTCCCTTCCTTTTTTCTTTCCTTTCGGCCTTGGCTGGTTATTACGATTCTGACCGCCTTTACTGCGGTTCTGGTTTCTATCGTAATTCTGCGCCCTCCTGTTTTCAGCCTGATATGCTTTCAACTTTTCTCTAACTGACGGTTTACGGTCTTCTTTGGACGAACCCTCTTTTGATAGGACTGAGCCTGGCAAGTTCCCTGCGGACTGAGGGTCTTTGTCCACTCTTGCCATATTCGGGTTTGCTGATTTCTTCTTTTCCAGATCCTTTTCCACCTGACTTACAACTGATGCCTTATCCACTTTTGTAAGTTCAAAACGTTCCATGATCCTCTGGATCTTCGCTGCATCTTCTGCCCTTGCGATAACATCCACTGTTGCTGTAGGATTCGGATTATCCTTATCTCTCAGGACACAATAAAGGACCCCATACCGCTTTGCTTCTTTTGCGAACTTATCAAGGTCCTTATTCTGCAGAGAAAACACCTTCAGCTCTTTCCCTGACTTTATCATGCTTGTAAGTCTGGCTTTTCCTTTTGTTTTGTGTTCTTCACGAAGCACCGCAGCAAGTAATACCGCTATCGTTTTTGCACTTTCACCGGTTATCTTTGCTGCAACTTCCACTCCTTCAAGCGACATCCTTACGATCTGTTCTGCTGCATCTGATGAATACATCTACCGTTCACTCCTTTCCCTGTTTCTTTCTTCTTCGATCCTGCGTAATTTTTCTTCTATCACAGGTGATCTTTCCTCGATATCTATACATAGTTTTATCTCCTTCCGCAGATCCCTCAGCCTTTCAGTTATGGCTGTGATCTGCTCCTTTTTCTGATTCCTCATTTCTTCCGGAATATTTCGCCGTATTTCTTTACGAAGCTGATCTCTATCCGCTGTAAGTTGTTCTGTCAGTACTTCCTTTTCTTGCCGATATACAATCAATTGTTCCTGGCTGCTGATGTCATTCTTACCAAGAAGCCTTGCCTGCTGAGAATACTTCTCACAGTACATCAGTTCATCTTTCAGAAGATAATGGACACGGTTAGGGTTCTGTTTATATTTCGGAAGATATCCAAGCTCATAACATAATTTGAGATAAAGCCCTCGCAGCCCTTTAGCCCTCTTTATCTTATCTTTCCTACTCTCTAGCTTGTACTGCCTCGGCTTTTCTCTGCTGCTGTAGAATGCAATGAATCTAACAGGAGCATCATTTGCCATGACTCTCTCATATATCCTCTCATTTGTATAATCATTCCCCAGCTTCGCTAGTCTGATCGGTTTGGAGTATCCTTTTGGAATAACGGTCCAGTATTTTCTCTTTTCATCAAACTGTGTAATATATCCCATCTGTTTCAGGTTATATTCAAAGTCATACATATCGCAGCTCGTCCTTATCGCTTCATCGATCGCTGCTCTTGCCAGGTTATACCTAGTCGGTGCTCCATCTTTTCTCTGCTGTGCCACATAAAGTGGTTCCGTTTCTTTTTCATTAGGATGTTCAACTACTGATAATCCATGCTCCCGGCACAGACGGTCTGACACTTCCCGCATCTCTTTGTAGGTTGTAAGTGAACCACGATAACGCTTCCCATCCTTATATGAAACAGAATTCAGAACAAAGTGATTATGAAAACAATCAGTATTCAGATGTGTAGTAACAACCACTTGAAATCGGTCTCCCCAAAGTTCCTTTGCTATGGCAACCCCTATATCATGACACTGCTTAGGTGTAACTTCTCCGGCGGCAAAACTCTGATACGCATGAAATGCAACGATACCGCCTTCTTTGTCATATTTCTTTTTCACCATCATGAACTGATCTCTTGCACAGGTCACATTACAGTTGATCGCAGACACAAAAAAACGCCGATCAGTTTTCTCACTGTCAGCGGCATAATCTATAACATCTGTCAAAGCCTGCAGGTCATTTCTGCAGTATCTGGGATTTTCAGTTTTCTCATGGTCTACAACATAATTTATAGGTCTTCCAAGGTCACCTCTTACCGGCCATATCTTCGTTACTGCCACTTCAGCTCACTTCTTCCATCAGACATGAACTGTCTTTCCATATCAGCCTGAAACTTGTGCCAGCGTTTGATTTCATGCTGGATCAGCATAGCATCGATTTCAGTAAGATGTCCGGATCTATATGCTATCATTTCCAGTGAATCATTTATCTTATGAAGCTCTTTCATCACGTCATAGAATTCTTCCTTTGGACTTTCTTTCGGCTCATATCCTGCAATCAATTTACGGATAAGTGTCGACTCATGCAGACAGGCCTTCTTAGCCCTCTTCTGCAGGTCCTGTGCTTCTTCTTTTGTAAGCCAGAACTGTTTTTTGATTGTTCTTTTCATATAGTTCTCCTTTCGTTGCAAATAAAAAAGCACCTTGTAAAATCATTTACAAAGTGCTAAAAATATTATCCTTTCCATAGATATTTAACAGTTCGTTTTTTCAATCCAATTCTTCCTTCTGCCGGGCTCATCCAATATAAAGGAATTT
>JAFXHN010000070.1 GCA_017536365.1 Bacillota bacterium | reverse complement strand
ATCTCGTTGGCATTCCCACAAGCTCTGCTCTGTGGAGATTCGTCGGGTCTTTTGTACGATGCGGATTCTCAACAACCGATAAGTTATGCTCCCTGCATATCCTATCTGAAGTCTCCCTCATAATCTTGTAAGTTGCTCTGTTATCACGAAAGCGTTTCCCATCTGTCCATGAAACAGAATTGATTACAAAATGATTGTGCAGACACTTCGTATTAACATGAGTTGCAACAATTACCTGAAACCGCTCCCCCCAAAGTTCCTCTGCAAGTTCAAGCCCTATTTGATGTGCCTCTTCCGGGGTCACTTCTCCTTCAGCAAAACTCTGATAGCCATGATAAGCTACGATGCCTCCATTCTTATCATAAGCATTCTTCGTTGTCTGAAATTGTCTTCGGGCATAAGTGGTGTTACAGTTGATACCTGAAACAAAATAATGCCTCTCTGTCTTATCCTCATTAGCTGCATACTCAATCACATCCCCAAGTGCTTGGAGGAATGCCTTCTCATATTCAGGATTCGTTACCTTATCGGGATTCATGACATAGTTGATAGGATTATCCAGTCTTCCTTTTACATCCCAAATCTTCGTTACTGCCATTGCTATCTTCCTCTGTCATGATTCAGAAATTCTTCCTCGATGTCAGCCTGAAACTTATGCAGTTTTTTCAGTTCTGCTTCGAGCATCGGGGTATCAATATATCCAAGACTGTTTGCCTTGGCCGCCAGCTGATTCAAAGAGTTTCCTACTCTGGAAAGTTCTCTTGTAAAGTCATAGAATCTTTCATCTGGCTTTTCCTTTGGCTCATAACCTCTAACCAAAAGTCTCACAAGTGCTGCCTCTGTTAAGCAAGTCTTCTTCGCTTTCTTCTGCAGGTCCTGTGCTTCTTCTCTGTTGAACCAAAACTGCTTTTTAATCGTTCTCTTCATATCTTTGATTTCTCCTTTCTTTGAGGGTTTTAGGGTCTTCCCTAACGAGCGTGATTCTACTCGCAGGAGTAGAATTGCAGTGCTCGCTACGACACGACATTCTTCCACCCTTATCTCTCATGCTGTTTTCTTTCTCTCTTGATCTGCTCAAAAGTTTTATGAAGTTCATCTCTGTCTACAAAGCTATAGACTCTGTTAGTTCCTCCACCAACGATGATATGATCAATGACTGGGATACCCAAAAGTTGCCCGCAGTCCACTAATCTTTCTGTAGTAAGGTAATCTTCTCTTGTCGGTTTTACAGAACCGCTAGGGTGATTATGAAAAAGGATCACACCTGCTGCATTGGATAAAATGCTGCTCTTGAATATCTCTCTGGGATTTATTTCGATGCTGTTCAGTGTCCCAACTAAAGCAATATTGACATTCATAGGGGTGCCATCTGATCTCAAATTCAAAACACAAAACATCTCTCTATCGCTATCTGCCATCAGTTCTATAACCACTTCACTGGCATCCACCGTATTCGAAATCTGCCTTTCTGAGATAATTGGCTGATCTCTGATAAGCTGTACTCTTACGATTGGAAGTTCGTAATTCGTTGCTTTATTTTCCATCGGTTTCACCCTCTTCCTCTACAAATTCGATTACGATAATCGTGTCCGGCGGAACGATTTTCAGGAACTCTTTCAGTTCTTTTAAGTTCATTTTCATCTCCGATCATCTCCTTATCTCTCTAAATCTGGTGCTACACGCATCAGCTTCTTACCGAAGATTTTTCCATCTTCTCCTCTGAAAAACAGCTCAGGATACTTGAATTTTTCCGTATATTCTTTGACCTGTTCTTCAGATAATGACAGAAAGTTTTCGCTTGTTATTGGTGCATAGCAAATAAAAAAATTGCCGGCAATAACATCCAGCAATTCTCCATCTTTACCATATATTCCTCTGTTCAGTGTATCTCCACGAAACTTTCCTTCCTGATTACAGATGAGTGCCACATCGTCTCCAAATGGCATATACTCTTCCAAATCCCCACCGACAAGCTTCTGTAAAGGTTCTAATTCATCCTCAACTCTAACAAGTTCCGGCGGTTTTAATGGCTGCACAAGCAGCACATCAATATAAACTTTATCGCTCATAATATCCTTTCCTTTCTCTCTTTCTTTTCATCTCTTCTGCATTAACTTT
>JAFXHN010000069.1 GCA_017536365.1 Bacillota bacterium | reverse complement strand
AGCGGAGATCTCCTGAGGAGAATAAGCTTTGCTGTCAATGGTTACTTTGTAGTTGCTGCCCATCTGGCGTTTAATGGAGCTTATTGTTCTGTCGGGGTTTGTGATAGCCTGTCTTTTTGCTGTTTCCCCAACGAGTCTTTCGCCGTTTTTAGCAAAGCCTACGATAGATGGTGTAGTTCTGTTGCCTTCCGCATTTGCTATTACTACAGGTTCTCCGCCTTCAAGAACTGATACGCATGAATTAGTTGTGCCTAAGTCGATTCCTATTACTTTACCCATAATTACATCTCCTCTTTAATTCTGATTTATTTTATAAATATATTTTAAACTGAAACTTTTACCATAGCAGGTCTTATAACTCTGTCTCTAAGCAGATAACCTTTCTGCATTTCCATGAGCACCATTCCTGCTTCCACGCCTTCAGCCTCTTCCGAAAGCACTGCGTGGTGGAAATTAGGATCAAATTCCTTACCTTCCGATTCTATAGCTTCCACTCCGAAATTGCCTAAAACAGTCATAAGCTGTTTGTAAATAAGCACTACACCGTTTTTAAACCCTTCATCAGCACTTTCAGCTGATATAGCCCTTTCAAAGCTGTCAACTACATTGAGCAGATCCTTTGCGATCCTTTCGTTTGCATATACTGCAATGCTCTGTTTTTCTGTTTCTGTACGTTTTCTGAAATTCTGATATTCAGCCGCCAGTCTCATATACTTGTCGTTGGCTTCCTGAAGTTCATCTTTTTCTTCAACTGTTTCCCCTGAAGTTTCCTCTGTCCCTTCTTCTTTTGCCTCTTCTTCGATCGCTTCTTCTAATTCTTTTTCCTTATCTGTCATATACCCACCTTCTTGTCTTAATATTCTTCATCTGTATCTTCAGCAATTTTGAATGTGCTGCTCAGATTGTCAGTCATAAATTCGATAAGGGATGTTACCTTGTCGTATTTCATCCTTGTAGGACCTATAACTCCCAGCTTCCCTATAAACTTTCCGTTTACTCTGTAAGTAGCGGTTATTAGACTGCAGTCCTTCATTTCATCGTCAGTGTTTTCTTCTCCGATGGTTATCATGATGCCGTCAGCTCTTTCATCAAGGACCTTGCTGATCCTTTCTTTTTTATTGAGCATCCCCATGAACATCCTTGCTTTATCGATATCGTTATATTCCGGAATATTGAATATATTAGTAAGACCTTCCATATATAACTCTGTATCCAGCATCTTTTCCAGTGTCCTGAGAAATTCCGGCATTATATTTTCCATAAGGCCGCTCATAGCTTCTATGTCAACTTCTACAGATTTTATGATATCCACAGTAAGTATACTGCTGAGTTCTTTCCCTCTGTAGTTGTAGGTAAGCATCTTTGAAAGTATCTCCAGCTTTCTAGCATCATACCCTGTTTTAAGACGAAGAACAGTGTTGCTTACCTTTCCCGTCTCTGTAACGATCATAAGGACAACAGACCGTTCGTCCACAGGAAGAAGATTTATATACTTTAGCCTGTTTGTATCTTCCTTTGGAGTAAGAGCAAAAGCTGTCAGATTGGTTATCTCAGACAGCAGTGTGGCTGCACGTTCTATAGTCTTGTTGAGCTCACTGAGATTTTCATTGAGTCTGCTTCTTATGGCAGCCTGCTGGACCTCAGGTACAGGAGCTCTCTGCATAAGACTGTCTACATATAATCTGTAAGCCTTATCCGAAGGGACCCTTCCCGCAGAAGTATGAGGATGTGTGAGATATCCCATTTCTTCCAAATCCGCCATCTCATTTCTAATGGTGGCAGGGCTGATTCCTAATTCATATTTCTTAGACAGAGTTCTTGATCCGATAGGTTCCGCTGAAAACACAAAGTCATCAATGATCGCCTGAAGTATTCTTAATTTTCTTTCTGTCAATTCCATATATATCACCCTTCATTTGTTAGCACTCTCTATCATTGAGTGCTAATCGTTAAATATAAATTACCACCCTATGATAATTATGTCAATGCCTTTGACTGATTTTTTAGACCATTATTTGTGTTTTTTTTATGACAAAAAAGCAACAGATCCGTCACGGAAGTGACGGATCATTCACCTGCTATCCTAAGCAGGATTTCTCTTAAAACAGCTTTTTTATATGCTTTTTCCCACTCGATTATATAGAATTTTTCCAAAAGAGAATCCTTTTCTTTAATACAGGTTTCTCCCGGTTTCAAGGTCACCTTAATATCTAAGCTTTCCTCATCCCATGCCACCTCTGCTTCGGATCCTATATTTTTCTTTACCCTCATTCTTGTAAACAAAGCTTCATTATCCTTAGGCACAGTTCCTATGGATTCAGCAAAAAAATTCGAAGCCAGATCATCTATGTATTCCGTTATCTCTATTCTTACAGTTTCCATTCGTCTTTTATAAACTCCCTCATAACATAATTTGAAATATCTACACCTTTTGTAGTAAGAGCGATCCTGCCGCCATGATCTTTCAGCAGTCCTTCTTTTACCATTTTAGCTATTTCTTCCGAATATATATCATATATACTTCTTCCGATAAGCCTGTGAAAATCATCTTTGTATATACCTTCAAGCTTTCTCAGTCCGGTAAATACAAACTCCTCTGCGTTGTCTTTTACAGTGTTTCTGTTTATTACATTATATCTTTCTTTCCGTGATCTGAGATCTCCGCTGTACAGCAGCAAATACTCCTCCATATCATGAGTATCCTCATATCTTACACCATCGATAAAAGAGTGGGCTCCCAGGCCAAATCCCGCATATTCGTCCATGCTCCAGTACTTTAGATTATGCCTTGATCCCCTTCCGGGCAGAGCCGCATTGGATATCTCATAATGGATGTATCCTTTTTCTTTAAGTTTATCCGAAGCGTAATGATACATCCTTCTGTCATCATCGTCTGAAATCTCCTTTAGACTGCCTTTTAGCCATTCATCATAAAACGGTGTTCCTTCTTCAATTATAAGGCTGTAAAAGGATATATGTTCCGGTTTTAAAGATATGATCTCTTCCAGGGTTTCCTTCCATTTATCGAAGCTCTGAGATGGAAGAGAAAACATCAGATCCGTGTTTATATTATCGAATCCTTTGTTCCTGAGCAGTTCATAGGTTTTCAAAAACTCTTTTCTGCTGTGGATCCTGCCTAACCGTTTTAAAATATCGTCATCCAAGGACTGTACTCCGAGACTGATACGGTTTATGCCTGCATCCCTGTATACCTCAGCCTTTTTTTCATCAACGGTGCCGGGATTGGCTTCTATGGTGATCTCGCAATCTTCCGTAAGAGAAAAACCTTCTCTTACAGTCTTCATGAGTCTTTCGATGAGTTCGGGCTTAAGGACCGAAGGTGTTCCGCCTCCTATAAAAACAGTATCCGCCGCGATTTTTTTATCTTCGCAGTATGCGGATATTTCTCTGCATAACGCATTTATATATCTTTCCTTAGTCTTATCATCTGAGGCAAAGGAAAGAAAGTCGCAATAATTGCATTTTTTTACACAAAAGGGTATATGCACATATACCCCTGTTGTTTTTACATTTTTATTTTTCATCATATTTTAAAACTGCGGTAAAGGCTTCCTGAGGCACCTCAACAGAGCCAAACTGTCTCATTCGCTTTTTACCTTCTTTCTGTTTTTCAAGCAGCTTCTTTTTACGTGAAATATCTCCGCCGTAACACTTTGCAAGCACGTCTTTGCGGTATGCTCTAACAGTTTCTCTGGCGATGACTTTTGTTCCTACGGAAGCCTGAATAGGCACTTCAAACTGATGCATAGGTATTATGTCTTTGAGTTTTTCGCAGACAAATCTTCCTCTCGCATAAGCTTTGCTTTCATGCACTATCATAGAGAAAGCATCCACCAGTTCTTTATTAAGAAGAACGTCCAGTTTGACCAGTTTGGACTGTTCATATCCTATGAATTCATAGTCAAGAGAACCGTAGCCTCTTGTCTTTGATTTCAATGCATCGAAGAAATCATAAATAACTTCGTTAAGAGGCATTATATATTCAAGCACTACGCGGTTTTCGCTGATATATTCCATATGGTCCATCCTGCCACGTCTTTCCTGACAGATCTCCATGATAGCTCCTACATATTCATTAGGTATCATGATATTAGCCTTTACCATAGGCTCTTCCATTTTTGCTATCTCAACCATATTAGGAAGATTTGATGGGTTTTGGATCATAAGCTCTTCCCCGTCGGTTTTTGTAACTCTGTAGATTACGCTCGGAGAAGTTGTAACGATGGAAAGATTGAACTCTCTGTCAAGTCTTTCAACTATTATTTCCATATGCAGAAGACCCAGGAAACCGCATCTGAAACCGAAGCCTAAGGCTTGAGAAGTTTCGGGCTCGAAAACAAAGGCTGCATCATTTACCTGAAGTTTCTCCAAAGCATCTTTAACAGCTTCGTACTTTTCTGTTCCTGCAGGATAAATACCGCAATAAACCATTGACTGGACCTGTCTGTAACCCGGGAGCGGTTCGCTTGTAGGCTCATCATTGTTTGTTATGGTATCACCGACTCTGGCATCTGCAACCTGCTTGATGCTGGCAGTGATATATCCTACCTCGCCGGCTTTAAGTTCTTTGAAAGGCACAGGACCCGGTGCAAGTATACCCACTTCGGTCACTTCGTATACTTTGCCTGTAGCCATAAGACGTATCATATCACCTTTTTTAACTCTGCCGTCTACTATCCTTGTATAAATGATCACGCCTTTATAGTTATCGTAAACCGAATCAAAGATAAGCGCTTTGAGAGGCGCATTTTCATCCCCCTCCGGTGAAGGTATTTTATTTACAATTGCTTCCAAAAGCACGTCGATATTTATTCCGTCTTTTGCAGAAACCTGAGGAGCATCATGGGCTTCGATAGCCAGCATTTCCTCTATCTCGTCTATAGCCATCTGAGGATCTGCACTGGGCAGATCTATCTTGTTAATGACCGGCAGGATCTCCAGATCTTCATTTGACGCAAGATAAGCATTAGCCATAGTCTGTGCTTCCACACCCTGTGTTGCATCTACGATAAGAAGCGCCCCTTCACATGCCGCAAGGCTTCTTGATACTTCATAGGTAAAGTCCACATGGCCCGGAGTATCTATCAAATTAAAAATATATTCGTTTCCGTCATTAGCTTTATACACTACTCTTGTAGTCTGAAGCTTGATGGTTATACCTCTTTCCCTTTCAATGTCCATGTTGTCCAGAAACTGTTCTTTCATGTCTCTCTCCGACACCAAGCCTGTCTTTTCCAAAAGCCTGTCCGCAAGGGTAGATTTACCATGATCTATATGTGCAATGATACTGAAATTTCTAATATAATCTCTATAGGACACTTGTTTTCCCTCCGATATTTTCTTGTACCAATTATAATTGGAAAATACAGTTCACGCAACAAATTTTCTGTTCCTACCGTCCAACGTAAAACTCACCCCAAAAATTTTCTATTTTGACCCTTCCATCCTCCACCAGCCTTATTTGAGGGATTATCATTTCCTCTTTTCCAAAGGCCTGTGCGCAGTTTCTATCCACTGCAGCTATACTGAAAACTATTAAAAAGGCAACGGCAGAAGCCATCACCTTTTTTAACATAAATATCTTTTTTCTTTTTATCTCAATGTTCTTTTCGTATCTCATATCTCTCTCATCACAGCTTCCAAAACATTCGCAAGAAGCCTTCCCGAAGCTTCAGTCTCATAGATCGTATTTCCGTTATTCCCTACCTCCAGAAGAAGATAATGGTCCGAAAGATACTGATTGAATTTGTAGTCCCTTTCTATTATCCTCCCCCCAAAACCGGGATATAATTCATTTGCTTTTTCTATCATCTTATTTGCAAAGACCATAAGCTGAGGGTAATTGTCGTTTTGCTTTCCCACAACTATATTAAAAGACGAAGCAGTCTCTCCATTCACCGTAACTGTAGAATACTTTTTACCGGAGGAAGGCATCGCATCTCTGTGAAGATCTATGACCACTTTTATATCAGGATACTGAGCAAGATAGTTTTTTGCAGTCTGCAGGGATCTTCCATAAGAATTTGTATAAGAAGGGCTGTCATGAAGAGTTGTGTCATGATAAACCGTTATACCTTTTGCTTTAAGGGACGCTTCCAGTTCATCTGCAACATTCCTTACAGTGCCCTCATTGCCTGTAATATGATAATTCCCATCTGAATAAGGCTCGTAAGACTCTGTACTGTGAGTATGGTATATAAACACAGCACCTTTAACATCTGATATGACCGGCTCAGAAATCCCTTCGCTGTTCTTTTCTTCAGCAGCGGAAGACACTATGACTCCTTCACCCTCTTCCGAACGTTCTTTTTCCCTTCCGTCCGAAATGGCAGAATTTATGAACATAGCAGCTATTTTTCCTGTGCCCGATACTTCTTCCTCTGCTCTTGTATCATAACTGCTCCTTGTGACCTCCGGAGTTTCAGGTCCTTCTGTCCCGGCTTCTCCTTCTCCTGCTCCCGCCAAGGCAGAGGCAATATACCTGATCTCATCAATACCTTCATAACTGTCAGCATTTTGAGATGTGAAAGCGAGGCATACTCCCGATACAGCTATCACGATAATGAACAGCAGTGCGAGAGGTGCTCTTTTCCTATATCTCATTTTCTTTTGTCTCATACAGTCTCACCGTCCCGAAGTTTTATCTTTAGAAAATCAAACCTAATACTTAGAAACTATATGAGTATCGATCGTTAAATATGCTCAGTTTATATAATTGTTTATATCCTCTAAACTAAGCCCCGGATGGAGAGCCAGATTAAGCCCGTCGGACAGTATCCCCGAAAATCCGGTTATTATCTCATCTATATTTCCCGGCGTCACTATCATATTTTCCGGGAGCATGGATATGAGTCTCTGCGAGCTTTGAGGATCTCTGTTGAGTTCCCGTGAAAAATTTCTCATTGCATCTCCAACAGGTCCAAGCATTATACTGTTCCTTATATCCCGTCTTTTTGAATACTCCGAAACGATATCATAAATTATTGAAGATGTATTTATCACCGTAGGCACCCCTACAGCAATCACCTTCACTCCAAGAGTTTCTTCGTTTATCCCTTTTCTGTGATTTCCGACCCCTGCTCCAGGACTTATACCCGTATCGCACATTTGAATAGTGGTGGTAACTCTGCTAACATTACGTGATGCCAAAGCATCTACTGCTATAACCAGATCAGGGTTTGTTTTTTCCACTATCCCCTGAATCATATCCACTGTCTCTATCCCGGTAGTACCCATAACGCCCGGAGTTATCACACTTACATCGGATATGTCTTTATAACCATCTCTGCCCAGTATGATGAATCTGTGCCTTGTTACTATTATCCCCGATGCAGTCTTAGGTCCAAGAGCATCCGAAGTTATATCATGGTTCCCAAGGCCCACGACCAGTGTTTTTGTATTCTCGTTTATATCGTACATTTTTCTTATTTCATCGCAAATTATCTTTGCACAGTCTGCCCGGTCTTCCGGTTCACAGTCATCTATAGGCGGCAGTTCTACAGTTATATATGTCCCTGCAGGCTTTTCCATCTTTGATGCTGCTTCTTCGTTTTCTATCCTGATAGCAGTGACCTTTATATTCCCTTTGCTGTATTCTTCCGAAACCACACCTGATATCTCTGTTTCTCCCGTTTCAACGAGAAAATCTCTTCTCTCTAAGGCCAGGTCGGTCCTAACACTTATATCCTTCATATTCGCCTCCACATGTCGAAAATATATATGTATTTTCCCCGTTTTTTTGAAAATAAATCTTGCTTGAAACAATAAAATACTATATACTATTTGTTGCAATATTTACCGAAAGTGGGGTGAAAATGAATGGCAAATATTAAATCTGCAAAAAAGAGAATCAGTGTTATCAACAAGAAGACAGCTAGAAACAGAAGAGTTAAAGAACATCTCAAATCAGTTCTTAAACATTATGAAGCTGCTGTAGCTGCCGGTGATAAAGAAACTGCTCAGGCTAAGCTCGTATTAGCTGAGAAAAAACTCAAGAAAGCTGCAGCTAAAGGTGTTATCCACAAGAACGCTGCATCAAGAAAAGTTTCCAGACTTAACAAGAACTTTAATAAAGCTTTCGCAGAATAGCCTCGACCCTATTCCCCACGCACATCCATGTGATGTGCCGCATACAAGTTAAGTATGCAAAGTAAATGAGAAAAAGACGGTGTGTCTCCCGTCTTTTTTTATTGCTATTTTTCTTTTCATTAATATAACAAAACCCATAGTTCAGTTTTTCCGAACTATGGGTTTAACTCTTACGAGCTTGCAGCTTCTGCTGCTGCCAGAAGCGGCTTATGATTATTATTCCTCAAAGAAACGATAAAGGAATGTTACCATCTGTCCACGAGCACAGAATTCGTAAGGACTGAAAGTTGTTTCAGTTGTTCCTCCTGTAATTCCCTGTTCATATGCCCACTGAACTGCTTCAGTGTAATAATCTACAGGAACATCTATAAACGGATTCGAGTTCTCCTCAGGCTTCTGCATATTAGATGCTCTATGCAGGAATGTAACCATTTCTGCACGTGTACATGGCACATCAGGGCTGAATGTATTGTAATCTGTTCCGCCTGTAATACCCTGTTCGTAAATCCACTGAATTGCTTTCGCATAGTAGAAATCATCATAAACATCCATGAATGGGTTGTCGTCACCTTCCGGTTCAGGACATCCTGCTGCACGCCACAGGAATGTTGCCATTTCTCCACGGGTACAGAAAACATCCGGACTGAATGTAGTTCCGTCTTCTGTGCCGGTAGTAATCTTATTTTTCAGCGCCCATTCAACTGATGGTGCGTAATATAACTCTTCACTTACATCAGTGAATGGATTATCCCAGGCGAAGATCGGCTCTACTGTTACCTCGCTCTCAGGCATTTCAAACTCGAATACTCCATCCTCGACTTCCGTTACTTCGATTATATTACCCTCGCTATCCTTTACAATTACACCTTCAACAAGATAGTAGGTGTCAGGTGTTATTATTACGTTCACGGAATCGCCCTTCTTTGCGCTTTCTGTTGAAAAGCTTACGTTACCGTCAGTATCTTCATCTACAGTACTGCCTATCGAGAATTCAGGCTTAACCTGGTTGATGCCGGAGCTGGATTTAACACTGATCGTCAATGTACCATTAATATAGATAATATCCTCATTATAATTGCCGCCTTCAGGAACAGTTGCTCCTTCTATTACTATATCATAGCTTCCGGCAACAGCAGTGTCAGGAGCAACATCCTCACTATCCTTCTGATACTTCATAACAATAGTTCCGCCCAGTTCATCACTTCCCAAAAGACCTGTCACAGTATAGTGGGTATCCAGAGCCGGTTCAGACAGTTCAGGTGCCGTTCTGCCTGTGTAGATACTCTGATCCTTCGCAGTAACTGTTAATATAGCCTTGTCAATTGTCCAACTGATGCTGCCGTCAGAACCAGCTGCCCATTTATGGTTATTATCAAGAGATACAGTAATAGTATGAGTACCGGCATTTTTCTGTGTATTTCCTGTTACGGTCATATATGTTTCAACACCGGTAAGTGTTGCTGTCTGGTCTTCACCATTGTATATGTAAGTACCACTTACAGCAGGCTCAGCAACTTCTGCTCCTTCTATAGTGAGAGTTGCAGTCTTTGCATCAACTTTTGCGTAACCCTCTTCCATAGTAAAGGTTGCAGTTACATCATAAGTACCTGCGTTAACAGGCGCGTCAGCAGATTCCTCATATACTGTTTCGCCTTTACCTGCATAGCTGTAACTGATGGAAGCAACGCCTGTCAGACCATCGGAGATTTCATGTTTGATCTGATTGCCGTTATAAGTTGCTGTTTTGTCTTCAAAGCTGAAGGTATCAGCATTGATTTCCTGAAGATCCACGATAATTGAAGCAGTAATAGCGATGGAAGGCTGTTCTACTTCCGCAGTAATTTCTGTCAGATCAAGAATTCCTGTCAGAGTTTGTGCATCCAGGTTATTTGCATTGTATCCGCTCCAGGTAACAGGAATGTCTTCAAATACTTTACCATCTGCTGTTGTAATATTTACAGCAGCTGGCAGACCTAATCCGCTCTGCTCAGTTCCGTAAAGCTTATTTGTTATTGAAGTCTGCTCCGCAACAGTTTTTACCTGACGTTTAACTACATCAACTGTAAATTCATTATTTGTTACATAGTAATAGTTTTCACTGTCAGCAAAATTAAAGGTTACTGTAACAGTATGGTTTCCTTCTGTATCCCACTTGTTTCGCGCTAATTCAAAAGTACCTTTAATGCCATTTTTAACGGAACCGTCATTGTTCAAGGAAGCAGTACCATTTACATAAACAGTACCGTTGATAGTAGGCCATTTGGTTACTTCAGGAGTTGCCTTATTGATATTTACAGCAGCACTTCCTGTAAAGTCGTTATAGTTTTCTTTGGAAACCTTGAAATATACAGTTTTTTCACCATGAGTATAATCAGTATAAGTCAGGCTTTCTTTATCACAGTTTTCAGCTGCACTTCCATATTTAACAGTTGCACCTTCAGGTAAACCGTTTATTGTAATTCCGTGTGCTGTTCCGTCATAAGTACCGCTGTATCCCGTTGCAGTAATACCGGTCATATCAGCCTTTGCAATATGTACGGTAATGCTCTTTGCATCAATATTGCTGTGGTTGGAATCACCATCTATTCTATACCAAACGGTATACTCGCCTGCATCAGTAGCTGTTGGTATGGTCACATCGTATTCTTCACCGTCAAGACTATACATCATTACTCCGCCGTTTGCTGTGCCGGCTTTAATAAGTGCTTGTGCCTTACCTGTATATTTAATGTCGGTTACTGCCACAGGCGCTGTATAATCAGGTGCCTTTTTACCTACTGTTACAGTAATGGTGTCAGAAGTCTTACTTGCAATTTCATTATTATCAGTGTATTTAGCGGTAACTACACAATAGTAGTATTCTGTGGTATCTGCGTTTTTGCCGGT
>JAFXHN010000068.1 GCA_017536365.1 Bacillota bacterium | reverse complement strand
TTTGTTATCAAAAGACTAATCGAAATCGCTGAAACCCGCATAAACACTGGCTTTTTTAAGCAACTCGATTTATTCAAACTCTATAGTTGCAGGAGGTTTTGGTGACATGTCGTAACATACTCTGTTTACGTTATCCACTTCCGCCAGGATCCTGTCAGTGATCTTCTGGAGTATGCTCCAGTCAACACATTCTATTGTAGCAGTCATTGCATCTATAGTGTTGATAGCTCTGATAATGACCATGTACTGGAATGTTCTTGCATGATTCTTCATTCCTACTGATTTGAAATCAGGAACTACTGTGAAGTACTGCCATACTTTCTTATCCAGTCCTGCCTTTTCAAATTCTTCTCTGAGGATAGCATCTGATTCTCTTACAGCTTCAAGACGGTCTCTTGTGATAGCTCCAAGACATCTTACGCCAAGTCCAGGTCCCGGGAACGGCTGACGATATACCATTGATGCAGGGAGTCCAAGTTCTACACCGCAGGCTCTAACTTCGTCTTTAAAGAGCTGTTTAAGAGGTTCCACCAGTTCAAACTGCAGATCTTCAGGAAGTCCGCCAACGTTGTGGTGAGATTTTACCATTTTAGCTGTCTTTGTTCCGCTTTCTATGATATCCGGATAGATAGTTCCCTGTCCGAGGAAATCTATACCTTCCAGTTTTCTTGCTTCTTCTTCGAATACACGAATAAATTCGCTTCCGATGATCTTACGTTTTTCTTCAGGATCAGCAACGCCTTCCAGCTTGCCCAGGAATCTTTCAACAGCATCTACATAAATGAGGTTTGCATTGAGCTGATTCTGGAAAACTTCGATAACGCTTTCTGATTCATTCTTACGCATGAGTCCGTGGTTTACGTGAACGCATACCAGCTGCTTGCCGATAGCCTTGATAAGAAGCGCAGCTACAACGGATGAGTCTACTCCGCCGGACAGTGCCAGCAGAACTTTTCTATCTCCCACCTGTTCTCTGATGAGCTGAACCTGATCTTCGATAAAGTTTTTCATATTCCAGTTTGCCAGAGCTCCGCATTCATCGAACACGAACTTTTTAAGTTCTTCTTCTGCCGGAATAGATGCATACTGTTTTGCGCATTTTGATGTTGGATGATCTATAGAGATCATAGGGAATCCGCAATCATATAATTCAGGGAGCACTTCTACTGCCGCTCCGTCTACCACTCTGTTTTCTCCGCCGTTTAAAATAACACCTTTTACGTTTTTGATAGCCTTAAGTTCTTCTGCTTTGATATCATGAGGATGGATCTCACTATACACTCCCAAGTCTCTTATAGCACGAGCAAGTACTGTATTCTCTGTGCTGCCAAGATCCAGAATTACTATTACATCCTGTTTCATTCCAAATTCCTCCCTCTCATTCTTTACATACAAATATTTTACACTTTATTTTATTATAGCCTATCTGATTTCGCAAGAATAATGTTGCATAATAGTATTATTTTTGCATTTTAATAGAAATTATTCCATTAAATATAGTCATCTCCCTTTTTTATGTTATAATCTAACAGTCGGGTGAGCACCTACCGTACAAGGCTACGTCTTTGTACGGTTTTATTTATATTTTGTTTTATATTTAAGGAAAAGAATTATGTCAAACAACAGATCCATCGCTTCAGAACTGATACGCTTTAGTTTGCCTCTGATAATGAGCGGTATTTTGCAGCAACTTTACAGCTGGGCAGATGCATTCATCGTAGGCCATGCAGAAGGAGAGCTTCAGCTTGGCTCTATCGGTGCAACAACTTCTATTTCCATGTTTTTGGTAAATACTATCATAGGTCTTACTTATGGTCTATCAATAATGGCTGCCCATGAATTTGGCCGCGGAAATAGAGAAAAGATCAGAAATATCATGTCTGTATTTCTGCCTGTGCTTTGTATTCTATATATTTTCTTAGCGATCCCTGCAATTATACTCTCAGGGTCTATCCTTCAGTTCATGGATACTCCGGACGAGATGCTGGAATACTCGCTGCCATATCTTAGGATCATTCTTGCAGGGATACCTTTTTTGGCTTTGTATAACCTGTACACCGCATTGCTTAGAGCCTTAGGAAATACAAAAGCAGCATTCTATTCTGTGCTGATCTCCTCGGTTTTAAACGTTCTTCTCGATATCCTGTTCGTTGCTATACTGCGTTACGGAGTGGAAGGTGCCGCAGCGGCAACACTAATATCACAAATATCTATGACGATATTCATCATAGTTTATGCATCAGTAAAATACCCGGATATCCTGAGACCTCGTTCATACAGAACTTTCGACAAAAACATATTAAAAGGAGGTTTGTCTTACAGCCTTCCTCCGGCTTTCCAAAACAGTGTGATATCTGCAGGGAATCTTATCCTCCAAAACTTCATGAACAGTTTCGGAGCTGTTACAGTTCTCGCCATCACTACCGCCTACAGAGTTGACACTATAATGCTGCTCCCAATACTTAATTTGGGTGCCGCCGTATCCACTATGACCGCACAGTCCAAAGGCTCAGGTGACGCAGATAGAATAAAAAGCTGTCTCAAGTCGGGTATTGCAATGATGACAGGGGTATCTGTATCTCTTGCTTTAGTCATGTTCTTCTTTGGTTCAGCTTTCGTCGCTTTCTTCGGAGTGTCCGGAGAAGCTCTTTCAGTCGGCAGACTGTTCTTCAAAGATCTGGCATGTTTTTATGTTCTCTTTGGGATAGCTACACTTTTAAGAGGTGTTCTTGAAGGGATAGGAGATATAACTTTCTGCAGTATAGTTGGTATAATAGTACTTGGGATCCGTATTGCATTTTCTTATATTTTAGATCCTTTTGTGGCCGGCAGAGCTATCGCCTTTGCAGAAGGGATATCTTGGACAGTCTTTATGCTTATAATGATCCTAAGGATCCTTCACAAGAAAAAAGATCTGCAGTGATTTCACAGATCTTAAACTCTAAAAGCAAACAGCCCGGTTCACCGGGCTGTCGTTATTTATATCAATCTTTGCTATTCAACTATATAAGCTCCTACTACCTCAGCAAAGTAATAGATGTGATAATCTTCATCTGAATAGAAATCAGATTTATCCGCTTCTGAAATAGCGGCGCTGTCCTGTTTCTGTTTGTAGATAACCTTACATTCCAACGTGAGAGGCAGTTCTTTTATAGCAGGAACGTCTACAGCCACGCCGTCAACGAGAGTAAGGCCCATATCCTTGATCTTGTCTGTGTCTCTGCCTGATTTTGACCCGCAGTATCCCAATATCTTTTTGTCATACTCACCATATGGAACATTTACTGTGAATTCTCCTGTTTTCTCAAGGAGCTCTTTTGTATATCTGCTTTCTCTGATCATAGCAACGAATACAGGCTTGCTCCACTGAATACCCAGCATTCCCCAGCCGATAGCCATTGTGTTTACTTTACCATCACATTTTGTTGTGAGCAGGGCACCTTCCTGCATTTCCTTTATGATCTCATTTGTGTGATCAAATAAATTTATCTCTTTTCTCATCTCGTCTCTCCTTTATATATTTTGAATATTATATCATCCTATAACAGAGTATAACAGCACTTTATTTATCCGCTCTTTGCAATATTCAGACAGCTATTCATCTCTGATGCTCCCTCTGTCTATATTCCTTTGAATAAGTTCCTGAATATACTCCCACAGTTTTTCAGATCCGCTTCCGGTCTTCTGATTTCTTTTATAAATCTGGGATTTAGTTACTTTATGCTCTATCCAGTCTCCTCCTCTGTTTGAATCATTCAGCATCAAAGGCTGCAGGTTGTCGATCACCCGTACAAATCTTGCTTCCGGCGATTCATGCGCCTCAAATTCTTCAAACAAGGCTTTCATCTCATCTCTCTGATCATCAGGAAGCAGCCCGAATATCCTTTCTGCCGCCTTGGCTTCCTTTTCCTTTTGAAGCTTTAATCCTTCAGTATCATATGCATAAGTATCTCCCGCATCTATCTCTACAACATCATGAAGCAGGGCCATCATCATAGCTTTGGCAATATCTATTTCCTCATTAGCATATTCTTTGAGCAGATATATCATCATTGCCATATGCCAGGCATGCTCTGCATCGTTTTCTCTTCTGCCCTTCCCTGACAAGTGAGTCTGCCTGAAGATGTTCTTTTCCTTATCTATCTCCAAAGCAAATTCCATCTGCTTCTTTAATCTCTCATCTTTCATTTTATGTCCTTCCTGATGCCTATATATTTATACAACAAAGACTCCCATCCGGGAGTCTTATGATATTGCTTTAATTATTATCTGTTCATCACAGAGATGTCTCTGTCTTTAAGGATAACGTCATGGGCTCCGCCTTCTACGATACTTGTTGCCGATACCATAGTGATCTTCGCTTTCTGCTGAAGTTCTTCGATAGAAAGAGCTCCGCAGTTGCACATTGTAGATCTGATCTTGCTGAGTGTAAGACCTACGTTATCTTTAAGACTTCCTGCATATGGTACGTATGAATCAACACCTTCCTCGAAGGAAAGCTTGGAGTCTCCGCCCATATCATATCTCTGCCAGTTTCTTGCTCTGTTTGAACCTTCTCCCCAGTACTCTTTAACGTAATTTCCGTTGATGTTGAGTCTGTTTGTCGGGCTTTCATCAAATCTTGAGAAATATCTTCCAAGCATGAGGAAGTCTGCACCCATAGCCAAAGCGAGAGTCATATGATAGTCATATACGATACCGCCGTCGGAACATACAGGGATGTAGATACCTGTTTCCTTAAAATATTCATCTCTTGCTTCGCAAACATCTATAAGGGCTGTAGCCTGACCTCTGCCTATACCTTTTGTTTCTCTTGTGATACAGATGGAACCGCCGCCTATACCTACTTTGATGAAGTCAGCTCCTGCTTCCGCCAGGAATCTGAAACCTTCTTTGTCTACCACATTGCCGGCACCCACTTTTACTGTATCTCCATAATGTTCTCTGATCCAGTCTATAGTGATCTTCTGCCATTCGGAGAAACCTTCTGAAGAGTCGATACAAACCACATCTACTCCGGCATCTACCAGTGCAGGAACTCTGGCTGCAAAGTCTCTTGTATTTATACCCGCTCCAACGATCAGTCTCTTTTTGTCGTCGAGAAGTTCATTAGGGTTTTCTTTATGAGCAGCATAGTCTTTTCTGAATACGAAATTTGTAAGTCTCTGATTTTCATCAACGATAGGAAGAGCATTTAACTTGTGTTCCCAGATTATATCGTTTGCTTCGCTGAGTGTGATGCCGTCTTTTGCACAAATAAGCTTTTCAAAAGGTGTCATGAATGATTCGACCTTTTCATCGAGAGACATTCTGCTTATCCTGTAATCTCTGCTTGTTACGATACCTAAAAGCTTGCCCTGGCTTGTTCCGTCGTCTGTTACAGCAACAGTTGAATGACCGCTTTTTTCTTTCAGGTCAAGTACATCTTTTAATGTCTGATCCGGTCTGATATTTGAATCGCTCTGAACAAAACCCGCCTTGAATTTTTTGACCTTTCTCACCATTTCAGCCTGACTTTCGATAGACTGAGAACAGAAAATGAATGAGATGCCCCCTTCTCTTGCAAAGGCAATACCCATTTTTTCTCCTGATACTGCCTGCATTACTGCTGACACCATAGGGATGTTCATTGACAGAGCAGGTTCTTCCTGACCCTTTCTGTATTTAACTACCGGAGTTTTTAAACTAACGTTTGCAGGGATACATTCTGCTGAAGAATAGCCCGGAACCAGCAGATACTCACTGAAAGTCCTTGACGGTTCTTCGTAATAATAAGCCATATTCTACACCTTCCTCTCTTAAACTTACATCTATAAAAACGAACTTAAATATTGTTATAGTTTAACGTTCATTGTACAATATTTTGCCTCTCATTACAAGGGATTATCAAAAACAAAAAATAACGGATGCTTTAAAAGCATCCGTTAAGTTATATTTCATTAATAGGGGTCGATTACATCATTCCGCCCATGCCCATTGAATCAGGAGCACCGTGGAGTTTTGCCATTGGATCTTCTGTATCAGTGATAGCAGCTTCTGTTGTGAGAAGGAGTGCTGATGCTGAAACAGCGTTCTGGAGAGCTGATCTTGTTACCATTGTTGGGTCGATGATACCAGCTTCTTCCATGTTTACATACTGTTCTGTAGCAGCATTGAAGCCCATGCCGAGCTTGCTCTTCTTGATTTTTTCTACGATGATAGATCCTTCGTAACCAGCGTTAGCAGCGATCTGTCTGAGAGGTTCTTCGAGAGCTCTTAATACGATAGATGCACCTGTCTTGATGTCTCCGTTTAATGTCTTAACGAATTTTTCAACCGGAGCATATACGTTTACTAATGCAACGCCGCCGCCTGATACGTAACCTTCTTCAACAGCTGCACTTGTAGCGTTGAGAGCATCTTCGATTCTGTATTTTCTTTCAGTAAGTTCAGTTTCTGTAGCAGCACCAACTTTGATAACAGCTACGCCGCCTGCCATCTTAGCAAGTCTTTCCTGAAGTTTTTCTTTGCTGAAATCTGATTTTTCGATTTCGATGAGGCCTTTGATCTGGTTAACTCTGTCTTCGATCTTAAGTTTGTCTCCGGCACCGTTAACGATAACGCACTTGTCTTTGTCAACTTTGATTGAGCCGGCTCTTCCGAGCATTTCTAATGTAGCTTCTTTAAGATCCATACCGAGATCTGATTCTACTACTGTACCGCCTGTTAAGATAGCGATATCTCTAAGCATTTCTTTTCTTCTGTCACCGAATCCAGGAGCTTTAACAGCTACGCTGTCGATAAGTCCTCTGATCTTGTTTACTACTAATACAGCAAGAGCTTCGCCTTCAACGTCTTCAGCGATAACTAAGAGTTTTCCGCCAACCTGTGAAACCTGTTCGAGGATAGGAACTAATTCCTGGCCCTGAGTGATCTTCTTGTCTGTGATAAGGATGAATGGCTGGTCGAATACAGCTTCCATTTTTTCACTGTCTGTTACCATGTATGATGAGAGGTATCCTCTTTCGAACTGCATGCCTTCTACTACTTCCAGTTCTGTTCCCATTGACTGAGATTCTTCAACTGTGATAACGCCTTCAACGCCTACTTTATCCATAGCGTTAGCGATAAGTTCTCCGATATCTTTGTCGCCTGCTGAAATTGAAGCAACCTGTGCGATCTGAGCTTTGCCGTCAACCTGTTTTGAGATCTTCTTTAATTCTGCAACAGCAACTTCTGCAGCTAATTCCATACCTTTTTTGAGGCCCATTGGGTTTGCGCCTGCAGCAACGTTTCTCATACCTTCTCTGATCATGATCTGAGCAAGGAGTGTAGCTGTTGTTGTACCGTCGCCTGCTACGTCATTTGTCTTTGTAGCAACTTCTTTTACCATCTGAGCGCCCATGTTTTCATATCTGTCTTCGAGCTCGATTTCTCTAGCGATAGTAACACCATCGTTTGTGATGATAGGAAGTCCGAATCTCTTATCGAGGATAACGTTTCTGCCTTTAGGTCCAAGTGTGATTTTAACAGCGTTAGCTAATTTATTAACGCCTGCTTCCATTTTTCTTCTAGCGTCTTCTGAGAATCTAATTTCTTTTGCCATTATATATTCCTCCGTATAATATGTTATTCTTCGCTAAACTAAACGAGTACAGCAAAGATATCTTTTTCTGAGATAACGATGAGTTCTTCGCCGCCAACTCTTACTTCTACGCCCATGAACTTAGGGAATAAGATCTTATCTCCAACTTTTACCTGCATAGGAACATTTTTTCCATCCTGAACATCTCCAGGGCCTACTGCTACTACTTCAGCGATCTGTGGTTCTTCTTTTGTCTGACCTGGAAGGAAGATTCCGCCCTTTGATTTTTCTTCAGCTTCAAGCATTTTGATAACGACTCTGTCGCCTAATGGTTTAATATTCATAAAAAACCTCCTTAATTATATTAAAAATATTTTTTGCAAATTGTTAGCACTCATTATCTTAGAGTGCTAACATTTATTATAACCATTCTTTTCCGTTTTTCAATAGCAAAATGAAACAAATTTGAAAATTTTTGATTTTTTTAATTATTTTCACTAAAATGCCATCTTCGAGATCTCTTTTTGCCTTAAATCAAGCCTAAAAATACAAAATAAACGCATGGAACAAACATTGCCGGGATCATATTCGCAACCTTGATCTGTTTGATATCCAGGAAATTAAAACCTATTCCTGCTATGATCAAACTGCCTACAGCAGACATTTCCGTGATCATCTGCTGCGTCATAAACTCTCCAACGAAAGATGCAATAAGAGTTATGCCTCCTTCATATATAAGGATAGGTATAGCCGAAAAGGCAACGCCTATGCCCATAGTTCCTGCAAATACTATGGAGATCACCCCGTCCAGGATAGATTTTGCAAACAGCATATTATGATCCAAAGAAAGGCCGCTGTTCATAGCGCCTACTATAGCCATAGACCCTGTACAGAAAAGGATAGAAGCCGTTACAAATCCTTTTGAAAAACTTCCTTCTCCAAATCCAAGTTTTTTCTCTGCAAGGTCTCCCAGTTTGTTCATTTTGCCGTCTATATCTATGAATTCACCTATTATGCTTCCCACCACCATGCTTATTATAAGGAGCATAACGTTTTCATTGTCAAAAGCACCTGACAATCCCACAAACAATACGGAAAGGCCAACTGCCTTGATAATTATTTCATTAAATCGTTCCGGCACATTTTTGATAATGAAGGTGCCTAAAAGAGCGCACACAACTATAGCTGCGGCATTTACTATGGTTCCTGTAAATATCATACTTCTTTCTCTCTTTCATATAATTTATGATCTGTTCTTTATCTGAAATACATCTCACTTGCCTATATTATTCTCTCTGGCATAATAAAACAAGTACTGCTGTGCAAATCCTCCCAAATTTCCGAATTTTTTATCGGAATACTCTCTTATTTCCTTTAAATCATTCTCATCCGTTCCGTAAAGCACCGACATCAATCTTCTGACCCACACATCTATCGGAAAACTTCCGTATTTTTCCATAGAAAACAGCAGGATACAGTTTGCCACTTTCGGTCCTACACCGCATAATCCTGTCAGATAATCAAAAGCTTCTTTATAAGAGGCTTTCGTCATCCGGTAGAGCTTTTCCGGTTCCCGCGCTACTGCCTTGGAGGTTTCCGAAACATATTTAGCTCTATAACCCAATTTGCATTCTTCAAATTCTTTCACAGGCACCTTGGCTAAAGACTCCGGTGTAGGGAAGGCATAACATATCCTTCCTTCTTCATCTTTTATCTGCTCCCCATATCTTCTGCAGATCTCCTCAACACTCTTTTTTATAAGAGGGATATTTCTGTTCTGAGACAATATAAAAGATATCAGTGTTTCCCATTCATCCTGATTCAGGAGTCTGATACCTCTGCCGTACTCAACTGCGGTTTTCATCACCTCATCTTCCAAGGTAAGAGTCTGTTTTATCCCGCTATAATCCCTTTCCAAGTCAAAATATTTCTTCCATATATTATTAAAATCTTTTTCGGTGCAGTTTTTTATAACAAGAGTTCCTGTTCCGTCAGGGGATTCTTTTCTGAAATCCACATTTACAGCCTTTCCAAAGGCCACACCGGAATAAGAGCCATCTTCCTTTTCATTCCATCTGAAGCATTGCCCGCATTCAAAAATATCTTTCGGTTCAAAATCACTCACACCATATACAAATACACTGTTATTCTCTTCTTTTATCCTATCGTACATGATCTTTTTCTTTATGCTAATCCTTTTACAGTTATATTGACCCCTATTATATGGAATCCCGTCAGTTCTTCAACTTCTTTTCTTATCACTGCCTGCATATCTTCAGCCGCATCTTTTACACGTATACCGTATTTCAGGATCACATCCATATATATGCCCATTCCGGTATCTTCTTTAAGTATATCCATGCCGGTGATCTTATGCACAGCTCTCTTTTCAGCCACAGCACATTTTATGATATCGTAAACAGCTCTCTCAGAAATGGTATATCCGCCAAGGTAGCTGAAAGTAGGTCTTACTTCTGATTTTTCCGCCACAACGGTACTCTTTGTGCCCACCCTTCTGAATATTTTCAAAGGTCTCAAAAAATAACCTGAGAATTCTCTTTTAAGCTGGAACGTAGCCACAGGTATAGCGTGCTTTCCGCTCTGGCTCCTGTGTATTTGAGCCGTCATTATATCCTCTTCACTGCATACATCTTCTATCCTTATCAGTTCCTTTGGTTCGGGAAGCTCCAGTCTTTCCGCTATCCTATAGATCATCCTGTCTGAAGTTCCTAATATGAGGATGGATCCCGGATCTCTTTTTTTGATCGCCTGTACCACTTCTTCTTTATGGGAGTCTTCAGAAAACAATGCAGTCTTCACTGCCCCTATCTTGGTTCCGGCTCTTTTTGCAGACTTTCCGCCGTATATTCTGTTTTGTCCGATAAAAAGACCATCGTCTATCAAACAAGGGATCCCTCGCTCCCTGCAGATGCTCAAAGACTGGTAACTTTTTCCGGTCCCGCTCTTTCCTACCAAGCCGTAAATTTCCATACTTTCACCTGTCATGATTCTTCAAAATTCTTACAAATTATTTTTTAAAACTCTGATTTACGAATAAAAAAATGTTGTTATAGGCAAACTAATCTGTTATAATGTTTGCGTAGTTCGTTACTATGTAACGGAGTGTCATCATAGAAGGAGGTAATATCATGGCTTACAAAATTAAAGATGATTGCATCGGTTGCGGTTCATGCCAGGGTGAATGCCCAGTAGGCGCTATCGTTGAAGGCGGCGCAGCTTTCACAATCGACGCTAGCCAGTGTATCGACTGTGGCGCATGCACAGCTTCATGCCCAGTAGATGCTATCGTAGAAGCTTAATATACGAACATAAAAAATGTGGCTTGACGCCACATTTTTTTATTTGTGGGCATTTTAATTTACCTCAAACACCTCATTCAATTATTCTATTTGCCGTGATTGTTTATGTAATATGCGAGAGTATAAAGACTGTCACTTAGATGAACATTCTCAAGCACTACAGAGTACGGTACTATCAGATCCAGCGGTGCAAAATTCCAGATACCTTTAACTCCTCCGGCGCAAAGCATATTTGATACACTCTGTGCACTGCTCTTGTCTGTAGCAATGATACCTATATCCACTTTGTTTTCTCTCATAAACTGATTTAATCCGGAGAAATTCTGAACAGTTATTCCTCTAAGTTCCGTTCCTATAAGATTAGGATTGATGTCAAATATAGCAGATAAATTAAACCCTATTTTGTTCTGCAGATAATTGGCTACAGCC
This sequence comes from Bacillota bacterium, assembly GCA_017536365.1. Taxonomy (GTDB): domain Bacteria; phylum Bacillota; class Clostridia; order Peptostreptococcales; family Anaerovoracaceae; genus RGIG1899. The sequence continues at coordinate 14,428 of JAFXHN010000068.1, read as the reverse complement.
TGACCGAGATTCCCGAACCCTACAAGAACCACATTATATTCTTTATCGAGACCAAGGATCCCCCCGACTTCTTTGAACAGTTCTTCTACATTATATCCGTAACCCTGCTGACCGAACCCTCCAAAATTGTTCAGATCCTGTCTTATCTGTGAAGCGGTAAGACCGGTGATCCTGCTGAGCTCTTTTGATGATATCCTTGAAATACCTCTGCTCTGAAGTTCCAGTAAAGACCTTCTGTATTTAGGGAGTCTTCGTATAACAGACGGGGATACCCGTTGTTTTTCTTTTGAATACATAAGTACAACTCCTTTGTGCACAAAGTTTATATGTAATTATAACATAAATTTTCGCAAATAAAAAGATTCTATGGTATAATATCCGCGAAATAAACGGATAGATATAATATCCGCCGGCAACATTAAAAAACGGAAGGAAATATTAATGACTATAATATCAGCAAAAAATGTCAGTAAATCTTATGGTATAGATAATATTTTAAATAATATAACTTTTAATATAAATGAAAAAGACCGCATAGGACTTGTAGGACTTAACGGCGCCGGTAAAACCACTCTTCTGAATATCATCGGCGGTGCACTGTCACCTGATGACGGCATAATATCCATAACTCCGGGTGCAAAAATGGGTTATCTCAGACAGCACGGAAATTTCGAAAGCGAAAAAACTATATATGAAGAATTCCTTTCTTTCTTCTCTCACATAATAGCAATGGAGGAAAGGATAAACTCAATAGCGGATGAGATCTCCTTAAAAGCCTCTAAAGGGGAAGACACCGACACTCTAATGGAAGAATATGCTCGTCTCTCAGATGATTTTGCAGCCCAGAATGGGTACGGTTATAAAAGCGAAATAAAAGGCATATTGACAGCGCTTGGATTCTCCGAAAGCGATTATTCAAAGAAAATAGATTCTTTGAGCGGCGGGGAGAAGACTCGGCTTTCTCTGGGTACTTTGCTTATCAAAAAGCCCGATATCCTTCTGCTGGATGAACCTACCAATCATCTTGATATAGACACTTTAAGATGGCTGGAGCTTCAGTTAAGATCTTATCCGGGAACTATAATACTTATCTCACATGACAGGTATTTTCTTGATAAAACAGTAACTCGTATTTTTGAAGTTCAGAATCACTCTCTTTCTATATACAATTGTAATTACACCGATTACATCACAAGAAAAAAAGAAAAAGAAGCAGCAGCAATGAAGGCTTATGAAGCTAATCAAAAAGAAATAGAAAAACAGGAAGAGATGATACGCCGTTTTAAACAGCACGGCACAGAAAAGCTTGCCAACAGAGCAAAGTCCAGAGAAAAAATGCTGGACAGAATGGAAAGACTTGAAAGACCGGAAACTTCTTTTGACAGAATGAAGCTTCATTTTAAAACCGGTATAAACAGCGGCAACGATGTAGCCTCCGGCAAGGATCTGTCAATGTCCTTCGAGACAAGACAGCTTTTTGAAAACGTAGAGTTTGATATAAAGAAAGATGAACGCATCTGCCTTATAGGTTCAAACGGCACCGGGAAGACGACCCTTCTAAAGATACTGCTGGATAAGGCATCCCCTGATACCGGCACAGTAAAAATCGGTCAAAACGTAGTGATAGGCTACTATGATCAGGAACAGGATCTTCTAAACCCCGAAAAGACGGTTTTGGAAGAGCTGCATTCCAGCTACAGGCTTTACACTCAAAAGGAACTGAGAAATATACTCGGAAGTTTTCTTTTCAGAGGAGATGACGTGTTCAAGAAAGTAGGTTCATTGAGCGGAGGAGAAAAGGCAAGGCTCTCTCTTCTTAAGATAATGATGACCGGAGCAAATTTTCTTGTAATGGACGAACCCACAAACCATTTGGATATACCGTCCAAGGAAGTTTTTGAAGATGCTCTTCTGGATTTCCCGGGGACGCTCCTTATGGTATCCCACGACAGGTATTTCCTTAACAAGATCCCTTCAAGGATATTGGAACTTGAAGAAAAAGGCTTGACTGAATATCTTGGGCAGTATGATTATTATCTCGAGAAAAAAGCTCAGTTTTCTGCAGCGGAAAAAGAAGGAGATTTGCCTACAGCTGCTCCGGAAACAGCCATGACAAAAACTAAGCTGAAAGAGGAACGACGTAAAGAAAAAGAAAAGGCTCAAGCAGAAAGAAACAAGAAAAAAGAACAGAAAAAGCTTGAAGAAAACATTTCAGCTCTAGAAAAGAGAATAACAGAACTTCACGAATATATGTGCCTTGAAGAAGTCTTCTCCAGCCCCGATAAAATGAGGGCAGCTGATATCGAACTCAAGGAAGCCGAAGCAGTCTTGGAACAGCTTTATGAGGAATGGCTGGGGTAATAATATTTAACAAATTTTTAATATTAAAAAGTTGCACCTTTGTATACATTCCTATATAATTATTTACATTAAAATCACAGAATATGGAAACTATTTTCCTTAACTTGGAGGTAAATTATGATATTTGAAAAAATCAAAGAGATCATTGCTGAACAGCTCGCACTGGAAGACGATTCAGTGATAACTCTCGGAACTTCTTTGACCAAAGATTTGGAAGCTGATTCACTGGATGCTGTAGAAATCATCATGGCTATAGAAGACGAGTTCGGCATTGAGATCCCTGATGAAGAAGCCGAAAAATTCTCCCTCGTTGGCGATTTGACCAAATACGTGGAAGACGCTGTTTAATACACAGAACAAAACATCTGAACAAAATCATACCCATCAAGATAGATTTCTTGATGGGTATTTTTTAGCTGTTTTATAAAGCTGCAGTGGCATAAGCATCAAGATCCATGCCGTCACCATTGCTTCCCTTGATAAATTCATAATACGCTGCAGCACCGATCATAGCCGCGTTATCTGTACAGAGGATCATCGGAGGCATGCAAAGCTTTATACCGTTTTCTCTGCATTTTTCTTCCAGAGTTTTTCTCAGGCAACTGTTGGCTGCAACTCCTCCTGCAAGGACTATCTTGTCCCTTCCTCTTTCTTTAGCCAGCTTTATACTTTTGTTTACCAAAACTTCCACTACCGCAGCCTGGAAGCTTGCTGCTACATCAGCATCGTTTACCGGTTCTTTTTTCTGTCTCTTTCCATTGAGATAGTTCAGAACTCCGGTCTTGGTGCCGCTGAAACTGAAGTCATAGCTGTCGTTTTCAAGATATACCCTCTTGAAATGTATTGCTTCCGGATCGCCTTCTTTTGCCAGCTTGTCCAGCAAAGGGCCTCCCGGATAGCCCAGGCCCAGAACTCTTGCCACCTTATCAAAGGCTTCTCCCGCAGCATCATCTCTGGTCTGGCCAACTATCTCATAGTCCGTATATCCCTTTACATCCGCAAGAGTGGAATGGCCGCCGGACACTATAAGAGATGTGAAAGGCGGTTCCAGTTCTGTATCCGCAATATAGTTTGCACAGATATGTCCTCTTATGTGATGCACCCCTATAAGAGGCACCTTCAAAGCATAAGCAAGAGCTTTTGCTGTTGCTGTACCTATAAGCAGTGCTCCTATAAGCCCCGGTCTGTTGGTAACGCCTATAAAATCTATATCTTTCAATCCTATCCCTGCCTCTTCCAAGGCACTGTCTATGACGGGATTTATATTATTCAAATGATGTCTTGAAGCAATTTCCGGAACTACTCCGCCGTATTCCTTGTGTATATCTATCTGTGAAGATATGATATTGGAAAGCACTTTCCTTCCGTTCACCACTACCGCTGCCGAGGTTTCATCGCAGCTGGACTCTATTGCCAAGCATATATATTCTTTTCCGTTTTTCGGTGGTCTAAGATTCATTGTCTCCCCTCTCTTACCAAAGAGAATTCCTGAATACTTCCGTATCCTGTTTGTTGACGCAGCATCTTCGGTCTGCAGTGTAATGTACACAGTTGTCGCAGGCTCTGTAGTCTGACATGTTAAAAGAGTTTACATTTCTTCGCCTTTTAAAGCTTTTACAGTTCACTGCGGCGAAACACATTTCTTCATTATAGTCATAATACTCATTTCTGTCGTCATATCTCATAAAAACCCTCCCAGAAAGAATTACTTGTACTTAGTATCTTTCCGAGAACAGGTTTTATACCGAATTCTTCTTTTTATCAGATCCGACGCCACATTATCAAGGCATCTTCATTATCAGCATAATATCTTTTTCTTATTCCCACGGATTCAAATCCGCATTTTTTGTAAAGTTCCTGAGCCGTGTCATTGCTTTTCCTCACTTCAAGAGTAAAAGCATTCAGACCCTTTGATATGCCGTCGGAAACAGTAGTCTCCACCAGCATCCTGCCTATCCCCTGACCTCTAAAGTCAGGATGAACAGCTACATTTGTCACATGCCCCTCATCTAAAATATGCCATATCCCCATATAGCCGCAGATCTTTCCTTGATTCACTGCCACAAAATAAACGCAGGGGTTAAGCCCGCTCATTTCAGATTCAAAAGCTTCTTTAGACCAAGGATCCTTAAAGCATGCTTCCTCTATCATAAGGACTTCCTCTATATCATCGGATGTCATCCTTCTTATTGCTGTTTCTGTCCGCATTTTTTTAACTCCAGATTTCTCTCTGCTTCCGATTTTCTCAGATATTCAGGCTGAGCTTCCACATAGGACACCGCTTCGCCCGCCTTATGTATTTCCAGCCCCAGTACAGCCACCATTTCTGCAGTCTGTATCCTTTTTTCAGGGGCAGCAAAAAAGGCTTCTCTTCCGATCTCTTCTTCAAGTCTAGACCTAATGACTTCGGAGCTGACTCCATCCCCTATAAAGATCACCGGGCCTTTTCCTCCCAGCTTATCTATCACCTCATCAAGATAATATGCGCCTTCCGGATAAAGTTCTACCTGTTCATCTTCTTCAAACACATATGCTGCGGAATACACCTGATCTCGTCTGGCATCAAGGATGGGGCATACTATTCCGCCAAAATTATAGAAATTCAAAGCCATAGCTTTTAACGTCGGCACCTGAGCCACCTTAACATTCAGCGCCTGTGCCAAAGCCTTGGCGGTCGATACGCCTATCCTTATTCCGGTGAAAGATCCCGGTCCCCTGGAAACGGCTATCCCTTCGATCTCCTCCAGCTTCATATCGCATTCTTCCAACACTTGGTCAACTAAAGGTATAAGGTTCTGAAGATGAGTAAAATTGCCTTCAGATATGACTTCATGAACACATTCATCCTTATCGATTATTGCTGCAGATGCAAATGCCGCCGTTGTCTCAATTGCCAGGATATTCAATTCGGATCATCCTCCCGTCTTCTTCGTCTGTATACTGAAGATATATTTTATATACCTTTTCCGGCAAAAGCTCTTCTATGAGCTCTGCCCATTCTATAAAGCAAACTCCTTTGCCATAGAAATAATCTTCATACCCTATCTCAAACATATCTTCTTCACTATGTACCCTGTAAACATCAAAATGGTATACAGGGAATTTCCCTTCATATTCCCGAACTATAGTGAATGTAGGGCTTGTGACCATTTCAGTCACTCCCAAAGCCTCTATTGCCGCCTGACTGAAAGCAGTCTTTCCGCAGCCCAGATCCCCGTAAAGACAGACTATATCTCCCGGTTTAAGCTCCGCGGCAAAATCCCCGGCTATTTCTTTCGTTTCTTTTTCACTTGCTGTATGAAACTCTTTAATCATAATACATCCCTCGCTATTCTTCACAGCAAAGCCTGTAGATCGCGTCCGCATAAATAGCGGCGCCTTTCATCATATTATTGATATCTATATATTCGTTTTTCTGATGCTCGGTAGCTTCCTCTCCCGGGAACTTAATGCCGTAAGCTACAGCGTTGCTCATAGCTCTTGCATATGTTCCTCCTCCTGTAACTATAGGTTTTGTTTCATTATCCCCGGTATGTTTTCTGTATATATCCATCAGTGTCACTATCAGTTTATCATCCTCAGGAATATATATTCCTTCCTTATGAGGTCCCTTTACCACCCCGCATCCGAATTCGTCCAGATGAGGAGCCATACCCTCATAAACAGCCTCCATAGTGCCTGTCACAGGATATCTTACGTTTATAGTGAAACTTCCCATTTCCTCATCACATCTAATGACTCCTGTGTTCCAAATCAGATTCCCGGAAACTTCATCTTTGAAACCCACACCTATATTTCTGCCATGGAGGTCAAATGCTATTTTATCATTATAGAACTGAACAAAGTCATTAACATCATCATTTTCAAAGTTTATCTCTTTAAGGAAAAACATCATAACAGATACCGCATTAAGTCCCTTATCCGGTCTTGCGCCATGGGCAGGCACTCCTTCAGTAAGTATCTCGAGACTTCTTCCCTTTGGTTTGTATGAGATCTCATAACCTGTTCTTTTTCTGAAATCATCCACTTTTTCTTTTATAAGAGAATAATTGTCTGCTGTGATAACAGCGCTGCATTTGTCAGCCACCATGTTATATGCCTGTCCGCCGTTAATGCTTTTAAGAATTATCCCCTGCTTAGGAGTTTTCTTAAACTTCTTAACGATATCAAATACAAGGATCCCCATTTCGGCGTGTACCAACGGAAAGTCTGCGTCAGGAGTAAATCCAAAGTCAGGAGTTCCGGCCTCTTCAAGATACTTTACTATACCTTCCCACTCACCTACTTCTTCATCCAAGCCGTAGATAAGTCTTACCCTCTTTTTCAGAGGCGCTCCGCTTTCCATAACCGCCTTCATAGCATACAATGCCGCTACAGCCGGCCCCTTATCGTCGTTAGTGCCTCTTCCGTACATCCTTCCGTTTTCTATAGTCCCTCCGAAAGGATCATATGTCCATCCTTCACCCTCCGGAACAACATCAAGATGAGCAAGTATTCCCATACACTCATCCCCTTCTCCCATTTCCGCATGACCGCCGAAACGGTTCGCGTCGAAAGTTCTGAATCCAAGAGCTTTGCTCTTATCCAGCATGTAAGTAAAGGCATCGTCCACGCCTTTGCCAAAAGGCATATTCCCCTCGGCTTCTGAAACCACGCTTTTTATGGAGATCAGTTCTTTAAGAGTATCCACCATTTCTGCCTGATACCCTTTTAATATTTCCTGATAGTCCTTCATTATATATCGGTACCTTCTTTCAGTTTGATCTTGTTCTCTTCTCTGTTAAGGATATAAAATCCTTTTCTATTCAATGTGTCCTCGCGGTTATACAGCATTTCACTATCGTCAAGCTGGCGCAGTATTCCTCCCGCCTCTTCGATAACGCACTGCATAGCTGCCGTATCCCACTCCGAGGTCAGCCCCCCTCTGTAGTATATTTCCGCTTTTCCGGAAGCTATAAGACAGCCCTTTAAAGCACTTCCTGCAAAAATTATATTCTTTATGCCGTAGCCTTCAAGTATCTCTTTTATGTTAGAAGGAGAGTTAGATCTGCTGACAGCAGCTCTGATATCCTCTGTACGATCTGAGACCCATATCCTTTCAGGCCGCTGATCCTTACTCATCTTAAAAGCGCCTTCACCTTTTACAGCGTAATAAACATCGTTCAAAGCAGGGATATAAACCACCCCTAACACCGGCCTCTGATTTCTTACCAAGGCAATGTTTACTGTGAATTCATTTGAACGCTTAATAAATTCTTTTGTCCCGTCAAGAGGATCTATTATAAAACACCATTCCTTTTCTCTTCTGGATATATCATCTGCTGACTCTTCAGCCAAAAATGCTGCTTCAGGATATTTCTCCATAAGTCTTTCCAAGATGATCTGATTGGCTTTTATGTCTGCTTCAGTTACAGGAGTATGGTCTGCCTTTTCCTGCACATGAAAGCCTTCGTTATAAATCTTTAAAATAGCCTCTCCCGCTTCATATGCTGCAGATATGCAGTCTTTTAAAATCTCTTCCGGTCTATTCTGCATTTTCTGTATTCTCTGTGTTTTCAGTCTTCCATTTACTTGCGTCAAAAAGCAGTATCCTTCCGACTTCATCTTTCTCATAATTTGAACCCACAACATTAAGTGAATCCACTATAGACTGATCCGCTCTGTAAACATTCCCTGATGCAGTAAGAGAAGCATTGCTTCCGTAATTGTTATCAAGAGGGATTATATCATAAGCCCATTTACCGTTAGGCTTATATCTGTTTACCCATGTCGGAAGTACATTTGCCTCAACCATTTCAATATATGCAACCTGGCCATCCACTTTTGTGATCTCAAAGTTCACTCCGGCGATCATACCGTCTTCGGTATTTCTTCTTCCGGAACCCAGGGTTTCAGATCTCTGATTCGATATGAAGTTACCCATAGAATAGTATACAGGAACGTTCTTGTTCTGAACTTCACTCCACACCACAACAGCCGGTTCCAATACGTGAGGATGTGATGCAAATATTACATCCACTCCGGTATCTGCTATCATTTCGTTGGCCATATTTACCTGATAATCCAAAGGCTGGCTGTGATACTCTTCGCCCCAATGGAAATAGCATACTACAATATCCGCTCCCGCAGCTTTAGCAGCATTGACATTATCCTTTATTTCTGTGATGTCTGTCTGCCATACAGCAGGATTAAAGCTGCATATCCTGCTTTGAATGTCAGCCGGGATATTCAGCCCATTTATGCTTGGAGTAGAATTTGAGCCTGTGGTTTCATAAGTATATGCCACCACGCCAACTTTCACACCTTCTGCCTCTACTATTATATAGTCAGGCTCTTCTTCTGTCAGTTTGGATCCTACAGTCGAAAGGCCGGCATTCTGCAGTACCTGAATACTTCTTTCCACGCCTGCCGTACCCTGGTCGATCATATGGTTGTTGGATGTTATAGCAACATCAAAGCCTGCGTTCTTGATGGCTGTTGCCAGCTCATCCGGTGCATTGAACATAGGATATCCGCAAGGTGCTTTATCAGCAAATACAGTTTCCACATTGCAAAGAGCGATATCCGCTTCTTCTATATATGGTTTTACATACTGATAGTTACTGTCGAAATTATATGTTCCTGTTGCCGCATCATATGCTGATTCATACTGTGGTTTATGAGCCATGATATCCCCAACACATACAAGACTTAATTCAACTACTTCTTTTTTAGAATCCGGGATCTTTGCAGATGCATCTTTGTCTTTGTCGCCAAAGGCGCAGGATGCTCCATATATTCCCAGAACAGCTATCATTATTATTGCAACTATAGTTTTTATCTTCATTTTTGCCCCTTACAAAAACAAGGAAGCAAAGAAATGCTTCCTGTTTCTCTTTCAACTTTACTCTACAGCTTCAACGCTCTTTACATCATCAGGAAACTGTTCCTGAAGAACTCTCTGGATCCCGTTTTTAAGTGTCATTCTTGCACCTGAGCAACCCTGACAAGCGCCCTGTAATCTAACGTTTACTACGCCTTCTTCATAAGAAACGAATTCAACATCTCCGCCATGTGACTGTAAAAAAGGTCTGATGTCTTCAATAGCAGCTTTGATCTTATCTGTCATAATATTACCTCCGTTATTAATAGTGGTTGATTCTAGGCACCTAAATATGCCTTTCTTACCTGATCATTTGTTATCAGTTCTTTACCCGGTCCTTCGAGTACAACAGTTCCGGTTTCAAGAACGTATGCATAATCGGAGATCTCAAGAGCAGCTTTCGCATTCTGTTCGATAAGCAGAACGCTCACTCCGTTCTTATTGATCTCTTTAATGATCTCAAATATGCTCTTTACGATTATAGGAGCCAGACCCAGTGAAGGCTCGTCCATCATCAGAAGCTGAGGTTTACTCATAAGCGATCTGCCTACTGCCAGCATCTGCTGTTCGCCGCCGGAAAGAGTTGCCGCGATCTGCCATTCTCTTTCAAGAAGACGAGGGAAAAGTCCGTAAACCATCTCAAGGTCTTTTTTTATCTCTGCCTTATCTTTTCTAAGATATGCGCCGAGAAGTAAATTTTCTTTTACTGTAAGATCAGGAAAAACTCTTCTTCCTTCCGGAGTAAGAGATATCCCTTTTTTTACTATGTCTATTGTCTGAGCTTTGGTTATATCTTCGCCTTTGTATATAACACTTCCGGCTGATTTATCAACAAGACCCATTATAGACTTAAGTGTTGTGCTTTTTCCTGCACCGTTTGCACCGATAAGAGAGATTATCTTTCCCTCCTGAATATGCATATTTACGCCTCTGAGAGCGTGGATCCCGCCATAATGAACGTTAAGGTTTTCAATTTTCAGCATTATTCATCCACCCCCAGATAAGCTTCGATTACTCTTGGATTATTCTGTATCTGTTCAGGATTTCCTTCTGCGATCTTGATACCGTAATCCAATACGTATATCCTTTCGCAGATACCCATTACCAGCTGCATATGATGTTCGATAAGGAATATAGACAGATCGTATTTATCTCTTATCTCTCCAATAAATCCCATAAGTTCATCTGATTCCTGAGGATTCATACCTGCAGCAGGTTCGTCAAGGAGAAGGAGTTTCGGATTTGTTGCTAAAGCTCTTGCTATTTCCAGTCTTCTCTGAAGTCCGTAAGGAAGTGAGCTTGCCACATCATCCTTGAACTTGTCAAGCCCCTGCTCTTTCAGCAGCGCCATAGTTTCTTCTCTCATTCTCTTCTCTTCCTTGCGGTTGAGTCTGAAAGTTGCGGTGAAAACATTCTGTTTCGCATGAAGATGTTTAGCGATAAGAACGTTGTCAAATACCGAAAGGCTTGAGAAAAGTCTTATGTTCTGGAATGTTCTTGCAATACCTTTTTTTGTTATCTTATCAGGTGTAGGGGCTATTATTTTGTTATATTTCCCCATATTTTCACCTTTATACATCTGCTTCATTTTGCCGTGCGGATGGTTGGATACGATAACTTCTCCATTGAATTCTATCTGTCCGTTTGTAGGAGCATATACACCTGTTATGCAGTTGAAAGCTGTGGTTTTACCTGCACCGTTAGGTCCAATAAGACCAACGATCTCACCTTTGTTTACTTCCATGCTGAAGTTGTTTACAGCAACAACTCCGCCGAACTGCATCGTAACATCGGAGACACGCAATACATTTTCTTTACTCATTTATCTGCGCCTCCTTCTTACTTTTTCTTTTGAATTTATTAGGAATATTTTTTATCCTTCCCGGTATGCTCTTGATGTTCTTCGGCAGGTTTTTAAACCAGCGTATCAATGCATCCCAAGAGAATTCATTGGTTCCCATAATACCCTTTCTATAGAAGAGTACGATGATCATGATGATTACAGCAAATACAACGTTTCTGAATCCGGCTCTGAGGAGAGGCACTTTGAAATCTCCGATATATGTTTCCGCATCCAGGAATCTGAGCCACCATTCACGGCAGGCAATAAACAGATATGATGCGATAACACTTCCTGTAACAGATCCCATACCTCCGATTACAACGATGAGGAGGAATTCGTATGTCATTGCCGCCTTGAAAGCTGATGCCTGGATAGTTGTCTGGAACATAGCCAAAAGAGCACCGCCTACGCCGGCAAAGAATGAACTTATAACGAAGCTCATCTGCTTGTGTTTAAAGAGGTTGATACCCATTGCTTCTGCTGCGATCTCGTCTTCTCTGATAGCTTTAAAGGCTCTTCCGTAGGAAGAATTTATCAGAAGAACTATGATAGCTATACATATTCCGCAGGCTATTATCGGATAAAGTGCCGAATCATATGTGTAGAATTTTCTGAGAAGGTTGGAACCGTTTGTGATAGGTCCGAGAGTATTCCACTGGAATATAGCTCTGATGATCTCAGCAAAACCTAAAGTAGCTATTGCAAGATAATCGCTCTTAAGTCTTAATACCGGCAGCCCGATGAGAAATGCAAAAGCTGCAGCCACAAGTCCTGCGATCAGAATGGAAACGATGACCGGCAGTGTGAACTGAACGAGCCCGCCATCAAAGTACTGATATACCGCTGCTCTCTGTTCTACAGGGATGGTAAATATAGCATAAGCATATGCACCTATAAGCATGAAGCCTGCCTGCCCTAAAGAGAACAGTCCGGTAAAACCGTTTACAAGGTTCATTGATACCGCTACGAGAGCATATATAGAACCTTTTTCAAGAACAGTGAAGAGCATGCTCCACTGAGATGATTTTGGAATAGTTGCTTCCAGAACATACACTATCGCAAGGAATGCAGCGATAGCTATACAGGAAAGCAGCCATTTTTTCTGTTTACTCATTTTTGCGCCTCCCTATACTTTATCTATGTTCTTTTCTCCGAATAAGCCTGTAGGCTTAACGATCAGAATAACTATAAGCAATGCAAATGTAAATGCATCTGAGAAGGTTGTCCATCCCAGACCTTTGATAATGTTTTCGCAGATACCGATGATAAACGCACCGATAACCGCACCCGGTATAGAACCGATACCGCCGAATACCGCAGCAACGAAGGCCTTAAGACCAGGCATAGCACCGGCTGTAGGCATAACCCCTGTGTAGTTTGTGAAATACAGGATAGAGCCGATAGCCGCAAGGAATGATCCTATAATAAAGGTCATACTAATAACGCTGTCGATTTTGATACCCATGAGTCTTGATGTTTCAAAGTCTCTGGATACAGCTCTCATAGCCATACCGATCTTTGTGTTGTTGATAAGAATAACGAGAAGTATTACCAAACCTATAGTAAGGAACGGTGTTACTACTGTTACTACCTTTGTTGTTGCTCCAAATACTGTGATAGTATCTGCAAGGAACGGGATGTTCGGATATGTCTTTGTTAATCCGCCTGTTATGTAAAGCGCTGCGTTCTGAAGCAGATAACTCACACCGATAGCTGAGATCATAACAGACATACGCGGAGCGGAACGAAGCGGTTTGTACGCTACTCTTTCTATTCCGAATCCCAATAATACAGTCAATACAATTATAAATGGTATTGCCACATACAGCGGCATCCAGGTAACAGCATATACAGCCATCAAGCCGGCGATCATGAACATATCACCGTGAGCAAAGTTGATAAGTCTGAGGATACCGTAAACCATTGTATATCCGATAGCGATGAGTGCATACTGACCGCCCACAGAAATACCCGCTAGTATATATGGCAGATTGTCTCTGACAAAGTCCATAAAAATACCTCCAACAATTTTTTCCATTGCAAGAGCCGACTTCCGAAAAGTCGGCATATTTTCTCGGCTTCCCGCCCTTACAATGGGAGCGCCAATAAAACAGAATAACACGGGGACAGAATATGCCCCCGCGTATTAAATACTTAGGAATTTTTTATACAAAATAAGTATTATTCAATACCCTGAACTGCAACGAATTCCCAAACGCCATCAGCTGCATTGCACTTCTTAACGTAAGCAACGTCTCTGTTAGCATCGCCGATTTCATTGAATGAAATGTCTCCTGAAACGCCTGTGTATACTACGCCAGGAAGAGCAGCCATGATGTCAGCAGGTTCGATTGAACCAGCAGCTTTCATTGCTTCGAGAGCTGTGAAGTATGCATCATAACCCATTGCTGTTACAGCAGCGAGGTCTGTGTTTCCATTGTTGTTAGCAAGGTTTGTTGAGTCTGCTTCGATCCAAGCTTTGATGCCTGCGTCGAATTCAGGATCTCCACCTTCCTGATAGAATGTTGTTACATAAATTTCTACGTTCTTGCCTTTAGCAGCAGCTGTGATAACGTTGCTGTCCCATGTGTCGCCTGCTAAGAGAGGAATTGTTAATCCCTGAGCAGCAGCCTGGTCAATGATGAGTACAGCAGCTTCTGTTGATACAGGAGCGAAGAATACATCAGCTTTTGCTTTTACAGCGTTTGCTACGTATGAAGCGAAGTCACTGTTTCCTTCTGGGAATGTTTCATAAACAACTGTTCCGCCGAGAGCTTCGAAAGCTTCCTGGAAGTAGTTGCAGAGACCTACAGAATAGTCATCGCCTAACTTTGATAAGCAGTAAGCTGTTTTTGCTTCGAATACGTCTGTAGCAAAGTTAGCGAGTACTGTACCCTGGAATGGGTCTAAGAAGCAGATTCTGAAGTAGTGGTCATTACCTTCTGTAACCTGTGGGTTTGTGCATGTTACGCCGATAGCAGGGATTCCTGCATCGCCAAAGATGTCAGAAGCAGCGATTGATACGCCTGAGCCGTATGAACCAAGAACTACTGATACGCCTGAGCTTACTAATGACTGAGCAGCTGTTGGGCCTTTGTCTGTTGAAGATTCGTTATCAACGATTTCTAACTGAACATCATATGTTGTTCCGCCGATTTCAACTGTTGGGCATACGCTGTTTGCGTACTGGATACCTAATGTTTCCTGTTTTCCGCCTGCGCCGTTGTCGCCTGATGCTGGTTCGAATACACCAATTTTAACAACTGGATTTCCGCTTTCGGAACCTTCTTCTCCGCCGCCGCCACAACCAGCTGTGAATGCTGTCATAGCTAATACGAGAGCTAATAAGATTGATAATTTTT
>JAFXHN010000067.1 GCA_017536365.1 Bacillota bacterium | reverse complement strand
TTATCCTATGAAGGTCCGTTCGGAGTAGGTTATGCCGTATGTAAGTATAAAACAAAAGGAGAAGACCTTTCGAGAAATTTCCTTGATCAGTATATGGATGAAAAGAAAGCAGAGCTTGATGCAATAAGAGAAAAAGAAGATGCTTATGTAAAGCTTGCAAGAAGGTCTTTGGAATCTTTCCTGCTCAGAAGATGCAAGCTTCAGACACCGGAAGATCTGGCACCTGAATTCACTGAGAAGAAAGCGGGAGTTTTTGTTTCTATTAAAAAGGACGGAAGGCTCAGAGGATGTATGGGAACTATAAAACCTGTTGAAAACTGTGTTGCGGATGAGATAATCAATAATGCGCTTGCGGCAGGTTTTGGGGATACTAGATTTAACGCGTTGAAGGAACATGAACTGGATGAGATCCAGATCAGCGTTGATGTTTTGGGAGAACCTGAAAAGGTGGATTCTGTAGATATGCTGGATCCTCAGAAATACGGCGTCATAGTAGGTATGGGCTGTGCGGAAGGACTGCTGCTGCCAAACCTTGAAGGGATAACAACTGTGGAACAACAGGTGGCAATTGCTCTTCAGAAGGCAGGGATCCCTAAAACATCAGGATTTGAAATCAAGAGATTTGAAGTGGAGAGACACGTATAATGAGTAAGATAAAATGCGGGATCTGTCCATGGAACTGTGCTCTTGCGGAAGGCGAAAGAGGCTTTTGCGGAGTCAGGGGAAATGTGGACGGAAAAATAGTAAATGTAAATTACGGTTTTCTTGCAGTGGCATCTTTAGATCCTATAGAAAAGAAACCTCTTAAAAATTTTCATCCGGGAAGCAAAATATTATCTATCGGTGCAAACGGATGCAATATGAGATGTCCTCATTGTCAAAACTTCAGCTTTGCAATGGCTGCTAAAGAAGAGATAGACATGATGGATACGGATCCTAATGAAGTTGTGGAAGTTGCAAAACAATATATCCCTCAGGGAAATATAGGGCTTGCTTTCACGTATAACGAGCCGGTCACAATGTATGATTTTATGATGGACACAGCTAAGCTTTCTAAGGAAAATGGTCTTATCAATGTTATGGTGACTAACGGGTATATAAATGAAGGACCGCTGAAAGCACTGCTTCCTTATATAGATGCGATGAATATAGATTTAAAGTATTTTAATGAGGAAGGTTATAAGAAGATTGCCGGCGGACTTGAAACTGTCAAGAGAAGCATAGAAGTTGCCAGCAAAGAGTGTCATGTGGAAGTGACCTGGCTTGTAGTTCCGGGAGAAAATGACAGCGAGGCTGAACTGGAAGAAGCTGCGAAATGGCTTGCTTCTGTGAACAAGGATATTCCGCTCCATATAACAAGATTCTTCCCAATGTATAAAGTGCTGGACAAGAAGCCTACGAATAAGGAACTGCTCTATAGGCTGGCAGATATTGCGAAGAAGCATCTTACTTATGTATATGTAGGGAATGTGTAAAAGAAATACTTAAGGGATGTGCTTATGCACATCCCGTTTTTATATTTAGAAATTTTATATATAGAAAAGATTGTTTGACTGGAAGTTTGGATCGCAGGTACAGTCGATGCCCAAATCAAGTATTGACATTTCTGCATTCTTGGTAAGTATCATAGTGCTGTGAGCTTTGCAGTCTCTAAGAAGAGAAAGCTTTTCCAAAGCCACCTGAGCTGTTGGATTTGTTGCTGCGCATATAGTAAGAGCTATAAGAGTTTCGCCGAGGTCCATAGCGGCGTTGTCTTTTCTTCTAACGCTGCATTTCAGGTACTGAATAGGTTCAAGAACGACAGGTGAGATGAGATGAAGCTCGTCCGCCAGACCGGCAAGTTCTTTTATTGCATTTAATATACAGGCTGATGCCGCATCCATAACGCTTGAATTTTTGCCTGTAACTATTTTTCCGTCAGGAAGTTCAAGGGCCATAACAGCTGTGTGCTGTTCCATATCGTTTGCCGAATTTATCTCTGCAGCTTTTTGTCTTGCAGGACCAACCACAACTCTGTCTTCTTCTTTTAAGTTGTAATCGTCCATAAGCAGCTTGGATTTCTTTAAGGATTCTTCTGATATTTTGCCTGTTTTATACTCACATTTTGAGATGAGGTATCTCCTTATGATCTCCTGCAGTGATGCTTCTCTTACAACATCGTCGTCTATGATGGAAAAACCTACTCGGTTTACGCCCATATCAGTAGGGGATTTGTAAATGGATTCTTCTCCTGTGATCTTTTCGATGATCCTTTTTATAACAGGGAAGGTCTCAAGGTCTCTGTTGTAGTTTACAGCCATTACGCCGTGGGCTTCAAGATGGTATGAGTCGATCATATTGACATCGTTTAAGTCGATGGTTGCTGCTTCATAAGCTGCATTGAGAGGGTGCTTAAGAGGCACATTCCATACAGGGAAGGTCTCGAATTTTGAATAAGCAGCTTTTTTGCCCATTTTATCTTCGTGATAAAGCTGACTCAGGCAGGTGGCAAGTTTTCCGCTCCCCGGTCCCGGGCCGGTTACAGCTACGATAGGCTTTGTGGCAACGATGTACGGATTTGCACCGTAACCTTCATCGCTTACGATCTTGTCCACATCAGTAGGATAGCCTGCTGTGTATTTATGAGTGTATACTTTTATCCCTCTTCTCTGAAGCTTTGTCATGAAAGCATCGGTAGCAGGATGAGGGGTGTATCTGGTAATGACTACGCTGTTTACACTCAGTTCATACTTTCTGAAATCGTCGATGAGTTTAAAAACTTCTGCGTCGTAAGTAATACCGAAGTCCTGTCTTGTTTTGTTTCTTTCTATATCTCCGGAGTAGATACAGATGATGACTTCCAGATTGTCTTTAAGTTTGGACAAAATTTTGATTTTTGCGTTTTCATCAAAACCCGGAAGAACACGTTTTGCATGTTTGTCGTGAACGAGCTTCCCACCGAATTCGATGTAAAGACGCTGTCCTAAAGGAAACCTTTCCAGGATATATTTGGACTGTTCCTCTAGGTATTTGTCGGGATCGAAACCCAGTTTGGTTGGCATTATATTACCTCCATATATTTATACAAAAAACAATTAATATATTTAACACTTAAATTTAATTGTACTTCAGAAAGGAGGGTTTGTAAAGTTGAGGGGGTGGAAAAAAGTGAGAATAAATTGCAAAATACAATTGACAAATATTACCAAATGGTATATATTGGAAATGTAAAAAATTTACATTAGGGGGTGAAGTATGGTGGAGGAGGATTGAAATGGGGTAAGCTACTTAATGAATACAAGGAAAGCAGAGATAAAATTAA
>JAFXHN010000066.1 GCA_017536365.1 Bacillota bacterium | reverse complement strand
TTGAATGAACTTTCCATTTTGATTTCGTTAACATCACATTCGATTTTTTCAGCGATAAGCTCCGCAATAGCATTAAATATCATAATATACCTCCAAAGTTTTCTTTTGATTTTGGTTATCAGTGTTAACTGGTTATCAGTGATAACTTGAGCGAAATTCTACCACTTTTAGTATCTGCTGTCAATACGATTTCTACACTTCTGCTCGGTTGACACAAAGAATTCATAATTATATAATTTAAGAAATATAAAAGGTGATGATATGGCAAATAAATCGACAAAAAAGAACCTGCAGGAAGAACTGATCCTTGCAGGCATTGAAGAACTGAATAATAACGGATTTCATAATTTCTCTGTTAGAAGGATAGCGGCCAAATGCGGTGTTTCCTGTGCAGCTCCATATAAGCATTTTAAGGATAAAAGTGAATTTATGGCGGCCATAATAGAATATATCAACTTTATATGGGCCAGACGTCAGCTTGCGATCGTAAAAAACAACAGCGGCGATATCAAGAAGCTTTTAGTGGAGATCTCGGTGGATTATATACGCTTTCTTGTAGAAAACCCTCACTTTAGATCTATCCTTATGATGAAGGATGAAGATTTTGATGAAAAATTTGATAATATGAAAGCTCAAATGAGCAAACGCGTTCTCAAACTTATAAACAAGTTCTGCAAAGAAGCTGAAATGCCTGATACGGTAGCTCAAAGAAAATTTTATATCGTTAGAGCTTTGATATACGGAGCATCTCTTATGTTTGACAACGGAGAGATCGAATACAACGAGGAGAACCTCTCATACTTTGCCGACGCAATAACCAGAGAGTTTGACTTGCCTTAAAATTATCTAAACAAAAATAACTACCCTAAGGATATTATCCTAAAGGGTAGTTTTTTTATTAAACTGTTATTAATTTATTATCTTGGGATCTCTTTACAGCTAAGTTCTTCAACTTCAAGTTTTATCACAGCTGTAGCTTTCACTACCGCATCTTTGAATTCCCAGTTATCTCTTCCTGTATGATGCTTCATTATACTCTTGAGTCCAACAGTTTTTTCTGCGGCATCTTCAAGAAGAACTGCTTTTCCTTTCCCTATAACGCTCTGATATACAAAAGAAAAATCGCATGCAGAATCGGATTCTTTAAGCTCATGATTTCTGTCAAGTTCAAATCCCACTTTAGCTCCGGAACCGATAAGATCTATCTTTCTGCCTTCCTTTGCACCGTGGAAATAGAAAACTTTCTTTCCATTGTCATTTTCATATCCGAAATTAAGAGGAACGATATACACCTCATCTCCATCTATGAGTCCAAGTCTGCAGCAGTCGCAGTTCATTATGATCTCATCGATGTATTTTTCGTTTTTTACTTCTCTTTTTGCATTTCTCATAGGTCTCATTCTGCATCCTCCTTAACCTTTTCAAACTCTATTCTCTTATACAAAAGTCTGCGTTTTTTGCACTCCATAGCGAACCAAAATCCGAACTATAAATAACTATGTTTAATATATAATAATTCTCATTTCATAAAAAAGCAATTGATTTGGGATAATTTAGATATTTTAGCTAAAATTAAATGAAAATGCAGAAAATATGCTATAATGAGCAAAACAACTCATACGGAGGAATTATATGTACGAACTTATCAAAGTTGGTGAAAAAAGCTATTATATAGACTGTCCTGCAAAAATGGGTCTTTATGTAGATAAAGATAACGAAGTATACGTTATCGACAGCGGAAACGACAAGAATGCCGGAAGAAAAGTTAGACAGATCCTTGATGCCAACGGCTGGAAACTTAAAGCTATACTCAATACCCATTCTCATGCCGACCATATCGGAGGAAACAAATATCTTCAAAGCCAGACAAACTGCAAAATATATGCTCCGGGCCTGGAATGTGCATTTACAAACAGCCCTATTTTAGAGCCTATGTACCTTTACGGAGGTTTTCCGCCTGCAGAACTTAAGAATAAATTCCTTATGGCACAGGAAAGCATCGCGGAACCCCTTAGTGCAGATGTCCTCCCTGAAGGACTTGAGATCATCTCTCTGCCGGGACATGGTTTTGATATGGTTGGCTTCAAAACCTCTGATGATGTTTATTACCTTGCAGACTGTCTTTCAAGCAAAGCCACTCTTGAAAAATATCAAGTAGGCTTCCTTTTTGATGCAGGTGCATACATCGATACACTTGAATACATAAAAACATTAAAAGCAGGAACCTTCGTCCCTGCTCATGCTGATGTCACAGATGATATTTCCGAACTCGCCCAGTTCAATATAGATAAAGTAAACGAGATCGGGGATCTCATAGTTTCATTCTGTGCAGAATCTTTGTGTTTCGAAGATATCCTCAAAAAACTCTTCGATCATTACGATTTAACATTGTCCATAGATCAGTACGTTCTCGTAGGAAGCACTTTGAGATCCTATTTGACCTGGCTTAAAGAAACAGACAGGATCAAATATACCATCGAGGACAACAGGATGCTTTGGTCTGTTTAACACATCCTACCATATCCCCATAATATACTGTGTCCCAAGGCTCACAAGGGTTATACCTGTCCAGCAGCAGAACCCCATAAACAGAGGCTTGCCTCCTGACTTTATGAGTTTAATTATATTAGTATTTAGACCTATCGCTGCCATAGCCAGTATGATGAAGAACTTGCTGAGTTCTTTTAGCGGTGAGAACACTCCGGGATCCACTCCAAGAGCCACAGCTACAGTAGTGATCAATGAAGCCCCCACGAAAAACAGTATGAAGAAAGGAAATATCTTCTTTATGCTGACTTTTTCTCTGCCGGCTTCTTTTTCTTTTTTTGTTCTTATATACGCCAAGCCAAGGCAAATAGGTATGATTGCAAGAGTCCTTGTAAGCTTAACGGTTACGGCCGTGTCAAGAGTCTGAGTTCCCAGCCCCCACATGCTGTCCCAGGTGGATGCCGCCGCTGTAACGGAAGATGTATCATTTATGGCAGTTCCCGCGAACATGCCGAAAGGTTCCCCTGATACGGTAGAAAATCCCAATGCCTGTCCCAATACAGGGAACACCAATGCAGCAACTACATTGAAGAAAAATATTACAGAAATTGCCTGAGCTATCTCCTCATCATCCGCTCCAATAACAGGTGCCGCTGCCGCAACAGCAGATCCTCCGCATATAGAGGAGCCCACTCCGATAAGTGTAGATATCCTTCCCGGAGTTTTCATTGTTTTATGTATCACATAGGCTATAACCAGAGATGTTGTGATAGTGCTTAATATTATCGGAAGTGACAGTACTCCTGTCTCAAAAATTACCCCAAGATTAAGGCCGAATCCCAAAAGCACTACTGCCCACTGAAGGATCTTTTTAGATGTAAATTTGATCCCTGCCGAAAAATTTGTTTTATCTTTAATAAATATCGTAACGATCATACCGGCTAAAATGGCTATTATAGGTCCTCCTATAATAGGGAACTGTTTCCCCAGTATCCATGCCGGCAGCGCTATACAAAGGCAAAGCAAAAGACCTTTACCGTTCTTACTTACAAATGCCATAGTCTATTCCTCCAATTGATGTTCAAGTATAAATGTCATCCTTACCGGATTATGATCCGAATAAATAAATTCTATATCTGCAACACTGCATTCTGTAACCGTTACATTTTCTGAAACTATGAATCCGTCAACAGTCAGCACGAACTGATCTTTATGATAAGCTCTGTCTGAGTTTCTACAGGACGGTACCGGATCCTCTTCATTCAAAGATGAGACTAATGTCAATGATGTCCCTTCCAAGAGTTCTCCCGGAAAAGGCTGCGCCCAGGTATACTCTTCACCGCTTATACCAAAATACTCACTGCTGTCACCGTACAGATCTTTATTGAAATCTCCGCCACAGATAACATAATTTCCTTTTTCATACTCACTCTTCATATCCGCTATAAGCATTTCAAGCTGCTGTGTTGCTATAGTCCCATCAGATGTGTAAGCGGAAAGATGAGCGGAATAAATCACCAGTTCCCTGCCATTGTCTACAGGCATCCTCGAAACGCTGTAGCATCTATCAAGATCCACGAATTTCATCAGACTTGTTTCTATAGGCAGACTTCTTCTGATACTTTCACTTATATTATATCTGCTTCCTGTATATATACCGGAAAGAGACTTCCCTATCGGTTCTCTAAAAGGATAAAAGAGATAAGAACTGTCATAATTTACTGCGAATACAGAGTTGTAACCATTCATTTCATCTTCGATAAACCTGACCTGATCCACATGATGACTCCTTGTAGCATCTTTGTCTATTTCTTCAACTATGATGATATCCGCATCTTCACTTTTAAGAAACCTTGCAATGCCTTTCATAGTTTCATTGACCGACTCTTCAGACTTTGCCCTGCTCTCAGTTCCGCCATCCATAAAGAATCCAAAGTCAGGAAGATATGCCGCGAATCCTATATTGTATGTCAGGATCTTATGCTCTTCCCCTGCAGTTATCTTCTCTTCTACAGGATTCAGAACTTTTAGTTCAGCATTATCCTCGATCCTGCTGTAATCTAAAAACAGGTAAGCTGCATATGCTCCAATTATAAGTATAAGTACCCCAAGTATCACTCCAACTGCGATCAGGAATTTTTTTATATAGTTATTCTTTTTCATGAACACTCTATCCTTTCAATAATATCATATTTAATAATTATATCAAACCTCTTAATGCTTCACAATATCAGATGAAATCTCTTAATATCACAAATATTAAAAGATAAAACGAGAATACTAAAGAAAAAATACAGCGAGGACAAATTATGGATCATCTATCTTCAAACTCATATATTAAAAACTTTATTCCTTATGCCTTTGCAGCTTTTATGGTTGGGATCGTAGGAGGTTTTTCTACTGTGCTGGGGCCTGCCTTCGTTCAGGATATGAACATCCCGTATAACAACACTACCTGGACAGCCCTTTCACAAGCCATATCCACCGCAGCTTTTGCACCTATACTTGGAAAAGCAGGAGATTCTATAGGCCTGAGAAAAACTTTACTTACAGGGATCATAGTATATACTTCAGGCAACATCTTATCTGCTCTGTCTCCATCTCTTATATTCATGATGCTTTCACGTTTTATCGTAGGTATAGGAAGTGCAGCCATTACTCCTATGGTATTAGCTTATATCGTTACACAAGCGCCAAAAAATTCAACCGGAAAACTCTTTTCACTATATATGCTCATTTCCAGTGCATCAGTTATAATAGGCCCTACTTTAGGAAGTATTATGATCGACCTTCGGGGATGGCGTTTTATGTTATGGATATGCTCTGCAGTATGTATAAGTATATTTTTTGTATGTTTTTTTACCATCAAAAAAACAGAGCAGAAAACAAACTCTCTCGGCAATTTTGACCTTGCGGGCTCGGTATGCATACTCGTTTTGTTCAGTCTGATACTTTGCATCCCGTCTTTCGGTCAGAATTTCGGATGGTCCTCACTTCCTTTTATTATTGTTTCAGTTGGAGCTGCAGTATTTACTTTCCTGCTCATATATGCAGAAAAAAAGGCATCAGATCCAATACTGTCTGCAGGATTTATGAAACGTAAAGCATTTATCCTTCCGGTTGTCGCACTGTTTCTGACACAGGGTCTTATGCAGGCAAACATGACTAATATGATAGTATTTGTAAACTATACTCAGCCGGAAAATGCGGTAATTTCAGGTTATGCTATATCTATAATGTATTTGGGAATGTCCATAGGTTCGGTTATACTGGGACCATTGGCAGACCGTTTTGAACCCAAATTTATACTGACAGGTTCTTTATTTATAACCGGATCCGGGTGCGCTTTGATGCTGTTTTTTACAGAAACATCTTCCGTTATCCTGCTGGGTCTTTCTCTTGGACTGCTGGGGTTTGGATTAGGAGGAAACGCCGCAGTATTCCTTAAAGTTGTTCTTTCCGGAGTTCCGGCAAAATATGCCGGTTCCGGTACAGGCACATATGGATTGTTCAGAGATCTTGCCGCTCCTTTTGGTGTAGCAGTATTCGTGCCTTTGTTCACGAACAACATCACATCACTTTCAGTTTCGGGTATCACCTCCGCAGCAGCAGCGGTTTCATCAATGGATCTTCTTGCCTTTACTGAAATAGCATGCGTTATAGCCGGTATACTGACTGTTCTCATGCTTCCTAAGATCCATGCCGCGAAATTCTAGAATTGACAAGCTTTTCAACACAAAATATACTAATAAATAATAATAACAGTCGGAGAAAATAAATGCAGGAATACACACGCAAAGTACATTACCACGAAACAGATAAAATGGGCATCACCCATCACTCAAACTATATAAAATGGCTGGAAGAAGCCAGGATAGACTTTATGGATCAGATCGGCTACGGTTTTGCTCAGATGGAGAAAGACGGCATCTCTTCCCCTGTGATAGGTCTCGAAGCAGAATATATCCGTCCAACCACTTTTGACGACACAGTATCCGTTCATGTGACTGTGGAAGAATTCCGAGGGGTCAAGCTTGTTCTCGGTTACAGTATTATAAACACAAAAACCGAAGAAAAAGTATTCTCAGGAAAAACCTCCCACTGCTTCATCAACAAAGAAGTAAAACCGGTCATACTCAAGAGAGAGCTTCCGGAATTCGATGCTAAATTAAAATCCCTTTTGAATAAATAAAAACAACGACGCTTACAAGAAAATTTCCTGTCTAAAGCGTCGTTTCTTATTTGTTTTGATTTCATATCATTTAAAGAAAAAATTATACTTAAGTCCTTCTGAAACCACCATTCCATCTGTCATTTTGACTTTAAGAATTACAGTATTTGGGTCTTTTTCATTTACATTG
>JAFXHN010000065.1 GCA_017536365.1 Bacillota bacterium | reverse complement strand
TCTGCATAAGCGAAGGAGCATTTACGAATCCAAGCACTCTGTTTGCAACGCTTGCACCTTCAAAAACTTCTTCGTAATCATCAACTTCGGACGGTATTACCAGATATCCTATCCTGTCTCCCGGTAAAGAGAGGGATTTAGAATATGAATATCCCACAACCGTATTTTTATAATACTTTGTAAGATAAGGTACTTCCACTCCATCATATGCCAGTTCTCTGTAAGGCTCGTCTGATATAAGATAAATAGATGTGCCATATTCTTTCTGTTTTTTATCAAGTATTTCCGCTATCTTTTCGATAACTTCAGCAGGATAAACCACTCCGCTCGGGTTATTAGGATTATTTATGATGACTGCCTTTGTAGAAGGCTTTATCATCTGTTCAAACTTATCCATATCCGGCATGAAGTTTTCAAGTACCGGCGGTACAGCCTCCAGTGTTCCGTTTGCGTTATTAACATAATTTATGTACTCCGCAAAGAGCGGTGCAAATGTGAGGACAGTGTCACCGGGATCAACAAGAGTCTTTAATATTACATTAAGCCCTCCAGCCGCTCCTACAGTCATAATGATATTTGAAGCATCAAAATTTGTATCAAATCTTCTGTTTATACTGTCCGCAATAGCATTTCTTACATCTTCATAACCTGCATTGCTCATATAACCGTGAAGCATCAAAGGATCGTCATTGGTTATGATATCGATTACCGCTTCTTTTATACTTTCAGGCGCTGCAACGTTAGGATTTCCCAAACTGAAATCATATACGTTTTCAGCTCCGTATATCTTTGCCAGCTGCGCTCCTTCCTCGAACATCGCTCTTATTGCAGAGCTGTTCTCTACCAACTTCTTCATGTTTTTGCTGATCATTTACTCTCTCCTATTTATACAATCTATTTCTTCAGTTCCGGGAATCTGTCTTCGATATAATCGATGATAAGTGATACTGCATTGTCAACACCGGCTTTGCTTACATCTATACAAAGATCGTAGTTTGATGCATCGGTCCATGTATAACCTGCATAAGTGTTGTGGTATCTTGCTCTTTCTCTGTCAACTCTTTCAACAGCTTTTATGGCATCTTCTATACCTACGCCGAGATATTCAGCAGCATTGAGTATTCTGAATTCCTTATTTCCATGAAGGAATATCCCTACATGCTTTTCATAGTCCTGAAATATTGCATTTCCGCCTCTGCCTACAACAACGCAGGAAGACTCTCTGACTGAATTCCTAATGATAGCTGACTGCACTTCAAACACCTGTCTTCTGGTCGGCATATACTGATAACCCGGAATATTAGGTGAGTCATAATTGCTTGTCTGAACGAATGAACGCCAAAATGATGATGCTTTTTCATCGATATTTTGAAGTTTTTCCGGTGCGATATGGAAAACATCCGCAGCTTTTCTAAGAATATCTTTATCTACATAATTAAACCCAAAGTGTTCCGCGATCTTCTGACCGGTGTAGATACCTTTACTCCCTATTTTTCTGTCGATAGTTATTACATAATTATTGAAACTCATACAAATGCCCCCTGATTTTTATACTTTTTTAATTATACAACTATTTTTTATACTTATCAATTAAATATAAAATTGCTTCGTTATATCCTTTAAACCCTAGACCACAAATAGTTTTTTCGCATACCAGTGAAAGATATGAATGCTTTCTGAATTCTTCTCTGTTGTGTATGTCCGAAATATGCACTTCCACCGCCGGCAGCATCACGGCCTTCAAAGCATCCATTATAGCTATGCTCGTATGCGTATATCCTCCTCCATTTATAATTATGGCATCAGCTTTTCCATAAGCATCCTGTATCTTATCTATAATGGCTCCTTCATGATTTGACTGATATACTTCAACTTTTATACCATGATCTTCAGCGCATCTTTCTATATATCCCACAAGTTCGGGATAAGTACGCTGACCGTATATTTCTCTTTCCCTTATACCCAGCATATTTAAGTTGGGACCGTTTATCACAAGAATATTCATAATTACCTCCTTGCTATACCAGATCGTTTATTTCGAATCCTTTCGGTGAAATATACTTCTGATCACCTTTTACGGCAAATCCGTCTTCGTTCTTTTCTACAGACACACCGAATTCTTTTAAAACTCTGATGGTCTTATCTATAGATTCATATGATTCAAGACCGCCTTCTATAGTGATTCTGCTGTCCCCTTCGACAAGTGGCAGCGCCATAAGAAGTCCTGATAAGAAAACTATAGAAACATTGCTGTCAAACTTATATTCTCCGGCTCTGAGTTCTCCACTCAGTTCAAACGGGAAATGGTCAAATCTGAATACACTGCCCATAGGTTCCATAGCTTCTATCATATCATTGAATGGGGTTTTAGCCAGCTCCCCTGTTCCGGATACGAAAGCTTCTTTTTTTAATGCTGCCATTACAGGCACCAGAAGTCTCAATGCCACAGAATTCTCTCTGCAGTTTATTATTGGGAGAAATCCTCCTTTATCAGTATCCTTGCTCATCGATATAGGTGTTACCTTGCATAACCCTCCGCTTCGGATCTCAGTTACCGCTCCCAGTTCTCTGAGACAATCTATGATCGTTTCCAAATCTTCATCTATATCATTTATTTTAAATATTGTTTCTCTGTCAGCCAAAGCCGCTGCCAGCAGCACTCTTTGACCCGGAGCTTCCAAGTATACGTCCATATTTTCATTCACTCCCATCACACTCTCCTTGCCAACTTCCATGGCATCTTTTACAACGTCTATAACTTCATTTACGGGTATAGGAACTATATCACACTTGCCAAGTTTCTTAGGAAATACCATATTGAGTATATCTCCTCTTCTTTTCTTGTCATTGAGCATTCCTTCCGCTATCTTTTCAGGACTTATCCTGCATTTTGTATTAAGGCCGTTTCTTATTAAAGCTTCATTGATCTTTTCATACACATCAGGCTTGCATATACCTCTTACTGCAGCAGCTTTGGCCGCCATAGCGAGCCCCATAGCCACTGCACTGCCATGGCTTATCTTATAATTACTGTTCTTTTCTATTGAATGAGCAAAAGTATGGCCTAAATTCAGCAGCTGTCTTCCGCCCACATCAAATTCATCTTCAGCCACTATATCTGCTTTGATCTTTACGCAGCTTTCTATAAGGTCTTCTATATTCTT
Organism: Bacillota bacterium; assembly: GCA_017536365.1. Classification (GTDB taxonomy): domain Bacteria; phylum Bacillota; class Clostridia; order Peptostreptococcales; family Anaerovoracaceae; genus RGIG1899. Next base: position 10,681 of record JAFXHN010000065.1, on the reverse strand, counting down.
ATGGAAAGTTGCTTTTGACAGTCTTGCAAACATCCTCTTATCGCCGATTATCCCCAGTTTCAAAGCTTCAGCTGTGCCCTGAGCATATACATCAGGTTCAAGAGTATCAAAGGTATCCGGATCGCATACTACCATAGAAGGCTGATATATGGAACCTATAAGGTTCTTCCCTGCTTTTATATTTACAGCGGTTTTACCTCCCACAGAAGCATCTATCGCAGAAAGGAATGTTGTAGGGACCTGAACATATCTTATGCCTCTTGAATATACCGAAGCAGCGAATCCTGAAACGTCACTTACAACACCTCCGCCAAGGCTTACCAGTATATCCTTTTTTGTAATATAGTTTTCTGCCATAAATTCAAGAAGATCGTTCAGCACAAAAAAGTTCTTGGACTGCTCTCCTCTTTCAAAAACATAGCTGATAGTTTTAAACCCTGCATTTGTAAGGGACACCGCAACTCTGTTTCCATAGATGGAATCCACCATATCATCTGTAACTACTATGATATTACATATTCCAAAGCTGTCCTTAAGCATACTGCCCAGTACATCAAGGCTTCCTCTTTCAATATAGTAATTGTATTTTTGAGATACATTGATTTCAAACTTCTTCATTTATATTATTAAGCCTCTCTTAAAACATTTAAACCCTATAATCTGCTGAATATCTTTTCATCCAGCATTTTTATATTAACTATTTTAACTGCCATATAACCGGCAAATATCCCCACCACAGCTCCTCCAAGAACATCCGTAGGAAAATGTACATACAAATACAGCCTTGTCAAACCTATGATCGCTGCCAGTATAAGAGCAGGTATGCCTATTTTTTTATTTGAAAAGAATATAGCCGATGCCGCAGCAAATGATGCACTGGTATGACCCGACGGGAAAGAATAATCTGAAGGCGGTCTAATCAAAAGTTCCACCGCAGTATTTAAGTCATAAGGTCTTATCCTTTCCACCAAAGGTTTTAAAGTCATATTGGTGATCAGAAGACTGAAAATCAAAGCTATACCTGCAGCTATACCTATTTTTCTGGTTTTTGGTATTATTATCATTGCGCATGCCACGCATATCCAGAACCAACCTTTATCGCCTAATGAAGTTATATACGGCACTGCTGTATCAAGAAAGTCTGTGCGCAGATTCTCCTGAATAAAATCCAGTATCATAAAATCAACTTTTTGTATATATTCCATCTGTCATTTTCCTCATTCATGTTTGGGAACAGAGAAGTTTACTGCATTTGGAACTATAGAAAAATCTGTCCTGCCAAGCTTCACGATCTCTCCGTCAACACTGGCCTCTATCAATTCCTCCGGCTCCATCGTAACGCCGGCACATCTCATGCATTTGAAAAACTCCGCATCTTTTCTTGAGTCCAAATGAGTTCCGTTTTTGTACTTCATCAGAAGTCTTACAAGTTTGAACTTAGGTACCATTTTCACTATGCTGACATCCATGGCTCCGTCATCAACAGAAGCATTAGGCACTCCTTTGAATCCACCGCCGCAGAATTTCCCGTTAGCTATAGCAATAAGGATAAGCTCGTCATTCCATATCTCTTCTTTTTCCGCATCTATATTCATTTTTATCCCTATCTTGCCGCTCAAAACTTTTACTGCTCCTACAGCATAGGCAGCGGTGCCGGACAAGAAAGTATTTTTCTTAAGCCTGCCTGCTTCGATCACCACATCGCAGTCAGCTCCTATGTTTATCATATTTATAGCATATCTTTCGTTGTATTTTATAAGGTCTATCTTCTTAGCTGTACCTTCAAACTGTTTTTTAATATCCAGAAAATCCGTAGGCACAGGAAAATTCCTTACAAAATCGTTGCCTGTTCCACAAGGGATTACTGTTATTTCAGCATTATCATACCCTACTGCGCCGTTTGCTATCTCATTAAGAGTTCCGTCTCCTCCCATAGCATAGAAACGAAGTTTCTCTTTTCTGAGTTTTCGGGATGAATCTTCACAGCACTGTCTTACGTAGTTTTCTCCATCACCAACACATTTCGTGTGATAGATCTCATAGTCATATCCGTATTTTTTACCTATCTCTTCTATTTGCGTCAAAAGGTTCCTGACAGCCTTCCCGCCTTTGCCCGCAGCAGGATTTGCAAGAAAAATATGCTTCATGATTCCACCTCAAAAAAGAAATGATTTATTATTATAGATTATCATAATTTACATTTTCTTACAAGAAAATATATGAAAGCAGCACCCATTCAGAACAGGTGCCGCCTATATAAAATAAGGGAGCTCACTGCCCCCTTATGATTCAAAATTATTCTGTTTCATACGCTTCAACGATCTCAGCAAAATACAGAGTATGCATATCTCCGTCTGCATAAAACTCATCATAATCAGCAGCTGAAGACAGACCTTCTGCATTCACTTCAGTCCTATAGAATGTTTTACATTCAAAATGTAGCGCAGGAGTATCTATGATGGAAGCCTCAACATATTTACTGTCTTTGGTCACAAGACCAAGTTTAGCAAACTTGTTTACATTTCTTCCGGATTCCTTTCCGCAAAAATCAAGTTCTTCCTTGAGCTTTTCAGGATCTGCAAATGTAACAGTAAAATCACTGCTGCCATCAAGAAGTTCACGGGTATATCTGGATCTTCTGATCATGATCATGATCATAGGTTTGCCCCACATTTCTCCCACAGCGCCCCAGGAAATGACCATAGTATTCTTCTTTTGGCCGCTCTTAGTGGTAAGGAAAGCGCCTTTATCCAGCATTTTAAGAACATTTGAAGACATTCCGAAAAGTTTATCAAGACCAAATGATTTTTTGATCTCTTCTTCCTTTTTAAACCTGTATTCTTCAGGAATGGTTGCCTCGAGAGCTTCAGTTTTAGCTCTTATCTCTTCCTCCCAACCAGGGAAGTCATAATACCATTTTCTCGTTTCTTCTATGAAACGTTTCTTGAATCTCCAGTCTGTAACTACAGCAGTGGTAAGATTGTGAACTCTGTCTGCGCCTTTTACATTCATAGCAATAGGATTAGACTTGACCCTGTTTATGAAAGTTTCCATATCGAGATAGTATTCTTTTGTCATTATCTTAACTGCTTCGAGAACTTCAGGACCTCCGTATGCCATTATCCTGTCTTCTTCAGCATCGGTAACTTCAAGAAGATCGTGGAACAGACCCGCTATCCTGTATTCCAAAGGGAAGTCTCTTTTGTTAAGTATCTCTGCTACGGCAGCAGGATGAGTGAAATATGCTTCTCCGCCTATCCTCTTCTGATCCTCATGCATAAGTTCGGCATACTTATATGCTTCATCATAATACATTCTCTGAGTCTTTTTCTTTCTCATAAGAGCCTGCCATCTTTCAAGTATAGGCATAAGATCCGAAGGGATCCTCTTGAATATTTCTTTTTTGTAGCTGTCGCTTACAGAATAGTAAGCTTCAGCTATAGAACCTGTTATAGCAGCGATAGTATCTGTATCTCCTCCAAGAGACACAGCTTTTCTGATAGCGCTTTCCATATCTTCACTTTCAAGGAAAGCTATGATAGCTTGAGGAACTGTGATCTGACAGCTTGCAGACACCTGTGGATATGCTCTGATATCTTCGATAGTACGGTCAAGATCATATCCGTACTTTGTTTCTATGTATTTTTTGATCTCAAACCTGCTGGATCCTGTCCTTGCCATATATATTGCTGCTGCTACTGCTTTAGCGCCTTTGATCCCTTCAGGATGATTATGTGTTACTTCAGCGCTCAATTCAGCAAATTCTTCAACTTTATCAAGATTGTCAAACATCCATGCCACAGGAGATACTCTCATTGCAGAGCCGTTTCCGAAACTGTTATACGGTTCGTCATCCTGTCTGCAAAGCCACTGCATAAACATTTCACCATAGCCTGCATTTGCATAGAATCTTCCCAGTTTTCTCATTTTGGATATGAAAAGAGCTCTGGTTTTTTCTTTATCTTCTTCACCTTCCATTAGTGCATCTGCGATCGCCAATGTCATAACGGTATCGTCGGTAAAATCCGAATCCTCGCGGAATAGCGGAAATTCCCTTTCTTCTATCGGTTCTCTTGAAAATTCATACGGACTTCCGATAATATCGCCTAAAATTGCGCCTAACATGAAAATCACCTCTTTCAGATATAAGCTCTACATAAATTTAGAATGCACCCGTTTAAAATATATGTTAATTATAGCCGTCAACGCAGCGTCTAATATAACAAACAAGATCAAGGCCGCCGGGATAACAGCAAACACCGGCATCCATTCCGGAAGATCCAAACTTCCGAAAAATACATCAAACAGCATAAAGTATGCTATCAGCAGCACTGTAATAAAATAAGCAAATTTTACAGTCAGCTGAGCTGCTGCTTTTTCCAATTTCTCCGCAAAATACTTTACAGCAGGATAAAGCCCGAAAAACATTATATAAGGGATCATTGCCAGCTTATTGGGAACTATAATAAAGCCAAGTATGGAAGCCGCTGCAAAAAACAGTATCCCGTTCTTTACTCCCGTTTCTATTATTACAAAAGTTCCTACAGCTGTGGCTGCTGCCAGCAATGTCATCTCTATTCCCGGCATAAAAGATCCTGCCATGATAAAAACTAACGTTAAAGCAAGATACACACCGCTAAGGGCAAGTTTTTTCACACTCTTATTTCCCATTTCATTCCTTCTAAATACAGTCACATAAACAATCCATACAAATATATGCCTGACAAAGTTTGCAAGCAAGGTCATCTCTTGAGTTGTATCCCTGACCTGCAGATGCATTTCTGTAAGCTCCGCCTGTACCCATAACCGCATTGAGCCCCTGTCTGTATTCCATATTGCTCGGCTCCATGCTTACCGCTGTCTGCATTTTCTGTACAGCATCATCATACCAGCCTTTTCTGTAAGAAAGCATACCGCTTAAGAAATGCCATTCCGCATTTCTTACTGAACATTTATTAAGTATAGCTTCTGCTCCGTATATATTGCCCTGATTTATCATCTGCCTTGCCTGCTGGAGTTCAGGTGTGGTACCTCCACTGCTCTGTGATCCGGAGTATCCGCCGCCGCCTCCATGAGTCTTGCACAGAGTATCATAAGCTTCGTTTATCTCCTGCATCTTTTCTTCTGCCAAAGATGACAGAGGATTGTTCTGATATTTATCCGGATGATACTTCTTTACCAGCTCTTTGTAAGCCGCTTTTATTTCATCCATAGATGCGTTTTTATTTACTCCCAGCACTTCATAAGGATCTCTCATCTTTATCGTTTCCTTTCCCTAAAACCTGTTCCGTTTTTCTGTTCAACCCAAAATATATTATATTACTTGCGATCCCCTTGTTCTTACCGAGATCCAGCAGATTATATGCTTTCTCCATTTCACCCAGATAATGAAACAGCAGGAATTCCGTTCGGGGGATTATCCTTTCTTTGAAAGCTTCCTTGCTTTCATTCACCGGATCATAAGCAAACCTGTAGATCAGAGGATTGTAATTCTTATCTTCAATATTTTCATCTATATCATCGAAAGCGTCTATAAGATACATCCATTTTCCTAAATGAAATCCAATGTTTCCCAACACTTTCCTTTGTACATCATCACAATCTCCATCGCTGTAGCTGTTGAACACAGCTTCCATTATCCTTGCAAAAGCATCTGAAGTCATATCTATGGAACTGCATTTTTCCTTTTCCATTGCCGAAAGAACTTCCAGTTCTTTCTCTATTATGAGACAAAGCCTTGGATACTTTGCCTGAAGTTTTCTGTATGTTCCCTGAAACATCAATTTCATGGCCTTGGCAGAAGCTTTATTATCATCCTTGATATCATCTATCACTTTCTGATATGCAAGGATTATCATTACGTCCGCCGCATAATCGACCGCAGGATTTTCCACACATATATTCTTCTTTTTGACAGGATGTATTATACAGTGTTCCCTGAGGATAGTTTCCTCTTTGCTGTTCAATGACGACAGTATCATTGCCAGAAATGCCGAATCATAACTGAGGACCAGTCTAGGGAAAAAACCATGCCTTTTTCCTATAGACTTGCACACACCGCAGTAATAACTGCAGTACAGTTCATATTCTTTTACCTTCAGTTCCGGTTTGTCTGCCACTACATAGCCTACCATGCACACCTCAAACAGCGATATTTCATCTATATGATGTCAAAAATATAGTTATAATTATTATAACATGATACCCGCCCACCGTATAGCAGATATTTATTAATTCCGGGTAAAAAAACAAGATGCAGCTTATGATAACTGCATCCTGATATATTATTTATTGAGTTGTCTGCTGTTCTACGAGACGTTCTCCGCTGTGTTTTTTTCTAAGTACAGGCTTTTCGATCTTCCCGGTAGGGTTTCTCGGAACATCTTCAAAGAATATCTTTCTCGGCCTCTTGTATTTAGGAAGCGCTGCACAGAATTTGAACATAGCTTCTTCGCTGCATTCAGATCCCGGTTTGAGTTCTATAATAGCAGCTGATATTTCACCCAAACGAGCATCCGGAATACCTATGACAGCTACATCTTTGATATCTTTATGTGTTCTGAGGAAGTCTTCTATCTGTACAGGGTAAATGTTTTCTCCGCCGGAGATGATAACGTCTTTCTTTCTGTCTACAAGATAAATGAATCCGTCTTCATCCTGTTTCGCCATATCTCCCGTATAAAGCCATCCGTCTTTCAGAGTATTCTCTGTAGCCTGCGGGTCGTTGTAGTAGCACTTCATTACTCCTGCACCTTTAACAACAAGTTCTCCCACTTCTCCCTGTTTAACTTCATTGTTCTGTTCATCTACGATCTTAACGGTCCATCCAAAGCCCGGAACACCGATAGCTCCTACTTTATGAATGTTTTCAACTCCAAGATGCACGCATCCAGGTCCTAAAGATTCACTGAGACCGTAGTTTGTATCATAATCATGATGAGGGAAGAATCCCTTCCAGCGTTTGATAAGGCTTGGAGGTACAGGCTGTGCGCCTATATGCATAAGCCTGAGCTGATCCAGTTCAAGTTCATCAAGCTTTATGTCTCCTCTGTCTATAGCATCCATTATATCCTGAGCCCAAGGAACCAGGAGCCATACTATAGTAACCTTTTCATTGGAAATAGTCTCCATGATCCATTCAGGTTTAACACCTTTGAGAAGGATTGCTTTGCTTCCTGAGATAAGGCTTCCAAACCAGTGCATCTTAGCTCCTGTATGGTAAAGAGGCGGTATGCAAAGGAATATGTCCTCTCTCTGCTGATTATGATGGGCCTGTTCCACAACGCAGGCATTTACCAATCCTCTGTGATCATGAAGGATCGCCTTAGGGAATCCTGTAGTGCCTGATGAAAAATAGATCGCAGCCAAATCATCATCTTTGACCTCCATTAAAGGTGGTTTCTTTGAACATCTTTCAGCGATAAGCTCATAGTCTGTTGCAAATGTAGGACAATCCTGTCCTACATATATGTACTCATCTACTCCGGGAACTGTTCCGTATATGGATTCAACACGGCCTATAAACTCAGACCCAAACACCAGTTTGGATGCTTCTGCCAATTCAAGACAGTATTTGATCTCGTCCCCTGTATATCTATAATTGAGCGGAACTGCTATAGCACCTGCTTTTAGTACACCAAAATAAATAGGAAGCCATTCCATACAGTTCATAAGAAGGATAGCAACTTTGTCACCCTTTTTAACGCCTTTAACGGTAAGAAGGTTGGCAAATCTGTTGGACTGACATTCAAAGTCATACCATGTTATTTCTCTTCTGTATCCTGCATTCGGCTTCGTTTCTACTAAGTCATATTCTCTCCATGTTACTCCATGGCTCTCTTTATTCTCCGGGTTGATCTCTACTAAACACACTTCATCCGGATAGAGGTTTGCGTTTCTTGTCAAAAACTCTGTAATAGGCATATTTTTTCCTCCTACTTTTTCTACTGAACTACTTTCGCCGGTTTTGTGTTTTACCGCGCTAAAGTATTATAGCACACCCCGGCATGCAGGTCAAATATATTTCAAAAAACACTAAGGCGGATGTTTCCATCCGCCTAAATGATCCTAAACTATTCTTCTTATACTGTAAATTTTTGGCCCCCAGTACTTGTCGGAAGTTGACGATATTATTACCCCCGATGATGTGGCTGAATGTATAAAACTGCCGTTTCCCATATATATACCTACATGCGAAACGTTCTTTCCGTTTCTGCTAAAGCAGATAACGTCGCCTGCCCTGGCATCGTCAAGACTTACTGCTGTACCTACGCCTAAGTATGCTGATGAGGATCTCGGAACAGTAATTCCGTATGCCCCGAACACAGTATATACAAATCCTGAGCAGTCAAATGCATTAGGACCTGCAGCACCGTATTTATACGGTTTTCCGAGATAGTTCTGTGAGTACGTTGTTATACTTTCTCCCAGTGCCGATGATTTGCTGGCATTCACTGCAGTTATCCCACCGCTGCCTGTTCTTGCCGAATAATCACCTCTGGAAACATTGTCTATTGTGCCGATTGTACCAACGCCCTCATACAGATCATCTACGTATGCTCCATGTATCCATCCCTGAATGCCGTCGCTTTCGATTTTATACCAGCTTCCGCTTTGATCAAGAATAGAAACTTCTGCTCCTCTTGTAAGCTTACCAACCACTGCGTAGTTTGTACCCGGGTTTTCTCTTATTGTAAGAATAGTTGCATCTACTGTTCCTTTTGTAACAGTTGACTGTACGGAATTCACACTGAACGACTCTGAATTCTCTTCTGCAAAAGCCACAGTTCCCAATACTGCAAATCCCATTATCAGTACTGCTGTTAGAATCAAAACTTCAACGAACTTTTTCTTCATATGGACCTCTTTTCTTTAACCAGCCCTGATTTCTACAACGGATCCAGCACAATAATGAGGCTATTGTAACAGAATTGTTACAATGTGTCAAGTTTTATAAGTTTTGATTTGTAACATAGTTTTAACATTAGAGACCTGCGTATATTTCGGGTTTAGAAAAGCTGCATCCGCAGTAGTGCTGTCTGTACAGTCCATGCTCATTTGAAAGCTCTATGGAACGTTGAAATCCTGCCCTTTTCTTAAAGTCTGAGACAAGAAATCTCACTCCGTAAGTATCCTCTATCTGCAGCCCCAGTTTATTTATAACTTCTGCGTTTTTCATAGGGCTTACAGTAAGGGTAGTTGCAAAAAAATCAAAATTTTTTTCTTTAGCCTCAGACGCTGCCGCTCTAAGTCTGAGTTCAAAACAAAGAACGCATCTCCCTCCGCCTTCTTCCAGATCAGCCATGGGTTCTGCAAAATCCAGAAAGCTCTGAACATCATACCTGCCTTCCAAAAAATTCACGTTTTGGGATTCTCCATATCTCTCGTTGATATATCTTATCTGTTCATCTCTGCGCAGTTTATATTCATCTTCGTCGTCGATATTGGGATTATAATAAAAAACAGTTATATCACAATCTTCTGCAAGTCTTTCTATACATGCGGTACTGCAGGGTCCGCAGCAGCTGTGCAGAAGGATCTTAGGTCTTCCGCCTTCATGATCTTTTATCATATTTTGCATCAGAAGGTCATAATTCGTCTTCACACTCATTTTTTCACCGCTTTGATACCGAAATGTGTTATAAGAAAAAAGAGGGCTTAAAAAGCCCTCTTGTTAATTCATTATACTGTCTACGACCTTTTTAACGACACCGCCGTCAGCCTTACCTTTTACCTGAGGCATTACTGCTTTCATTACAGCGCCCATGTTTTTCTTTTCCGCTGTGATGCCCTGTTCTTCCATTATCTTAACGACAACGGCACGGACTTCATCTTCGGTCATCTGGGCCGGTAAGTAGGTCTGCAGAACTTCTATTTCCGCCTTATAAACTTCCAGGAGGTCAGTTCTTCCTGCCTTCTCAAAATCTGCCAACGCATCTTTTCTCATTTTGACCTGTTTTGTGAGGATCTCGATGATACCTGCATCGTCAAGCTCTTCTCTATGGTCGACTTCATATTGTTTTACAGCAGCACGTGCCATATTAACAACATTCTTTTTTACTTCATTTTTCGCTTTTAACGCTTCTTTAAAATCGGCGCTAAGTCTTTCTTTCAAAGACAATAGCTTCACCTCTTTTTAGTACTTCTTAGCCTTTTTTCTGGCTACTTCAGACTTTTTCTTTCTCTTTACGCTGGGTTTTTCGTAATGTTCTCTCTTTCTGAGTTCGGACATGACGCCGTCTCTTGCACAAGATCTCTTAAATCTTTTCAGTGCGCTTTCCAGAGATTCATTATCTCTAACGATTACCTGTGCCATCTACTTCTTTTTCCCTCCCTCCGTTGCAGTCCAATGTCCTGCATTGATTGTTTATAAGCCGACTCAACAATTATACTACACCCTTTGCGAAAGTGCAAATGGTTTTTCACATCATTCGTAATTGCATCAGCCTGGAGGCCAGAGCAGGGGTCTTCCGCCGAGTAAATGGAAGTGCAGGTGCTCTACGGTCTGGAACCCGTCTTCCCCACAATTGGACACCAGGCGGTATCCGTTGGTGATTCCGGCGATTTTTGCGATATCCTTTACTTTGCTGACGATACGTCCCAGGAGTTCGATGTCCTCCTCGGTGCAGTCGTCCAGGGAAGCGATATGCTTTTTCGGTACGATCAGCACGTGCATGGGCGC
>JAFXHN010000064.1 GCA_017536365.1 Bacillota bacterium | reverse complement strand
TGAAGGTGCATATGACAGCAAGTTCGAAGCTGACGAGATCGTTCCTATCGTAGAAGCGGGCGGAGCCCATTTCCTGGAACTCTACCACGGCAAGACTGCAGCTTTCAAAGACATGGCTCTTTCCATCCTGCCATATCTTCTGACTAAAGCTATGAAGAAAGAAAAAGAAGATAAGAAGATCTGCATCTTGACTGCAACATCAGGAGACACAGGCAAAGCGGCACTTGAGGGTTTTGCAGATGTACCGGGCACAGAGATCATCGTATTCTTCCCTAACCAGGGCGTGAGCGAAGTTCAGGAAAGACAGATGATCACTCAGGAAGGTGAAAATACTCACGTATTCGCCATCGAAGGAAACTTCGACGATGCACAGACAGGCGTGAAGAAAATATTCAACGACGGAGATTTCGCAGAAAAGCTGGCGGGCTTCGGCTGCAAGCTTTCATCAGCAAACTCCATCAACATCGGACGTCTCGTACCACAGGTAGCATACTATGTTTACGGCTATGCTAAGCTGGTTGAAAGAGGCGTTGTTAAGGCAGGTGAACCTGTGAACATCGTAGTTCCTACAGGAAACTTCGGAAACATCCTGGCTGCTTACTACGCAGGCAAGATGGGCATCCCTGTTGGCAAGCTGATCTGCGCTTCCAACAAGAACAAAGTCCTGACAGACTTCTTCAACACAGGCGTATATGATATCAACAGAGATTTCTATCTGACAAATTCACCGTCAATGGATATCCTTATCTCCAGCAATCTGGAAAGACTGCTTTATCACCTGTCAGGAAATAACGGAGCAGAGATCAAGGGTCTGATGGAAGCTCTGGAAACTGAGAAGAAATACGAAGTAAGCGCTAAGATCAAGGAAGGTCTGGCAGACTTCTACGGCGGATACGCATCAGTCGAAGATACTAATAAGACTATCGGGGAAATGTATGAAGCTAACGGTTACCTGATGGATACACATACAGCAGTAGCTTACAAAGTGTTCCGGGATTACGTGGCAGAAACAGGCGATAAGACACCTACACTGATCGCATCAACAGCCAGCGCATACAAGTTCGCAGACAGCGTAGCTAAGTCCATCGGACTGGGCGAAGAAAAGAACGGCTTCGAATACGTGAAATCTCTGGCTGCCAAGACAGGCGTCAGAATCCCTGCAGGCCTGAAAGATCTTGAAAACAAGCCGGTAAGACATACAGGAGTCATCGAAGTTCCTGAAATGGTCAAGGCTGTAGAAGAGAGTGTGAAATAAGTAAATACCACAAAGATTTACTTGCATAACACTACAAATTTTGCTATATTATATGAGTGCCTTGAAAAAGGCACTCATTATAACATTTAGAAATAGACGCGGAGGATTGACCGAGTGGCTAAGGAGCTCGCCTGGAAAGCGAGTAGGGTGTAACAGCCTCGTGGGTTCGAGTCCCATGTCCTCCGCCAAAAATTTGAACCTGAGTGAAAAGCTCAGGTTCTTTTGTTTTCAACGGTTCCCAGTGTTTTCAACGGCTTCAGCGATTTTAAGAATTGCTTTTCAAAGGTATACAGAGGTACACAGAGGTCGTTTGAAGGCACGAAAAATGGGGTGAAATTGGAGAAATCGTGAGGAAAATGGAGGAGCGCACATGCGATTTTGAAAATGAGCCGACTTTGTGAAGAAATGAAAAAAATTTTTTGCAGGTGCGAAATGTATCAGGGATAAGGCATAGAAATAGTAGTAATAAGGATATATAATATAGGTAAATTTGAATTTACCTGACTGGACTGACAGTCCATTGAGAATTAGTAGCCGCATAAATACAATAGTATGCGGAGGTGACTTATATGATAGATAAGAAAACATTCGGATCATTCATAAAAAGCAAGCGACTTGAGAAAAATTATTCACAAAAAGAAATGGCAGAACTGCTTTATGTGACAGAATGGGCCATAAGTAAATGGGAGAGAGGACTTTCATATCCTGACATTACAATGATATCTGATATCTGCAGTGCATTAGATATAAGTGAACATGAACTGGTTACTGCATCGATAGATACAGAAACCAGAAAGATGAAACACGAAGCACACAAGTTCCGTATTATCAGCGGAACCTGGTTCTGGATACCGACAATATCATACGCAGTAACTCTGGTGATTTGCTTCATTTGTAATCTTGCAGTAAACGGTACACTTTCATGGTTCTTCATTGTATTTGCATCATTACTGTGCGCTTACTCTTTTCTCCCGACATTTACTTCATTTTTTGAGGCAAATAAATTGCTGGTGTTTATTGTTTCCAGCCTGGCAACAATCTCTTTATTATTACTGGTTTGTGCCATATATACAGGAACTGTGTACTGGGTCCCAACAGCATGTGTTGGTATAATGATTGGATATAGTATAATATTTATACCTATTATCCTGGCTAAAACAGATATAAGAAAATATAGGTTTGTGGTTGCATTTGCAGCGGCATTTGTATTGACTGTATTATTACTGCTAATCGTTAGCCTGTGGAAGCAGTTTATGTTAGGTCAGGGAATTTTGATAGCATGTTACTGGTTTGTTCCGGTTATTATTTGTACATATATCTGTACGTTTAAATTTGATACGTTTATAAAAACAGGAATATGTACAAGTATAGCAGCCGTTATATGTTACTGTGCAAACCATATTATTAACATGATTTCGTTCGGTGCAACAGGAAGTTATTATCAAGTAGACTTCAGCAATTGGGGACAATATACTAACGGAAATATTAACCTTTTGTTATTTGGAGGATTGCTGTTGATAGGTATAGTGCTGATTGGAACAGGTTATCTAAGGCATAAAAGAATGAAAAGTTACTACAAGCAGTAGTATAACTCAGCTCTGTAAATTCCAATTT
>JAFXHN010000005.1 GCA_017536365.1 Bacillota bacterium | reverse complement strand
TCAAAATCAAGGTCAAAAAAGTCCGAATCCGCATATCCGTTTGCAATAGCTTTGTCTGACTGATTGTTCAGATCCGCCATTTCCGCCATATATCCGTCTTCCTGCATTATCTTCACAGCATCTGCGAGAGAGAGTTCCACTTCATCTCCGCTTATCCAGTCATAGTCCCCTTCATAGTAAGGAGGTATATCTGAAGTTATGCTTTCGGCAGGAATGTCATTTTTTCCCATTTCTCTGAGCTTGTCAAAAGCTTCCCTTATCATCAGCATAGAGTCGCCTCTGCCTGCCTTTGCTTCATGATCGAAGCTTGCCTGCTGTTCCGCTGTAAGCTCTTTGAAGATATCATCATAGAGTCCCAGCTCTACAGCTTTTGATTTGAAATTGTCAGGCCAAACTCCTGAAAGATCTTCCGCTTTATATCCCATAGCCTTCAATATCATAGCGGAAAGCTCATTGTATGTGATGTTTCCTGCAGGTTTAAAGGTGCCGTCAGGATATCCATCTACAGCTCCCATTGCAGAAGCGTAATTTATATATTTCTTTGCCCAGTCATAGTTTGAGCCTACGTCCGGAAATCCGTTGTCCTTTGCAGAAGCATATTTTTTATCTCCCGGAGCCATAGCTTTTGAGATCGCCACGCAGATTTCTGCTCTTGTTATACTGTTGTCCGGTCTGAAGGTGCCATCCTCGTATCCGGTGATAACACTGTTATCCACCAGAAATACCACAGCCTCTTCATATGGAGAATCTTTCAGATCTGAAAAACTCGATTCCGCAAACACTGCAGTCCCGCTGCAGAGCACCAGAACGGCGGACAAACATATCGTGATAAATCTTTTCATTTTTGAATCCTTCATTTCCGCCCTCCTTTACTTGCCGATACCGTTGAATATAAAGTCTACAAGAGCTTCTGCAGAAAGTCCCTTAAGCTCTCCCGTTTTCAAAAACGGAGGTACGCAGCAGTTATCCATTTCAGAAAGCTTTGTTATCATGTGAGTCCCAACAGCCGTCATGGCATAAACAGTGGCCTGTTCCAGATCGGTATTTCTTATCTCTCCGGAATCTATCCCTTCAGCGATTATATTTCTCATCTTTTGATACTGTCCCGAAATTATATTCTCTACAAGTTCAAGAGCCTCATCAGAATTTACATCGCTGTCCAGTACGATCTGATCCCTGAAGATAGTTGCATATATACCGTATTTTTCCAGCATTTTATCAGTATCTTCAATATATTTGATGATCTTATCTCTGGCAGAACCCACTCTATAAGTCACTATCATCTGCTGAAAATCTGTCTGAACGATCTCTCTTATGAGCTTTATCATCAGATCCTCTTTGCTTTCAAAATACGCATACACAGTACCTTTGCCTATACCTGCCTTTTGGGCTATATCGATTATTCTAGTGTTTGCATAACCTTTATCTCTGAAGAGTTCCATAGCGGCATCCATAATGAGCTCACGCTTATCTGCTTTTTCCTGTTTTATTTCTTTATCATCCAAATCTTTACAGGTCATCATCCTCATCCTCCTTTGCCCACTGTTCTTCAAGCAATGCAATACGAGCAGCTTTCGCCTTCTTCTTTTCTTCTTTCCTGAGTTTTCTGTCATCTATTACAGCATAAAGCACAGGGATAAGGAACAACGTAACAACTGTTGAGGCTATGAGCCCGCCTATGATGGAAATGCCCATAGGTGCCAGCAGTTCTCCGCCTTCGCCAAATCCAAGGGACAGAGGTATCATACCTATAACAGTAGTTCCGCAGCTCATCAGGATAGGCCTTAGCCTCATCACCCCGGCCTGGACAAGAGCCTCGTCTCTTCCCATTGTCAGTTTATTCTGATTTATAAACTCCACAAGAAGGATGGAGTTGTTTACTACTATACCTACGAGAACTATAAGTCCCAGGAATGACGTCATAGACAATGCTGTGTTTGTTATAAACAGCGCAAGGAATGCTCCTGTCATAGCAAACGGAATTGCCATAACTACGATAAACGGCATTACTATGGATTCAAACTGTGCTGCCAGCACAAGGAATACCAGCAAGATAGAAATGATAAGTGCCAGGAAAAGGTCTTCAAACATTTCCATCATTTCCTCTTCGAGCCCGCCGTTTTCGAAGTAATATCCTTCAGGAAGCGGATATGCATCCACCACTTCCATGACCTCATCGGCAGCTTTGCTTAAATCATTTCCTAAAGTGTCAACATTTATAGTAATATAATTGCTCTGGTTGAAATGACCGATCATTGTAGGTGAATTGTCGTATTCAAACTGAGCGATCTGGCTTACAGGTACAGCAGTTCCGTATGAGCCGGTTATAAGTATCTGTTTCATATTTTCAACAGACTGAGAATAAGAATCTTTTAATGACAGATTTACAGAAATATCGTCGCCGTTTATTGTCACATCTGTACTGCTGGTACCGTTAAGAGCGGTCGAAAGGCCATTGGCAAGCTGATATGAGGTGATACCGTAATTAGCTGCCGCATTTCTGTCTATAATAACCTTTATCTCAGGATTTCCTTCTGTAACATCTGTTTCAGCCAGTTCCACACAATCAAGCTCCGACACCTGAGCTGCGATCTCGTTTCCGATCTCTTCCAGCATTTCTCCGTCTTTGCCCATTAATGTCAGGGAAATATCATGAGATGCAAACATAGATTCCATGCTGGATGCTCCGCTTACATCGATATCTGCCCCTGCAATATATGAAGTAGCCTTCTTTATATCCATTGCCACTTCTTCAGTACTTCTCTTTCTGTCGCTCATATCTTTCAAAAGGACCGTTATGTTTGCTCCGTTTTCGGTAGACATGGCAGACAGTGCTCCTGTGGAAATAGAAACGTGTTCCACTTCCGGCAGGCCCAGGATATATTCCTCTACCTCTTCTATTATTTCATTCTTGTCTTCAAGATCCGTTCCGTATGGAGTTCCTATAGTTATAGATATGGAACCTTCGTCCATAGACGGCATCAGTTCCCATCCAACTATAGCAACAAGACTCATAGACATCACGAATACAGCAGTGCAGACAACTACGAACTTCTTCTTTTTATTTAAAACGATTTTTACATACACCCTGTATTTATCTTTTACATCTTCGATAAACCCGGTGAATTTAGGCAGGAATTTGTATTTGTATCTTTTTTCTCCTACCCTAAGATATGTGGTAGGTATAGTCCCTTCCATAAGCTTTGAAGAAAACATAGGAACTACCGTAAGAGCGACCACCAAAGATGCCAGCAGGGCAATGATGATAGTAAAGCAGAAGTCATCGAACATTACCGAAGCGATACCCCCGCTGAGAGCTATTGGCAGAAATACCAGCACAGTTGTTATAGTGGAAGCTATAACAGCCATAAATACTTCTTTGGAGCCCTTCATCGCAGCTTCTTTAGCATCTTTATGCTCCTGACGCACCCTGAATATGTTTTCCAAAACTACGATGGAGTTATCTACAAGCATACCTACTGTTAACGTGAGCGCGCACAGAGTTATAAGGTTCAGAGTCATTCCCTGCAGCTTCATCATAGCAAAGGCTGCCAAAAGCGATGTCGGTATCGAAACCGCAATTACAAGAGTAGTCCTGATATTCGCAAGGAACAGGAACACAACGATTATCGCAAGCAGCGCCCCTGCAAGTGCTGATGACGCAACCGATGAAATAGAATTATTTATATAATCCGCCGAGTTATAACCGATATTGAAACTCATATCCGGATAATCTTCCTGGAGTCCTTCAAGTACTTTTTCTACGTCATTGCATACATCCACAGTATTGGCATCAGACTGTTTTGATATCATTATGCCTATAGCGGTCTCTCCGTCTATCCTTGTGAGGTTTTCCTGTTCCTGATACTGTCTTGTGACAGTGGCAATGTCTCCCAGTCTAACTATGCTGTAATCTGATACGGTAACAGGCAGATTCTGTATGTCTTCGACTGAATCGAACTCGCCCATAGTTCTTACTATGATCTGACTGGACCCTTTCTGTACATCTCCGCTTGGCAGATTGATATTTTCCGCCGCGAGGATCTGAGATATAGTAGCCAGGTTCAAACCATATCCTGCAAGACTTTCCTGATTGAATTCGATGGCTATCTCTTCAGAAACTCCGCCCATAACACTTACAGAAGCTACACCCGAGCTTCTTTCTATGTATGGCAGTATGTCATTTTCTATAACTGATGTAAGTCTGGATAATTCCATATCCGATGACACATATACCTGCATTACCGGGAGCATATTCATATCCAGTTTCATTACCATAGGCTCAGAAGCATCTTCCGGAAGATACTCCGAGACCATAGATATAGCTTCTCTCATATTCAAAGAAGCAAAGTTCATATCAGTATCTATATTAAAGCTCAAAGCAACTATGGACATATTTTCCATAGAGTAAGATATCATTTGCTCCAGATCTTCAACCGAAGCCAAGGCCTGTTCAACAGGTTCTGTCACCATAGATTCAACTTCTGAAGGAGAAGCTCCTCCGTAAGTAGTCATTACCATAGCTACAGGCATATCTATCTCAGGCATAAGATCTTTAGGCATACTGATCATAGAATATATCCCCAGGACAACTACCATCAATGTCAGCATTATCGTTGCCACAGGTCTTTTTATTGATAATGATGATAAATTCATTTTCCGTCCCCTTTTACTCTACTATTCTGACTTCTTCTCCCTCAACAACATAATGCTGTCCTGAAACAACTATTGTCTGGCCTTGTTTTATGCCTGAAATTATTTCTACGTACTCTCCATTATCGATGCCTGTTACAACTTTATTGAACACAGGCATAGTTCCGTCTAATGTTACCACCACAGATTCTCCGTTTTTTATAATTACCGATTCAGACGGCACTACCAAAGCAGATTCCATATGTTCGGATTTTATCCTTATCTCAGCAAACATTCCGGCCATAAGTTCATCGCCCGGATCTGACAATTCTATTTCTATAGGATATGTCACCGTTCCTATAGAAGGTATCTTTGAGGCTGTCGTAACAGTCCCTTCAAAGATCTTATCTAAAGATGAAACATAAACATCTACCTTGTCTCCCACATTTATTTTACCTGCAAGGCTTTCAGATACTGTATTCTTGATCACCAGTTTAGAATCATCAGCAACGGATGCCGCCATCTGCTGTCCCGCAACGCCCCCTACCGTAACGCTCATAGATGTTACATAACCGCTTATAGGTGTAGTAACAGTATAATACGCAGCCGATTCCATTGCGGTATTATATCCCTGTTCCGCTGTTATGTATTGAGTTCTCGCGGATTCAAAATCCTGCTGAGAAATAACGCCTTCATTGTAGAGGACCTGCATCCTCTCATAAGTTGCTTTTGCAAGATTATATCCTTCTCTCGCCTGAACAAGAGAGCTCTGCATCTGCGTATCATCTATAGTAAACAGTACTGTTCCCTGTGTCACATAATCTCCTACCTTTACATTTACAGAGGTTACTTTCCCTGCCACCAAAGGTACGATGGCAACTTCCTCATGAGCCTGGATCTTTGCAGTTACCGGAGATTCAAGATATATCTCTCCCATCTTTACAACATCCGTTTTTACATTTACTATTTGCTCTGCTGCTTCTTCGCCATCCAGCACAAAGTTCGTAACTATCCTATACCCTATCAAAAGCACAAAAAGCACAGCCACTGCTATGACTGCGATCCTCTTCTTTCTCTGTTTCCCTGTTCCTAATTTGCGGTCCAGTTCTTCCATCCTGTTTTTGTTTTTTTCCTTAACCTCATTTTCTATATCTTCTATATCCTTAAATCCTTCTGACTGAGTTTCCTGAAACTCTTCCTTTCTGAATTCTTCACCCTTATTTTCCATCAGTGCTTTTCATGCCTCCCTTAATTGATAACAATTTATCGACCCGTCGGTCGACAGTTTCATTCTAACTATGAGTATGATACATGTCAACAAAAAAATGACCCGCGGGTCATTTTTTATACTTTTATTGATATGTTTTTTATGTTGTTGAAATTTTAAGCTTTGAGTTCTTCGGAGATCTCTTCCAAAGCCTTTACAACTGCTTCATTTTCCCAGTCTCTTCCGACGGTTATCCTTATAAAGGTATGATGATTAGCAACGGAAATAGACCTTTCTCTCAGCTTCTGACAAATGATATCTGCATTTGCTGTCTTGACCATAACAAAATTGTTATTGCTTTCGTATACCTTTTCAAAAATGCCTGTCTTGTCATTCATTTCCATGAGCATTTCCTGAAGCTTATCTCTGGCTTCTATGATCTCTCTGGTGTTTTCTTCGAGGTGATCCGGATACTTGAAAAGAGCTGTTCCTATTATCTGAGCCACTGTATTCATATTGAACTGAGCTTTTACGGATTTGATGACTGTTGTCAGAGTTTCATTAGCAACAGCAAATCCGATCCTTACTGCAGCCAGTCCAAGAGCTTTTGAGCAAGTCCTTAAAATGATCAGATTGTCGAAGTCTCCTACTACATCCAGCAGAGACTGTTTGTTATCCCAGAAATCCATATATGCTTCGTCAAGTATCACGAGAGCATCTACGCTTTTGACCAGTCTTATAACCTCTTCCCTGGGAACTCCCAGCGATGTAGGATTGCATGGGTTTGAGAAACAAATGAGTCGTGCTCCTGACTCCCTGCATGTATTTATCATCTCATCGATATCTATCCTGAAATCTTCATCTTTTTCGATCTTTATTATATCTTTTTCGTTAAGCTCGCCATAAAACTGATACATAGCAAAGTCAGGAGAAACCACTATCATTTTTTCTCCTTTGTTTATAAAGTTTGCATTGATGGTACTGATAAGCTCATCGGAGCCGTTGCCTGCAGTTACGTATTCCGGCTTCACTCCGTAGTAATTTGCAAAACCTTCACAAAGAGTTGTGGAGAAAGGATCCGGATAACGGTTGAATTCCATATTCCCTATCATTTCTTTGATATCTTCGATCATATAATCCGGCAAATTTTTGTAAGATTCATTTGCATCCAGTCTGATCTTGCATTCGTTTGGTTTTGATACCGGCGGTCTGAGTTTAGCTAATCTTTCGTCTAACTTGTACATTTCTCTTCTCCTCTGTAATCACAGAATTCTTATTCCTAAATTTATTGTCATTCGATTATATATAATAATGCATTTGTGCATTTGTTAAAATATACAAAATTGCGATATTTTATCAGTACAGTTTGCCTGTATGTCTTTCTATTTTCTTTGCTGTCCAAAATGCTAATACGGTTTTTATTATATCCGGTATAATAAACGGCACGACACATATACTCAAAGCCACCGCCGCATCTGCCATACCGTTTCCTCCGGTATACCAAACCATAAACCAGACGGTACCCATCGCGTAGCAGGCAGACATCCCCAGAATTATGCCCGCTATCCTGCTCCAATATTGCTCTTTCCCTATATAAGTCAGTATCCAGTATATCAGTCCCATAAATATAAAGCCCAGTAAATATCCGCCTGTACTGCTCATTATCACTCCGGGGCCCGAGGAAAAGCCATGAAATACCGGAAGGCCTATCATCCCCATAAACAAATACAGTGCCAAAGAAACAGTTCCCCTCCTGCCGCCTATCATTATAAGGGTAAGGATCACCCCAAAGGTCTGCATCGTAAAGGGCACGACCGACGGGATATTTATCCAAGAGCAGACAGCTATCAGCACGGCAAACATAGGCGGATAGATCATACCCGCAGATTTTCCTATCCTGTTCATGCCGATCCTTTCTTTACCTTGCTGTCCTAATGCTGATCTCTCCCGAATTGAGAAACTCTACAGAACCATCTTCCATCATGACCTCAAGCCTGCAGTAAGGATCTATACCCATAACTTCTGCGAAACGCTGTTTTCCGCCGGGGCCTGTTATCAGAATTTCTTTCCCCATCACTATGCTTCTTTTTATATATTCCTTTACAAAATCCTTGTTTTTAAAATCATCATATATGTAAAAAAATTCTTCCAGGATAAAAGCTATTATCCTGTTTCTGCAGTCTTCAACTTCTGTTTTGAAAAATGCGCCTGCAGTGTCCGCGATTTCTTTCGGAAATCCTTCTTCCGGTGCATACAGGTTTGATCCTATGCCGAGAACAACATAGTCTAAGGCTCCCGACTCCCCTCCAAAAGAGGCCTCCGTCAATATCCCTGCACATTTTTTACCGTCAACGAAAATATCATTGACCCATTTTATTCCGGCTCCCACCTCAGCTATCCTGTCTACCGCTCTGCAAACCGCCACCGCCGCAGCTGCAGTGATCAAGGTGACTTCCTCCAAAGGCAGTTTGGGTCTAAGTAAAACACTGAAATACACTCCGGTCCCATCAGGGGATAAAAAAGGCCTTCCCATCCTCCCCTTACCTTGCGTCTGTGCAGAAGCTATCACCACAGTTCCTTCTTCAGCTCCTGTCAATGCTTTTTCTTTTAAAACATCATTAGTGGATCCCACAGTATCGTAAATCTCAAAGCAGAACCTCTCCTTGCCGCCTTGAAGATATTTAACTATGCCTGATTTGCTCATAACCTCGTTTGCCTGCAGCATCCTGTATCCCTTACTGCCGGCAGCCTCTATTCTGTGTCCGTCATTTATAAGGCTTTTCACTGTTTTCCATACAGCTGTGCGGCTCACATCGAACTCTTCTGCGATCTCATTCCCGGAAACGAATCTTCCTCTGTTATTTTCAAATAATTCCAGTAAACTTTCTTTAATACTCATTTTGATTCCTCCTCCGTTTATTATATAGTCTAAGCCTATATCGTCAACCTATTTTTTAACATAAGTTGACGCGCCTGAGGAATCATAAAAAAAGACGATGCTTTTTCAGCATCGTCTCTTTGTATTTCGTAATTTATAAAGGAAGGATCCTTCCTACGCCCTTTTCAAGAGCCATTTTGATAACGATAGGTGACACTGCAAAATCATCTACTGCCATTCCGCTTGGATTTGCAACGATGATATCATCATCGTTTGTTCTTGCAGGATGATTTCCGGAGGTGATATCTCCCAGTTCACAGTGAGGTTCAGGAATAGTTCCGTAGAAATATCCTGCTTCAACGAGGTGTTCCTGCTGATCCTTGCTGTCTACTACATACAGAGCAGCTCTGTTGATAGTGTCAGGGTGGAACTGTGAGTGAAGGTCAGTTACTATGATAGTCTGTCCTTTTGGCACCCATTCATCTTTGATAGTAGGCTTTGGATCTGTGCTGAAGAATGTAGCTGAAGCAAGCACATCTGAATTTCTTACAATATACTCAAGAGATTCAGCTTTTTCCATTGGAACAGGAACGATATCCTGGAAATCAGCGATAGCTTTGTCCATTGCAGCTTCTGATACGTCCCAAACCAAGACTTTTTTAAGATTAGGCATACCGTCTTTAACAACAGGGAAATGGTTTCTTCCTTCTCTTCCGAGACCGATCATTCCGAATACTTCAGCATCTTTTCTGGCAAGATATCTTGCTGCCACCATTGCGATAGCAGGTGTTCTTGTTTCCATTATATGTACGCCGTCCATACATGCGATAGGCCATCCTGTCTTATAATCACTTACGAGAAGATGCGCACAAAGTGCAGGCAGACCGTAATCTCTCATATTGTGATTGTAAGCTCCTACCCATTTTACCCCTGCCGATTCCATTTCAGGGATCAGTGCAGGCATTCCGATGTATACTGAATGTGTATCAGGAAATACATGGGATTTTGCAGGCATCTGAGTGCTTCCTGCACTGTACATGGACAATGCTTTCTCCATTTGCTCATAAAGCACTTCTTTTGGGATGTTAAGACTCTTAACATCTTCTCTTGTTAAATAGAGCATTTCATGACCTACGTTTAAATGCTCTCTAACAAAATCGCTGAAACATTTTTCACTCATAAGCGTCTCCTTTCGGGTGTAAAAGAATATATTTTTATTTATTTTTGACCGTTCTTATCTGTTCCTGCATCTCCTCTATTGCAGCTTCCGAATCCTTAACTTTACAGAAAAGATCCACTACTTCTACCGGAAGTTCTTCTCCGGAACGAAATTTTTCATAATAATACTGTCCCACTTCTGACATCAGATCTTTTATTTTTCCTTTTTCTTCATTGACCTTGATGTTAAGTTTTGTGGTTTCGACCACATCTCCGGTTTTATCCGCCGCAGTTTTGGCTATCGCTCCAAGCTTATCCTTAAATGCCATATCCGCCCCTCCGTTTCATTCGTATATGTTAGTTATATTTTACCATATACATATTTTTTTTAATATAAATAATTTTTGTATTTGAAATATTCAGACAATTTCCAAACAAAAAGACGCACGTAAAACGTACGTCAAAGCATCAATAATTAAGGTTCAATGCCAATAATAAACTGACCAGACTGATAACTTACCACAACAAAAGAGCCTTTTGAATTTCCGCCTCCAAAAAGATATGATCCGTCTTCAATAGTTTCAGTTACATCATTTGTGAAACCTGAATTGATCAAGCTTCCGGCATATGCCTTTGCATCCACCATATCTGCCCCCGTTAAAAGCAGACAAAATATACCGTTCTGGATATCGGTCTTTTTGACAATTCCCGCAGAAGGTTTCGGCACAAGTGCAGTATACTCATTTGAAGGCCAGTTCATCCTGTCAACAACAGGAGGTTGGACAGGAGGATCCTCTTCTTCCGGCTTTGTCACCGTGCTGTTGTCAGGCTTGTTTGGATCTTTGCTCTCAGTATTCTGCTCGTCATTTTTTGGATCATCCTTTTCATCTGTCACATTCCCGTCCTCAGGTCCTTCATTATTCTGAATATCTTCATTATTCAAAGGATCGTCTGCAGATATCACATTATTATTATCATCAGGAACGTTTGCTTCAGTGCCGTCATTGCATCCGGAAAGGCAGAACGAAAACATCATAACTATAGCCATGACTAAAGCTAACTCTTTTTTCATCTTACCCCTCCTTTCATATCGACATATCTATCCTTTATTCTATCATTTTAAACGATCTGCGCAAGTACCAAAATTATGACAGCATTATCCTGAGTATTTCTTTGTCCGTTTCCGCCATACCGTCCTTTGCCAGTTTCCCTACACTTACTATAGTATTTTCCACGCCTTTCTTAACAATGCCGTCTCCGCCGTAGAACTGCTGCCCTTCTTTGAACATATGATAGCCTAAGATCCCGGCATCTACAGCGCTGGCGATCTTAGCCGCGCAGGAAGCTTTGGCTCCGTCACAGATTATACCAGAATTTATAGCAAGAGAATTAACTATGGTGTGAGCTATGTCTCTGAATCTGCCGCCGTAGAGATAACAGATCCCTGCACCGCTTCCGCATCCTGCACTTACAGCACCGCAGTAAGCGGAAAGTCTTCCTATGCCGGACTTCAGATGTATGGTAACAAGATTTGATACTACCAAGGCCCTGTATTTCATCTCTTCCGAAACCCCAAGCTCTGCAGCATATTCTATTACAGGGACCGAAGCAGTGATCCCCTGGTTTCCGCTTCCCGAGTTTATCACTACCGGCATTTCACATCCGTTCATCCTTGCATCAGAGCCTGCGGCAGCTTTAGCTTTAGCTCTGACTTTTATGTCGTCCTCTCCATACATAGTTAAGAGAGTTTTGCCTATGTTTGCACCGTAATCCCCTCTGAGGCCCTCTTCTGCGATCTCCATATTGCACTTTATCTGAAAATCCAGAAGTTCTTTAACATCTTCGATCTTTACGGTATCTGCAAATTCTATTATCTCTTCAACAGTAATAAAACTTCTGTCAGTGTTCTCCTGAGATCCCTCATCATCCACTTCTTTAAAGAATAAAACTTTGTCATTCTTACGTATTTCAACAATATTAGTGTGGAAACCGCAGATACGTATATATGAGGACTCTTCTTTTGCATAAAGAGTTACCATTATATCAAAAATATTACCATTGTCTGCGAACTCCACAGAAATAGGCACGCTGTTGATAAAATCATAGATCTTCTGCTTTTCTTTTTCTTCTACTTCAGCGATAACTCTGAGCTCCAGTTCCGGATCCCCAACGACGATGCCGGCAGCCGCAGCCGCTTCTATCCCTCTAAGTCCTCCGGTATTTGGAACTATAACGCTTTTCACGTTTTTAATTATGTTGCCGCTCACCTGTATCTCCACTCTGTCCGGAAGACTGCCAAGTTCTTTTCTTGCCACTGCAGCAGCATACGCTATAGCTATAGGCTCCGTACAGCCCATAGCCGGCACAAGTTCTTCTTTTAAGATCTTCAAATAATCTTCATAATGTTTCTGGTTCATCAAACAGATCCCTCCGCACCTTTGTAGTGTCTTTCTGCATATTTTACAGCATCCATACCGTCCGGAGAATACCAGTCCGCTCCTATCATTTCTGCATAGTCAGCGCTTAGTACCGCTCCGCCTACCATTACCTTAATATCTTCTCCGGTAGCTCTAATTGCTTTTATCGTTTCTTCCATTGCCGGAACCGTGGTAGTCATTAATGCGCTGAGACCCACAAGACTGCATTTTATTTCCAGCGCACAGTCTCTTATCGTTTCAGGAGAAACGTCTTTCCCCAAATCTATCACATTAAAGCCATAGCTTTGAAGCAGGACTTTAACTATATTTTTCCCTATATCATGAATATCTCCTTTTACAGTTGCAAGGATAACGTCCTTGCCGCCGCCATCTTCGATTTTAGGAAGTTTAGCCTTGACGACCTCAAATGCCGCAGAAGCAGCCTCGGCACTCAAAAGCAGCTGTGGAAGATATGCTCTTTTTTCTTCAAAATCCTTACCCACTTCATCTAATGCAGGTACGATATGATCATTGATCACATCAAGAGGACCTGCGGACAGCAGCATAGCCTCTGCAGCCTTGACCGCCTTGTCTTTCATGCCTTTTATAATACAGTATTTCAGACCGTCACTGTTTCCTTTTCCGCACTCCGGTCTTACTTCCGCAGGTTTTGCCCCGGAAGCCTGTACAATATCAGACCTCTCCTCTGCGTATTTGATGTATTCCATGCAGTTTTTATCATAACCGTTCAACGCTCTGAAAGCATGATATACATCCATCATAGAAACAGAGAAAGGATTCATAATAGCACAGTTCATACCTTGTTCGAGAGCATTTGCAAAGAAAGTTGAATTTATCAAATCTCTCTTCGGAAGTCCGAAAGAAATATTTGATACGCCCATGCTGGTCTTTATACCCATTTCCTTCAATTTCTTGACCACTTCCAGCGCCACTCTTGCACTTCTCTGATCTGAAGAAATAGTCATTGCAAGAGGATCCACTATGATATCTTTTTTGTCAATACCGTATTCTTCAGCTTTTTTAACTATATTAAGCGCTATCTCCAGTCTGCCTTCCGCAGTTTCAGGGATGCCGTCCTCTCCTATAGTCAAAGCTATAACAGTTCCGCCGTATTTCTTTACAAGCGGGAAGATCTCTCTCATCACTTTTTCTTTGCCGTTCACAGAATTCACCAACGGCTTTCCGTTGTATGATCTCATTCCGGCTTCCATTGCCTCTGCATCAGAGGTGTCTATTTGAAGAGGAAGATCCGTAACAGCCTGTATCTCTTTTACAGCAGTCCTCATCATTTCCACTTCATCTATTTCAGGAAGGCCTACAT
>JAFXHN010000063.1 GCA_017536365.1 Bacillota bacterium | reverse complement strand
GGCATCAACTAAACTATTTCTTTCTACAAACTCACTAAACAGGCGGTTATACTGCTGAGGTCGCATAAACTACTCTTGCTCACCAATTACATACCAACTATCGAGCGGGTTAAGCAATACTTTTCTTTGTTTCAATGCTTCTTCTAACTGTGGCAACATTGGGAATGTTCTATTGGAACTCTTATTCTTTGGGTTCTTCGTATAATCACCACTAATTCCATTACTTACACCAACGGCAGACCTAATAGTAATTGTGTGTCTATAAAAATCAATATCATTCCATCGTAAGCCGCAAATTTCACCACGCCTTAATCCTGCATAGAAAGCCAATAGTATTCCTACATACATTGGGTCTTGTGGTTCAAAATCCAAATAGACAGCGGATAATACATTATCCATTTGTTCATTGTTCAAGTGAGTAACCTTTGCTTCTCCCTTTTTAGGCATCTTTACACCTTTGAATGGGTCTTTTAATAGTTCTCCATTGTTGTAGTAGTAATTATATACTTTTTTCAATCGTGCATAAGTAGTATGTATTGTATTCTGCGAATAGCCTGCTTGATATAACTTAGTAAGCCAACCACTTAATACAGTCTTATCAACAGTTGCAAAAACATAGTCACCCAAATAAGGCTTAATATACTTGCTATAAGAATACAGGGTATTGCTATAGGTGCTTCTTTCTATTTCTCCTGTTGATACTTGGTGAAGCAGATATTCCTTATAGATTTCATCTACTGTCTTTGCCTTTCCTGCATTTGGCATCAAATCAGCTTCGGCATTTAATTGGTCTAACCATTCTTTAGCTATTCGCATAGCTTCTTTCTTGCCTTTTGCTTCGGGAAGCATTTTACTTACTTCTTTCCACTTGCCATACACATCTTTATATTTTGCTCTTGCCTGCCAAGGTTTGCCTTTTCGGTTGGTTAGTTGCTGAACATTTACAGTTGTATATTTCATAGCCAAATCCTCCTTTGCTGAAATCGTTCCGCAAATCATACCCCAAAGATACCGCAAATGTTCCGCAAAGTCAAGATTGTTCCGTAAAATGAGAAACCCGAAAACCCTTGATTTGCAAGGGTTTTCGGGTTCTTAATTCTGTCAAATAGGTGCGGGATTTATTCCCACTCATTTAAAATTTTATCAAGGATCTTCTTCTCTTTTTTTGAAAGAGCGGAGGATCTTTCTTTTATATATGCCTCAAACAGGTCAGGCCTTCTTTCCTTTGTCAGTCTGAGGGAATTCTCAAGCTGCCATAAATGGATATTCTCATGATGACCGCTCAGAAGTACTTCCGGAACAGGCATATCTCTCCATTCTCTCGGTTTTGTATACTGAGGATATTCTATAAGTCCGCTGCAGATAGACTCCTCTGAATGAGCTTCACTGTTTCCCAGAACGCCCGGGATAAATCTGGCGACAGAATCTATCAGCACCATGGCAGGGAGTTCTCCGCCGGTAAGGATATAGTCCCCTATGGATATCTCTTCCATGTTCCAGTATTCAAGAGCTCTCTCATCTACCCCTTCATAATGTCCGCAGAGGATGACCAGATCTTCCCCTGAAGCAAGCTCCAGCACCTTTTCATGAGTAAGGACTTTTCCCCTCGGAGACATATATATTATCTTCTTCCCTTCAGCTCCGTTAGCTTCAAGAGCTGCGGAGATAGGCTCAGCGTACATTACCATACCTGCGCCGCCGCCAAAAGGATAATCGTCGGTTTTGTTGTGTTTGTCTGTTGTATAATCTCTGATATTGTGGACCTTAACTTCTACCAGACCGCTTTCATTGGCTCTGCCTAATATGCTGTCTGTAACTACAGGCCCAAACATTTCAGGAAAAAGTGTAAAAACATCGATCTTCATTAATCTATCATTCCTTCTATCAGTCTTACGACCATTTCTCTGTTATCCATATCTACCTTAAGGATAAATTCCCCTACCGCAGGTATCATAAATGTCTTTCCATCAGGCATCTTGATCTCATAAACATCCTGAGCGGAGTTCTGAATAACGTCACATAGTTCTCCGATATTCTCTCCGGCCTCATCCTTTACCTGAAGTCCGATCAAATCAGGTACGAAGTACTCATCTTCTCCCAGTTCTCTTGCATTTTCTCTATCTATATAAAGATATTTTCCCTTAAGAGCCTCCGCTGCGTTTCTATCCGAAACTCCTGCAAATTTAACTATAGCCATTTCTCCCATATATCTGACCTTTTCGATCTTATATACAGTGTTTTCTATATACAAACTGTCCAGTTCTTCAAAACGTTCTTTATAATCCGTATAGGGATATACCTTACTTTCCCCTTTAAGACCAACCGCATTAACGATCTGTCCAAGTTTAAATCTCTTTAACATAATACTTCCCTCAACTTAAAATTACAAAAAAGGGCCGCTTAAACGGCCCCTGCTATTATTGAGCGATTTCAACAACAACTCTCTTATTCATCTTGGTTGCTGCTGCTTTAACTACAACTCTGATTGCCTTTGCAATCCTGCCTTGCTTTCCAATCACCTTACCCATATCTTCAGGTGCTACCCTGAGTTCCAGAACTAAAGTCTGATTGTTTTCAGTCTGAGTTACACTGACCTGGTCAGGATGATCTACTAAAGACTTAGCAATAGCTTCCACTAATTCAACCATAGTCTATCGTCTCCTGTAAATGTTATTCAGCTTTAGCTTCGTAAACGCCTGCTTTCTTTAAAAGAGCTTTTGCAGTATCTGTAGGCTGTGCGCCGTTTGCGATCCATTTCTGAGCTGCTTCAACATTGATCTTGAGAACTTCAGGATCTGCTACAGGATTGAAATAACCGATTTCTTCGATGCATCTTCCGTCTCTTGGTGAACGAGAGTCTGCTACTACTACTCTATAGAAAGGTTTTTTCTTTGCGCCCATTCTTCTTAATCTGATTTTAACTGCCATTGTTATACCTCCGTATTATAATTCATAAATTTAATATTTGAAGAGGGTATCCCTCATTCTTACCTACTTCTTCTTTTTCTGTTTCTTATGTCTTTCTTTTTTCACCGGTTTGCCGTTCTGCATCTTTGGCTGCTGCGGCTTGTTTTTTGCACCCGGTTTAGGACCGAAACCATACTGTCTCATCATCTTCTTGGTGTCGTCGAATCTCTTAAGCAGCGCGTTTACGTCTGTTACCGTAAGTCCGCAGCCGTCAGCGATCCTCTTTCTTCGACTTCCGTTGATGATCTCAGGATTTCTTCTTTCCTGCGGTGTCATGGACTGGATTATAGCTTCCATACGTTTCATTTCTCTGTTCGTATTGTCCATATCCACTTTGTCGATATCCTTCTGTTTGACTCCCGGTATCATTTTCAGCATATTGTTCCAGTTGTCCATACGTTTGACCTGCTGGATCTGATCGAGGAAGTCTTCAAGGTCAAGGGCCTGGCTCTTTTTCATTTTCTTTTCGAGCTTTTCTACCTTTTCCTTGTCAAAAGTTTTTTCAGCCTGTTCTATGAGAGAGAGCATATCTCCCATTCCCAGTATTCTCGATGCCATTCTCTCAGGATAGAACACCTCGAGAGCTTCGGATTTTTCTCCCGCACCGATAAATTTGATCGGTTTTCCTGTGACCTGTTTAACAGACAGTGCCGCACCGCCTCTGGTGTCGCCATCCATCTTTGTCATTACGATACCGTTGATCTCAAGTCTTTCATTGAAACTTTTAGCCGCATTTACTGCGTCCTGACCTGTCATAGAGTCTACTACCAACAGTATTTCATGAGGATTTACCGCATCTTTGATCCTTACGATCTCATCCATCAGATCTTCATCTACGTGAAGACGGCCGGATGTATCCACGATAAGGATATTGTATCCTTTTATTTCAGCCTCTCTTTTTGCTGCTGCTGCTATCTTTTCCGGCTCTTTGCAGTCAGGAAGAGTGAACACAGGCACACCTATTTTTTCACCGACTATCTTGAGCTGATCTACCGCCGCAGGTCTGTAAACGTCGCAGGCTGCCATCATTGGCTTTTTGCCTTCTTTTTTAAGGTGCAGAGCAAGTTTTCCGCAGGTAGTTGTCTTACCTGTACCCTGAAGACCCGCCATGAGGATAGTTGTGAATCCTGTCGGTGAATAAGTAAGTTTGCTTACTTCTCCACCCATTATCTGAGTGAGTTCTTCATTTACTATCTTAACGATCTGCTGAGCCGGTGTGAGACTTTCAAGAACTTCCTGTCCGAGAGCTTTTTCTCTTACAGCACCAACAAACTGTTTAACGACTTCCAGACTTACGTCTGCTTCAAGAAGAGCCAGTCTGACTTCTCGCAGTGCCTCATTTACATCTGCTTCAGTCAATACGCCTTTGCCCTT
>JAFXHN010000062.1 GCA_017536365.1 Bacillota bacterium | reverse complement strand
TCTTCCTGTATCTGAAGTGCTTTCGCATATGCATCATCATATACACCGTTAACCAGACATACTTCTGCACCGAGCTGTTTAGTAGCTTCAACCTTGCTGAGCGGAGCACCATCCGGCATACAGATAGTAGACTTGATGCCGCTCTGTGATGCAGCCATAGCAACGCCTTGAGCGTGATTTCCTGCACTGCTTGCAACGATACCGTGTGCCTTTTCCTCTTCACTCAGCTGGCTTATTTTATAATAAGCGCCTCTGAGCTTAAAGCTTCCTGTTTCCTGAAGATTTTCTGTTTTTAGATAAAGCTCACACTTGTCGGAAAGCTTGGTCGCTTTGATCAAGTCTGTGTTTCTTGCTACATTTTTAAGCACGAATCTTGCGTGATATATTTTATCCAGAGTAAGCATTTTATCCTCCCAATACTATAATTCAATCAATTTATCGTAGGCTTTATCGATCCAGTCAAGCAAGTGTTTTCTAAGTATAACACCAAGAATGAACAAAATCACAGCCGAAGCAGCAATGATTATGGCCCATGTATATCCGCCAGTGTTGACAAGTCTGCCTATAAGAAGACTACCCATCATAGCAGGGCTTCGACCAACGAGTGAGATTATGAGGAAAGGTTTCTGTTTCATTTCTGAAAGCCCTGCAACATAACTGCATAAGTCTTTAGGTAGTCCCGGGATCAAATAAAACAAGAATACAAGGATCATGGCCTTCTTGCCGTTGAATTTTACAAGCAATTCCTGTATTCGATCTTCACCAAATATCATGTGCATGGCATCATGTCCGAGGATCTTGGCTATTTAATATGTTATTACAGTTCCTATGAATGCACCGATCAACGACCACACATATCCCATCCAAAATCCATACATATATCCTGCAGCAAACTGCAGACCTTGTCCCGGAAGAATACAGATGATTATTTGTAGGATCTGTAGACCCAGATATACAAAAATACTTTCTGTTTTATATTCTTCAAAGAAAGCCTCGACTTGTTCGAGGCTTGAGAATTGATCTATTATATCATGCTGAAAGAAGTAGATATATAGAGGCAAACCTATCAAAATAAATAACAGCAACAATAATTTCAGTATCGCACTGATCGTTTTATATCTTTTTCGCAGCTTGTCCTTCTTTTCCTTATTCACAGGCGTATACTCCCTCTTCACAACACAAAATATTTCTTATAAAGTGATGATTTTCTGGTCGTAAAGCTCCTGAAGAGCCTTGATGACACCGAACTTTGAGTGCTCATAAGTAAGTCCTCCTTGGAAGTAAACCACATAAGGTTCACGGATAGGAGCATCTGCTGAAAGTTCGATGGAAGACCCCTGAACAAAGGCGCCTGCCGCCATGATCACAGGATCATCATATCCCGGCATAGCCCATGGTTCAGGAGAAACATGAGAGTCTACCGGAGCATCTTCTTGGATACCTTTGCAGAAGGCTATGACACCTTCGGGTGATCCTAGCTTTACAGCCTGTATGATATCGCTTCTGATATCGTCGACCTGCGGACAAACATCATAACCCAGAAGTTCGAATGCCTTAGCACAAAGGATAGCGCCCTTTACAGCTCCATTTACAGTTTTAGGAGCAATGAACAACCCCTGGAGCATAGTTCTGGTTTGACCAAACATGAGGCCACATTCTCCACC
>JAFXHN010000061.1 GCA_017536365.1 Bacillota bacterium | reverse complement strand
CATGATCTATTCTTCCGTAGTAATATCTCTGGTGTTCACCATAGGTGTGTTCATCATCCTGCCTACCGTTGCGGTAAACTGGGCAAAACACATTACAGAAAACGCTGTTATACTCAACCTCATAGAAGGGCTTTTGAGAATAGCCATATTCGTGCTTTATGTTGTCGCCATTTCGAAGATGGAGGATATAAAGCGGGTGTTCCAGTATCATGGAGCGGAGCATAAGACCATACACTGCTATGAAAGCGGGCTGGAGCTTACAGTTGAAAACTGCAGACAGTTCCCGACACTACACCCAAGATGCGGAACAAGTTTTCTCGTATTCGTAATGATCATTGCGCTGCTCACCTTCTCATTCCTGGGCTGGCCTAACCTGTTCTGGAGAATAACTACCAGACTGTTTCTGCTGCCTGTTATAGCAGGGATATCATACGAAGTGCTTCAGCTTGCGGGCAGAAGCGATTCCACTATAGTGAAGATCCTCAGCTATCCGGGAATAATGCTTCAGAAGCTCACTACAAATGAGCCTGAGGACGATCAGCTTGAGATCGCGATCTGCTCTATGAAGGTATCTATGGAATACGATCCGGACAAGAGCGACGAAGAGAATACAGAAATACGTACAGTAAAAGGTGAATACAAACCGAAAAAACATTTTAATATAGTTCCTGAAAAAGGAGAAGAGAAAAAATGAAGATGAGAGAAGCTCTGAGCACTGCAGCAGTTATCCTGGAAAGCAGAGGGATCGAGGGCAGCCGACTGGATGCCGAAGTGCTGCTGATGCATATTTTGAAAAAAGACAGAACTTTTTTGATAATGGAGCCTTCTTATCAGCTCTCCCAAGAGGAGAATGATGAATTTTTCAGAACGATAAACGAGCGGGCTTCAGGGAAGCCCGTTTCTTATATTACCGGGGAAAAAGAATTCATGGGCCTGACATTTAAAGTCTGTGAGGCTGTGCTGATACCAAGACCGGATACGGAGATCTTGGTGGAAGAAGGAATAGAAATATTAAAGAAGAAAGAAGAAAAAAGCTTTCTGGACATGTGCACCGGCAGCGGTGCCATAGCAGTGAGCCTGGCTTATTATGTCTCTGATTCAAAAGGAATAGGAGCGGATATAAGTCCGGAGGCTCTTGCAGTAGCTAAGAGCAATGCTGAATTAAATGAAGTAAATGAAAGGCTAAGCTTTGCACAGGGAGATCTCTTTGAGGCGATATCTGAGGAAGAAAAATTCGACCTTATCGCAAGCAATCCGCCCTATATACGAAAAGACGTGATAAACGAACTTATGACTGACGTGAAGGATCACGAGCCGGCGCTGGCCCTCGACGGAGGACCCGACGGGCTTGACTTCTACCGCAGGATAGTTCCCGAAACAGCCCGCCGCCTGAAGCCGGGCGGAAGCCTGCTTTTAGAGATCGGCCACGACCAGGGACAAGACGTCTCCGCCCTGCTTCACCGCGCCGCATTTTCAAACATCCGCATCCTAAAAGACCTTGCAGGACATGACAGAGTGGTTTGTGGAGAGTTTCACATAAGGAGAGAATATTGTGTTTGCGGGAAAAGATAGAAGTTTTTTTGAAGAAAAAATATTAATTCATTATGAAGCAATATTTAAATACGCTCTTGCAATGACCAAAAATGATCATGCTGCAGAAGATATAGCACAGGGGACTATAGAAAAGGCATGGACACATTTGTCTCAACTTCGGGACAGAAAAAAAACAAAAGCATGGGTATTTGAGATCGCGAGAAATGAAATCAAACATCATTTTAGAGATACAAGGAAATGGTATAAAGAGTACAATGCGATATCGGATAAAGGTTTAGATTTAGAATTTCATGACGATCCAGAAGAGACATTTTTTGAGAAACTGACAATGGAAGAAGAGAAGGCTCTGCTTGCAAGAGCGATGGAAGAGCTCCCGATCAAATATAGAGAAGTACTTATTCTTTGGTCTCAGGGAGAGATGTCGGAAAAAGAGCTGTCCCAAGTGATGGATATAAACTATAACACCATCAGAGTACATATTCATAGAGGATTGAAGAGACTAAAAGAAATTTATTTTTCTTTAGAAGGAGGTGCGCAGGGTGAATAATGAAGAACGAGACATTCAGACAAGAACAGAATTAAAAGACGCCTATGACATCTACCTTGAAAAACAGGGAATAGAGATCCCGAAACCGGAGCTTTCTTTTATGGAAGAGAATAAGAATAAAACCCCAGCATGGAAACGCTTCGCAAAAGCGGCGGTATTTGTTTTAGCCATACTTG
The DNA here is from genome assembly GCA_017536365.1 of Bacillota bacterium. Classification (GTDB taxonomy): domain Bacteria; phylum Bacillota; class Clostridia; order Peptostreptococcales; family Anaerovoracaceae; genus RGIG1899. Next base: position 3,258 of record JAFXHN010000061.1, on the reverse strand, counting down.
TTGCTTCAAGCGGCATTGCTTTATGGATAGACAGCGGTTCTGCATCTGCATCCAAATCCGGTATAGAAAAAGTGATGAACAAACTTTCTAATGGAGTGTTTACAACTGAGCAGAGTGAGATAAGCCTTGAAGAACAGGAAAGCATATTGACATTAAACGATGAAAAGGATATAGAAAAAGCTAAAGCTTTTCTGCCGGAGCTTATGTATCCTTATTATATACCTGAAGGTTTCAAATTCTCAGGTCTGATGGTTTCAAAAAAAGGCGATGGTTCTCGTTGTATGGAGTACACATATACCGGTGTATCCGGAGAAGAACTTCGTATACATATCTCATATGATCCTGACGAAGAAATAGAAGTAACAGGAGACACTTCTGCAGAAGAAAATTTGGAAATATGCAGAAATATTGACGTATATACTTCCAAAGAATAGATTGGTGAAAATTTAATGGTTATAAAATCAGGTACAAAATGGAAAAAGATAGGCATAGTTATAGCCATAGCAATAGTGATCCTTGTGATTTCAAGCATTATGGTGGTGTGGAGCGGCAGCTACAGGGGAGCAGAAATGAAGTTCGAAATAGAAAAGCTGTTCTACGCCAACAATGATTCTGTAGTGATCGCAGAAGATGAAATGACTATGACGATTTATGACATAGCAGATATAGAAGCGGTAGCAGAGTTTTTGCCGGAGTTTCTGTATCCTTACTACATACCTGATGGTTATGAACTGAAGAAAATGGATGCAGCCAGATATAAGAGTGGGCATTATAATTTTGTATATACTTTTGCAAAAGAAGAAGAAAAGTTTTATATATCGGGAGCAAAAATGGAGCCTGGAGGAGAGCTATATATTGATGGCGAAATTATAGAGACTTTGGAGCTAGAGGATAGAATGATATATGTTACTGCTGACCATGTTTTTGAAAGCTGCGGGATGAGTGTTGTTTTTAAAGATTATACGGCATTGGTAGGAGTTGGCGAAAAAGAACCATTTGAAGGGATGAAAGAAGTAAGCGCAAGTTTAGATATATATGAAAAATGAAAGGATGCGGGAGCATCCTTTTTTCGTTATTATAATTCGTCGTAACGAACAGATGCTTCATAGAGTAAGAAACTAAATTATAAAATGTTTAAAAAAATGCTTTAAAAGTGAAACATTTTTTTCGATGATGTCTCTATTAAATAAAGGGTATTTATAGAGTAATGAAAGATCGCATAAAAGGCAGAGTTTTGGCAGGGTTGTTATGAGGGGATAGAATTGATATAATTAATACAAGTACAGTTATATCATTATATGTTTATATATAAAGGTGGTGCGTTATGAAAAAATATGCATATCTTATTGCTCACGTTCTTGTGCCTTGGATAGCTCTCATAGTTTTACATCAAATCACTCACTACGGCATGGTTGCAAAGCAAAATCTGTATGTAGAAGGACTTATTATTCTTTTTAAAAGCTGGTTTATAGAAGGCTTTATAATAGGTGCCGTAATACTGATCATATATCATACTCAAACCCGCATAATGAAAGATTTTAAATATGGCGACTTTTTATGCGCTATCATCTTAGCCGCTCCGCCTGCATTGAGTTTCTTTTGCCGCATATATGTTATTCCCAACACCGCACCGCTCGTCGTTAATTTCGGCCTGGGAGATGAGAGCGGTATCATCTTAGCCTCAGCATTATTTTTTATTTCCATAGTTAGAGCAGTTTGCCACAGGGCAAGACTTATAAGGTTTTCCGGTAAGGAAGATCAACTGTTAAAATAGCTCTAAGCATTTCACGTGATTCCCCGGAGGTGATCCTATGCTGACTCCAAATGAAAAGTACGCGATAGCAAAGGTTATTATAGGAGTTATAATAATGGCATTGGCTATGATAGATATTACTTTTTATGATTTTGACACAAGGAAACACGAAATGTCATATGGAGACAGACGTGGTGTATATCAAGGACCGGTAAATGAAGATGGGAAACCTGAGGGGAAAGGTTTTCTTGATCTCAAAAATGAAGCTGGAGTAAAGTATTCTTACGAAGGAGAATTTGTAGACGGCCATTTTGAAGGAAAGGGACGGATAGAGTGGATTTATGACGGAGATCTTAAATATGAAGTGGGAACATATAAAAATGATGAGATCATTCCACTAAAAGATGATGAAATAACAGATTTGTTTTGGTATGCAGACGGAAAATATCTGTATCGTTGTATAGAATGCACGGGTGTGGTTGAAAGGGAGCATGCATATACGAAGGAATTCATTACTTTGAACATAATGTCAGATATAGAGAACAATGATGACGCATTGACAGTAAATATTTATGATCCTGATTTCAAAGTTGAAACAGGGGACTATGTAAGGATAATGGGTATAGTGGAAAGATGCTATACTGAGTTAAATGACGCTGGAGAAGAGAAAACAGTGCCTATCATAGCGGCATATGAATATGACGTGATCAGTTATGAAGAAGCCATTTCTCCGGAACTGTTCGAAAAAGATCCTGATAAAAAGTACCTAAGACCTGTTTGGTATACTAAGTAGATTTGTTTCTGAATTGTTTATTTCCACCGGATGTGATTCTATGCTTACTCAAAGAGAGAAATGGGCAATAGCAAGAGCCGTCATATTACTTGGGATAGCAGTTTTGATTATGATAAACTCCATCTCTATAGATTTTGGCAGGGAGAAGGAATACGAAATGTCATATGGAGATAGGCTTGGAACCTATTCCGGTGATGTAAATGAAGAAGGGATTCCTGATGGTATAGGCAATCTTTATTTAAAAAATGAAGATGGGGTAGGATATAATTATAGAGGGAAATTTGTAAACGGTCACTTTGAAGGAGAAGGAAGGATTGAGTGGTATTATAGAGGAGAGCGTATATATGAAACAGGAATGTATAGAAATGATGAGATCGTACCTGTAAAATTGAAGGAAGCAAAAAATCATATGCTCTGGAATACTGATATGTATACTTATTACTGCATCGAATTTACTGGAGTAGTTGAAGACGAACCTGAATATACTGAAGAGTTTACTGGTTTTAATGTAATATGGGATAAAGAGAACAATGATGATGCTTTGTTCGTAAATGTTTATGATCCTGATTTTGAGGTAGAACCAGGGGACTATGTAAGAGTAATGGGCATAGTGGAAAGATGCTATACTGAGTTAAATGATGCTGGAGAAGAGAAAACAGTGCCTGTCATAGCGGCATATGAATATGACGTGATCAGTTATGAAGAAGCCATT
>JAFXHN010000060.1 GCA_017536365.1 Bacillota bacterium | reverse complement strand
GTGCTGCCACCGCATTGTTGAACGCTTCATTAGCTTTCTGGATCAGTTCTTCCTGACTTCCTGTAACAGCGCTGCCCTGGCTGCCGCCGTCTCCATCTCCTGCTGATTCTGTTCCTCCTTCAGGCGTATCTACTTCACCTACAGTGGCAAGGCTTCCGATGTCGCTTCCGAAGAGAGACTTAAGTGCGTCCCCGAGAGTTTCTTCATATGCTATAACGTCGTTATATACGGCGATAACACGTTTTACTTCCGGCAGACTGCTTTCGTTATCTGCCTGTAAGTAAATCGGCTCTACATACATCAATGAATCCTCGATAGGGATAACGAATATATTACCTCTCAAGTATGTGGAACCTCTTTGGCTCCAAAGAGAGAATTCTTTTGATATGGTTGGATCCTGGTCGATCTGAGCTTCTACCTGAGCAGGGCCGTATACAGTTTCGCCTTTAGGCATCCTGTAAAGCTTCAGTTCTCCGTAGTTGTCTCCGTCACTCCTTGCTATAAGAAGACCGGTCATATTGTTCTTGCTTATAGGTGTATAGGATATGGATAAAACAAACTCTTCTTCTGTGCTGCCCGGAAGTGACATAATATAGTAGTTGGAGGTCATCTTAGTCTGTTCCTGACCATAGATCTCATTTGCTATATCCCACTGGTCTTCTCCCTGATAGAATACATTTACGTCTGTCATGTGATATTTTGTATACATATTTGCCTGGATCTCAAACAGCGCCTTAGGATATCTGATATGCTGCTGCAGATCTTCCGGCATCTGATCTATGGATTTAAACAGTTCAGGGAAAACTCCCGCCATAGTCATCACAAGAGGATCCGATTCATCAACGATGTAGAAATCCACATCCCCGTTATATGCATCTACCACAACTTTTACTGAATTTCTAATATAGTTCAGTGTTTCTGAGTATGGTTCTGAATATGGATAGTAACTGCTTGTGGTATACGCATCCATCATCCAGAAAAGCTTTCCGTCTTCCGATACCACCATATATGGATCTGAATCGTATTCAAGATACGGAGCTATCTTGCTTACTCTGTCAACGATATTTCTGTCAACAAGTATCCTCGAATCAGCAGAGATATTTGTTGATACCAAGATCTTCATACTCTGTTCTCTTATAGCATATAATACCCTGTTAAGAAGATTCAGGTTGATCCCGGAATTTCCTTCATACTCTGTATATACATTGCTTTCCCCTAAAGGATAGTCGAACTCTTTTTCATCAGTATTTACGATAACATAATCATTTGTAAGTTCACCGAAATATATTTCTGGTCTTGTTATCTGTATCTCTTCAATCGAAGATTCAGGCGGAACATTTTCAATAAGAATATCCGGCTGTCCCGAAGCAGTGATACTGTTTACTCTAGAGAGAGTAAGACCGTAACCATGAGTGTATTTCAAATGCTTAGTTATCCATTGAGAATTGATCCTTGTTTCATCGATCTCTCTGGCAGAAAGGAATACCTGTGTATAGTCTCCATCTATCATATATCTATCAACGTCCACATCGTTGAATGTATAGTATTGTTTAATACTTTGACGCTGATTGTAGAACTGTTTTGTCGGCTCAAAATCATTTATTCTGATATTTTCAAATATAGCTTCGTTCTTTATGATGTCCTCTGCTGTAAGAGAATCATCTGCAGCAAAACTATTTTCTTCTATATCCGCTATACCATATGCCGCCTGAGTCATCTGAATATTGTTGTCAATATATGGGCTTTCTTTTGAAATTTCATCAGGTGCAACTATGAAATTCTGTACCAAAAGACCAACGCCGTTTCCCGCAAGAGAAACAACTATCATGAGTACCGGCATAACAAAAGCCATTTTATATTTTTTCTTTGCTATACCTACCGCAAACAGCACCGCTGCTGCGACTGCCATGACCATAAGGATCCTGTATTGCCACAGATAAATATTAACATCAACAAAACTTGCACCGTATACAGTGCTGCCCTGATGATACATAAGCTGGAACTGTTTAAGGAAGTATCCTAAGCCTATAACCACAAAGAAAATGACCGCAAGGATCACTACTTGTCTTACAGCAAGATCAAGAAAAGCCTTCCAGTTTGAAGAAAATATCTTCTTGCCCAGTCTTCTTTTATCCTGAAAGATACTTTCCCCTTCTTCCGCATATGCCTGATCATAAGCATTTTGGAAAAGCTTAGGTCTTCTAACTGACATAAGGAATGCATAATATATAACAGTGATGACAATAAGCATAACTATCAATGTTGTTGCTATACTGTATATTTGATTAGCTAAAGGAAGAGTGAAGATATATGTGCTGATGTCAAGTCCAAACAAAGGATCATCTAAATTGAAATCTGTTTTGTTTATAAAACTCATTATCTCATACCATAAAGTAGTTGTCGTCATTATGGTTGCGACAAATGCAAATAAAACAGAAAGGCCCCATGAAACTTTGTTTATGGTCTTGTCTTTTACGCTGAAGCTCACTATCTCCATTTTTTTGAAATAGTCTCCGTTAATAAACTTCAGATACAAGCGGATCAGTAATGTCAATATCACAAAACATGGTATACCCAGCTTAAGTTGAGACAGCAGTTTAGTGAAAAATACACTTACATAACCCAGATCTTTAAACCATAAATAGTCCGTGTAGAATCCTATCAGTACTCCCGCCAAGGCGCCCAGTACTAAAATCGTAATAACTGCTCCCAATAATATTTTCTTAAATTTACTCATCCTTAAAACTCCCTTTTCTCAATAGTCTTAAATTGTATTATAACCCTTTTCACTATTAATTACCATTTATTTTTAACGGTTTGAACGCATAAAATGTACTTCCTGATACTTTTTTAATAAAAAAAGCCTCCTCATAAAAATGAGAAGACTTTTGTTTATTATCTGTTCGAATTATCTCTAAAATCTCTTTTGGCTTTCAAGAAACCTGCAAGCTCAGCTTTTTCTCTCTCAGACCAATCAGTAAAACCTCTGAAACCTTCCAATATATCCTTAAAACCATCTGCCGCCATCAATTCATTGATCAAGGTTTGGGTCTCTTCATCCATAGGAAGATAGCTGTTTTCTTCTTCGGAAAAACTGCTGTCGTCCACAAAATAAGATATGCTTTTATCCAAAGCCAAAGCAATATCCTTGAGTCTGTCAATAGAAGGCTTGCTGCGTTCTTTTTCTATATCACCGAGATATGAAACCGAAATATCAGCCTTTTCCGCCAGCTTCTTCAATGTTAAATTTTGCTTCTTCCTTTCGCTTCTTATTCGACTTCCTATACTCATCAGCCCTACCTCTTCAACGCACTATACCTATTTGAAGTATATCATCTTAAACTTTCCTGTTATAGCAGGATTTATACGTAAGAAATCTGCAAAAAGCGGGGATATTTCCCAAAAAATATACACAAATTACGTTATTTACGTAACAGATTTGTAGTATAATGTACTTGTATGAAAGGAGGAACTGTTATGAAAACCAAAACCCGAGGCACAGAAACAAAAATATATAAAGAAATGACTGATCACATAAGCAAAAGACTGCTTAACGCCAGAAAAGAAAAAGGACTGTCCCAATCCGGTCTTGCTAAGGCCGCAGGATTGTCAGTGTCCTTTTTATGCGAGATCGAGCACGGAAAAGTGCTTCCTTCAATTATCGTATATTCTGTACTATGCAAACAACTTGATATTTCTCCCGAGATACCTATATTGGAAGACGAATGATATAATTACCCTTTCCTATAAATAAATCCCGGAAGTCTTACATCAAAATTACAAATACTTTTGTATTTACAATATGAACAAGCGCCGGAGTCATCAGATACTTTTAACGGACTTACCGCTACACTGCCTTTAGTAAACTCGTTGCAAATATCTTCCGTTTTTTTCGCAGTGCTGCACATCAGCTCATTAAATTCATCTTTTGTCAAGGCAGAAAAATCTCCGGTCCCCTTTACGGAGCCATCCTTCAGTTTTCTGACTCTGACTATTTGAGAAAACCCTTTAAAATCTCTATCAAGTATTTCTATGATCTCCGGTTCGTTTACCGCTATACCTTCCATCTTGAATGACTTTTTATAATTTGTATCCAAGAACCCTTCAAAATCTTCAATATCTTTAGGTTTTGCATTGTTGCCGTCGGCTACAGGTTCATGTATGTGGAAATAGAACACTCCTGCCGGAGCTGCATCTGTATAGATCTTTCCGGCAGCGCCCATTGCCGCTGTCATATACAGCATAAGCTGCATCTTATACCCTGATATGACTTCGCTTCTGTTTACTTTTTCTTCTCCGGATTTATAATCTATGACTTTAACGTAAGTGCCTTTTTCCGTTTCCGCGATATCTATCCTGTCGATCCTTCCCTCTATCACGACACGGCCTCCGTTAGAAGTAGATACCTCTATGCCGGGGGTTTTCTGCCTCTCCCCAAAAGGCACTTCGAAGCTGAATTTATCAAATCCCCCTTGACGGATATGTTCCGCCACCATATATGCGGTCCTTTCACAGACAGACTTCACCCTGGATATTCGATAATCTCCTACAGCGCCTTCAAACATCAACCCTTTTTTGAATTCTCGAGCTGCCGCTTCCGCCAGTTCTCCCATTAGTTTCGAGCAAAGCTCTTCATCAACTTCTTCCCACATTTTTTTCTCTGCAATAAATTCAGAGAATTTCATAAGAGCTTCGTGGAATATGGTACCCATTTCCGGAGGAGACACTTCAAAAACTTTTCTTTCATCAGCCCTCAAACCATGTCTGAGAAAATGAGCATAAGGGCATCTTGAAAAAGCTTCCAAAGAAGTAGGGCTCATTTTAGGCTTTTCGCCGTAAAGATCAGAAAAATTCTTTGAAGAAATGCTTTCAGGCGTGTTTCTGAATCCCTTTCCCATATCAGCAAAAAATACACTGATGTTTTTTTCATCACGGCTCTTTATGTATTCCATTCTGCTGTTATATACAGCTTCTCCTTTGCGGGTCATGTCTTCGGACACTACGTTCAGAATTTTGAGTCCAGGATATATTTTATGTATCCTCCCCACGATCTGTGATGGGATCTGTTCTTCTCCATCCTCTGAAAGACTGCAGAAACTCACGTACAATCTTTCGGAAGGCAATGATAAAACTTTATATATCTCCAGCTTCTCTCTTTCTGATCTGCTTCCGGTCTGTGCGCAGATCTCTCCGGCCAGCTCATTTAATTTCTTCTTTTCATGGTCACTGAATATCTGCGTTCCTGATCCGGAAGAAGGCACTGTTCCGTCATTTAAACCTGAGGCAAACAGCACTTTTACCTCTCCAAATCCCCCCGCAGTATAATTGCCTACATACACCTGATCCGCAGTAGTAGGGATAAGACTTATCTCCATAGTTTCTATCCCGGTACGCAGCACCTCAAAAAACATATCGGCATCGCACTCCGCATCTCCCAGTATCTCGGAAAACTGCCCCAGTACAGACACCATCCTGTTCCAAAGCTGAACAGTAAGACCAGCATATTCCAAATGCCCTGCAGCCTTCAGTCTGTCTGCATCCTGAGAGATCATATCGTCTATACCCAGTATATTTTTAAGGTATTCAAAGAATTTTTCACTGAATTCCTTTCCCGTTCTGCAGTCTTCGAGCTTCTCATAAAGGCTGTCCATCGCAGAAACCAGTCTCTGCCTTATGTCATTGAGCTGATCCAATTTATCCTGTATCTCTTCCTCAACAAACCCTCTCTCATCGATTTTATAGAAATCGTTTTTCCACATACTTCCTTTTATCCCATATTTCATGGCATAGTTTTCCAAAATCTCCGCCTCATCGGCATCGATGCTTAAAATATGAGTATGAAGTATCCTAAACAGGCGATCGTTTGAATTATATATACTTTCTTTACCGCACAAAGCAAGGATAAACTGCATATATTTGTTGAACACGGCTGATACTTTTCTTCCATCAAAAAACTTTATGCCCATATCAGAAAAATATCTGTCCATCAACGGCCCTGCATATCCCAAATCATTTGCGGCCACCATTATATCTCTAAATCTATATCCCTTTTCATCTACAAGCCGTCTTATTTCAGAGGCTATAGCAGATATTTCCGCTTCTTTATTCTCACAGGAACAAATCTTTATATTCGGATCGACGCCTTCAAAAGTTTTCACCGGAAAAGCATACAGCTCTTTCTGAATACTCTTTATCTCTTCCTGCTGTTTTTTGATATATTCTTTCGGGATATCGAGTACGTTTACCTCAGTGCCTATATTTCTGCCCAGTATTTTAAAATCATTTATCGTTGCCTCCACCGGAGCAAAAAGGTTGTAATCTCTGCTGCCGGGTGCAGAATAAAGCAGGGAAATATTGATATCTCCCGTTTTTAAAGCTATCTGCTCAATGACCGACATCAGCCTCTTTGTGAAAAAGTCAAATCCTTCCACCCATACTGAAGCGTTGTTAAAAATCTCTGCATCGGATATCTCCTCACACAGCCGGCTTATATAGTCCTCCGTATCAAAATACCTGCCTTTAAGCTCTTCTTCGTATGCTTCATAAATGACCGCACCGTCCTCTAATTTTTTTATCAGCATACGATCGTTGTATTTTTCTTTATTCTGTTTCACTATATCCCAAAGTCTGTCCGGAGACACTTTATACTGTTTAAACTCCTGGATCATGCTCCCCATCATTTTAATGAACTGGTTTTTTTCAGCTGCAGGTGCAAAAATTCCAAGAGTATCTTTATTTTCAGAGATCACTTTTCTAAGGATCATACTTCTCCCGGTATCATCTATATATTTTTTCCCGGTTTTTTCTCCCACGAGTTTTAACGCAAGACGAGAAAAGCTCATGACTTGAATATCCATGAGCCCGTTTGTTTTTAATACTCTAAAGGCATCCCTTTCAGCCTCCAGCGTATACTGATCAGGCACGATAATAACAGCAGAAGACTTTCCCTCCGCTTCAAATCGCGCTGCATTTTCATAAATAAATTTACCGCGGTCCACATCTGACCTGCCGCAATACAGGTTTATCATTTTTTGTACACCACTTCTCCGTTAATTATCGTGTATTTAACTTCACTGCTGAATTCCAGCGGATCTCCGCTCCATAATACGATATCCGCATCCTTTCCCGTTTCAAGACTTCCCACTCTGTCTTCAATACCTAAAGCTCTTGCCGGATTTATGGTAAGCGCACGAAAGGCATCTTCTTTTGTCATCCCTGCTTTGACCGCAAGAGCTGCACACAGAGGCAAATACTGAATAGGGATCACAGGATGATCCGTTATTATGGACACCTCAACACCTTTTGATGCAAGTACTCCCGGTGTTTCAAAGGTAAGATTCTTAAGCTCGAATTTTGCTCTTTCGCTGAGACTCGGACCTACTAAGGCCTTTTTCCCTGAGGCTTTTATATGATCGGCTATCATATGACCCTCCGTACAGTGATCCAGCGTAACATCGAGGCCGAATTCCTTAGCCAGCCTCAATGCGGTAAATATGTCGTCTGCTCTGTGAACATGAGCCTTCAGCGGGATCTCTTTCTTCATTAAAGGGATCATTGCTTCCCACCTGAAATTCAGGTCAGGACGGTCATCCTCATCTTCTGCTTCTCTGCCTTTAACATATTCTTTCGCTTCCATTAAAGCTTCTCTTAAAAGTGCCGCTGTAGCCATCCTTGTCATAGGAGTTTTTCTCTGCTCATCCCCGTACACTCTCTTTGGATTTTCACCAAAAGCGCATTTTACAGCAACAGGAGCTTTTATTATCATATCATCGATACAAATGCCCCAAGTTTTTATTGCCGCAAACTGTCCTCCGATAACATTTGAGCTTCCCGGACCGCTTCCCACAGCTGTTATTCATGCGG
>JAFXHN010000059.1 GCA_017536365.1 Bacillota bacterium | reverse complement strand
TAAGCAATACAACAGCTTCATATTCTCCAGGATACTTCGCTTTATTACCTTTTATTTTCATAGTTTCTTTATCAAAACCATCTAAAGAAAATGTAATTGTTTCTCCTGTATATTCAAAAGTATTATTTTTAACATTAGGAAGCTTTTTTAAGAGGTTAGTGTTAAATTTTTATCCCTTTTTATCATTTTATGGCGGTTAGTGTTAAATTTTTATCCCTTTTTTACTATTTGAGACATATTTTGTTAAAAAATTTAACATTTTATCAATTTTTAAGTGAAAAATGTTAAATTGATCATTTTTTATATCGTTTCTAGTTTTTATAATAAGGAAAGGCTCATATCTCACCTCAAAAGGATCGCTCTGATAAAATCATAACGAATTGCGATTTGCTGCTTTACAGGTAGATCCTCGTGTAGTGGCGAGGATCAAACTGATTCTGGGCCAGCAGTTATGGTTTGACAAAATTATTTTCCAGTGGTATATTAATAAAAACAAAAAAACAGGGGAGCTCGTATCGGCGGGCTGAGAGGAAGTAATCAACTTCGACCCTCTAACCTGATTCGGATAATGCCGACGTAGGAAGTCATAGATGATTTTTAGCGGAGATATCGTTTCAGGTGTCTCCGTTTTATTGTTTTTGAAGTGATCATGATCATGACCCATACTATGGGCGGGCAGAGGGGGAGCGCCCTGTGCCTTGTATTTAAGCGATGGGAAGCCGTGTTCCGGCGTGAGAGGAAACCAGTAAGTTTCGACCGATTTTCCGAGAGCGAAAGCTCAGAATAAAAAAGGAATATCAGGAGGAAAGACTTATGATGAAAGAAATGCTTGAAAACGTGAAAAAACAGTGTCCGCTTGTACACAATATCACTAATTATGTTACTGTAAATGACTGTGCCAATGCACTTTTGGCATGTGGAGGTTCGCCTATAATGTCAGATGATATAGAAGAGGTGGAGGAGATCACATCTATTTGCGGAGGACTGAATATAAATATTGGGACACTGAATCAAAACACGATACCTTCTATGTACAAAGCAGGTATGAAAGCAAACGAATTAAGTCATCCTGTGGTGCTTGATCCGGTGGGGGCAGGAGCTTCAGCTCTCAGGACTAATACCGCCATGGGACTTATTGAAAAGCTGGATATTGCGGTGATCAGAGGAAATATTTCCGAGATAAAAACTCTTGCACTGGGTTCGGGAACTACCAGAGGAGTCGATGCGGATATTTCTGACAGAGTAACAAGAGATAATCTTCAGCAGTCAGTTGCTTTCGCCAAAGAGTTTTCTAAGAGGAGCGGCGCTGTAATAGCCATAACAGGAGCTATAGATATAGTTGCAGATAAAGAAAAGGCTTACTGCATATTTAATGGGGATCCTATGATGGGGATCATCACAGGTACAGGATGCCAGCTTTCAGCTATAACGGCAGCCTATGTAACAGCTAATCCGGATAAGCCGCTTGAAGCAGCTGCAGCGGCAGTATGTCTGATGGGAGTATGCGGAGAAAAAGCCCTCGAGAGAATGGGAGAGGATGACGGAAATTCGTCATACAGAAATTATATTATCGATGCGATCTACAGGATGACCGGAGAGGAACTGGAAGAAAGAGCAAAGGTAGAGATTTATTAGAGGAGTCTTATAATATGAGATGCGAAAAAGAGATGATGAAGCTTTATGCCGTTACCGACAGAGCCTGGACTAAAGAGCAGACTTTGATGGAACAGGTGGAACAGGCTTTAAAAGGCGGAGTGACTTGCGTGCAGCTTCGTGAAAAGGAACTGGATGAAGAAAGCTTTTTAGCGGAAGCCCATGAAATGAAGGCATTATGCGCTGAGTATAATGTGCCGTTTTTCATAAACGACAACGTAGATATAGCGATCAAGTGCGGCGCTGACGGTATCCATGTGGGACAGGATGACATGGAAGCCGGCAATGTGAAAAAGCTTGTGGGAGAAAAAATGATGCTTGGAGTATCAGCTCAGACTGTGGAACAGGCTAAAGCCGCTGTAAAGGCAGGCGCTGATTACCTGGGAGTTGGCGCTGTATTCAGCACTTCCACAAAGCTTGATGCGGCAGATGTTTCCTACGACACATTGAAGGCTATATGCGAAGCGGTAGATGTTCCGGTCGTGGCTATAGGAGGCATAAGCAAAGCAAATATCATGGAACTTTCAGGAAGCGGTGTAGATGGAGTTGCGTTAGTATCTGCTATTTTCGCATCTAAGGATATAGAAAAAGAGTGTAGAGAATTATGCGAATTATCGGAAATGATGGTAAGGAAAAACAAATAGAAGGGGTCATATTCGATCTGGACGGCACCTTGCTGGATTCCATGAAGATCTGGGATGCCATAGGCAATGACTATATCGAAAGCCTCGGTATTACTGCGGAGGAAGATCTTGCTGTTACATTTAAAGATATGAGCATGGAGCAGTCGGCGGAGTATTACAGGCGTGTTTACGGCGTCGATAAAAGCATAGAAAAGATCATATCTGAGATAAATGAGATGATCGCAGTTTTTTATAAGGAAAAAGCTGAACTTAAGGAAGGTGTTAAAGACTTTCTGGAAGCATGCAGACTGCAGGATATACCTATGTGCATAGCAACTGCAACGTCAAAGGTTTTGGTGGAGGCTGCGTTGGAAAGGCTTAATATCTTACACTTTTTTAAAAAAGTCCTCACTTGCGAAGAAGTGGGAAAAGGCAAGGACAGCCGGGAAATTTTTGAACAGGCTCTGAAATGTTTAGGCACAGATATGGGTAGAACTCCGGTGTTCGAGGATGCTTTGCACGCGGCAAGAACAGCTAAGAATGCAGGTTTTTATGTGATCGGCGTATTCGATCCATCGGAACCTGATCAAAATGAAATGAAGCAGACATCAGACATATATGTCAATAGAATCAATGATCTTAATATAAAATAATTGATCCTTAAGGGATCAGCGGCAGGTCGGGGGCACCACTTTCTGTCGCTTTACAAAAATAATGCAAAACAGAGAGGTAAAAGAAATGAGAACAGCATTATCGATCGCCGGAAGCGACTCCGGCGGAGGCGCCGGTATTCAAGCAGATATAAAAACAATGATAATGAATGGGGTCTACGCTATGACTGCAATAACGGCTCTGACTGCTCAGAATACAACAGGCGTTACAGGAATAATGGAGGTCACTCCGGAGTTTTTAAAGAAGCAGCTTGATGCGGTGTTTGAAGACATCCGTCCGGATGCCGTGAAAATAGGCATGGTGGCATCGACAGAGCTCATCAAAGTAATATCCGACAGACTGAAATACTACGGGGCATCAAATATAGTAGTGGATCCGGTAATGGGAAGTACAAGCGGATCATCTCTTATCAAAAGTGATGCGGTAAAAACTCTTACAGAGGAGCTTTTGCCTATAGCAGTTCTTGTGACACCTAATATCCCAGAAGCAGAAGTGCTGGCAGGAATGAGGATCTCAGGAAAAGAAGATATGATCACTGCAGCTAAACTGATAGGAGACAACTATGACTGCGCAGTGCTTCTTAAAGGCGGACACAGTGTAAATGATGCTAATGATCTGCTTTATTCGGAGGGTGAATATACATGGTTTGTTGGAAAGAGGATAGACAATCCAAATACCCATGGAACAGGATGTACTCTTTCCAGTGCTATAGCTTCTAATCTTGCGAAAGGATTTACTCTGAAGGAATCTGTAAAAAGAGCAAAGGATTACATTTCCGGTGCACTTTCATCCATGCTGGATCTGGGCAAAGGAAGCGGCCCTTTGGATCACGGATTTGATTTAAAAGGAGTATTTGCAGGATCAAATGAATAGTATGGGAGAAAAACGAACTGGTCTTTATCAAAACGGACTGATCTGGTTTGGAGCAGCAGTTTCTATTGCAGAGATCCTTACGGGCACATATTTTGCGCCTCTTGGCTTTCATAAAGGTCTGGCGGCTATCATTCTTGGACATATTATCGGATGTCTCATGCTTTTCACTGTAGGCTGTATCGGCGGAATAACAGGAAAGAGCTCTATGGAGACTGTGAAGATGAGCTTTGGCTGCAAAGGCGGTCTGCTGTTTGCGGTACTTAATGTCATTCAGCTCATAGGATGGACGGCTATAATGATATACGACGGTGCGCTGGCAGCAAACGGTGTCTGGGCTTTAGACAGCCGGATATGGTGTGTCATTATCGGTGGACTTATTATTATATGGATAATGATCGGTATAAAGAATCTTGGCCGCATAAATACTGTGGCTATGGCTGCTTTGTTTGTTTTGACCATAGTGCTAAGTATAGTGATTTTCGGAAAAGGAACGGCTGCGGGTATCAGCGGCGAGGCAATGACTTTTGGGGCGGCAGTGGAATTGTCTGTGGCAATGCCTCTTTCATGGCTGCCTTTAATAAGCGATTATACGAAGGAAGCAAAGCAGCCGGTGAAAGCTGCGGCGGTAAGTGCTGTTACTTACGGCGCAGTGAGCTGCTGGATGTATGTCATAGGGCTGGGAGCAGCTGTTTTTACAGGTGAATATGATATAGCTAAGATCATGCTGAAAGCAGGACTTGGAGCTGCAGGCCTAATAGTTATTATATTGTCTACTGTTACCACCACTTTTTTGGATGCATATTCAGCGGGAATCTCAAGTGAATCCATATCAAAGAAGATAAACGGTAAAAAGATGGCTGCAGCAGTTGCGGTATTAGGGATCTTTGGAGCGATGTTCCTTCCGCTTAATGACATAACTGACTTCCTGTATTTTATAGGCTCAGTGTTTGCACCGATGGCGGCAATACAGATAGCGGATCATTTTATTTTGAAAAAAGACAGTGGAAGCGGATCTGTCTGTTTGCATAATCTGGTAATTTGGATTATAGGATTTATAATATACAGACAATTGATGGGAATGGATATCATAGTCGGAAGTACACTGCCGGATATGATAATAACCATACTTATATGTGTTGGGGTAAATAAAGTCAGAAAGAGTATTGTGAAGAAAAAGAGATCGTAAAGATATAAGAAGGAGCTTTTTTAATATAATGAAAGCTCTTTTTTATATTTCATCTTACATTTAAAGGAAAAGTTTGAAAGATAATGTAACATAATGTAAAATTAAAAAAAGACCTTGAAAAAGGGAGGATTTGGATGAAAACTGTTATTATAGGCGGAGTTGCAGGAGGAGCAACTGCTGCGGCACGTATAAGAAGGCTGGATGAAAAAGCTGAAATAATAATATTTGAACGTTCGGGACATGTTTCCTATGCAAACTGCGGTCTTCCATATTATGTGGGTGGGGTTATCACAGACGAGTCTGAATTGACGCTCCAGACTCCCAAAAGCCTGTGGGATCGTCTCAGAATAGATGTCAGAGTAAGGCATGAGGTCATAAAAATAATTCCGGAGAAAAAGGCGGTAGAAGTCAGAGATCTTGATAACGGCAAGATGTTTGCTGAATCTTATGACAAGCTTATAATATCCACCGGCGCAAAACCTGCAATACCTCCTGTTGAAGGGCTTGATACAGATAAGCTGTTTACTCTGCGAACAGTTGAAGATACATACAGGATCTATGAATTCGTGAAGAATAATAAGCCGAAAACCGCAGTCGTTGCGGGAGGCGGATTTATAGGTCTTGAAATAGCGGAAAATCTTGTGGAGAGAGGTCTTGATGTTGCTATAGTTCAACGCCCGAAGCAGCTAATGAATCCTTTTGATCAGGAAATGGCGTCATTTATTCATAATGAAATGCGAAAACATGGTGTAAAACTGGTTTTGGGATCTACAGTTGAAGGATTTACGAAAAGCGGATCAGGCGTCGAGGTCATGTTGAAAGACAGGGACTCTTTACATGCGGATATGGTTATATTGGCAATAGGAGTGACACCGGATACTTCTCTTGCTGAAGAGGCTGGTATGGAGCTTGGTTTAAAAGGGAGTATTATAGTAAATGACAGGATGGAAACCTCGATCCCCGATATATATGCAGTGGGAGATGCTGTAGAAGTCAAGCATTTCGTTACCGGGGAAAAAGCATTGATATCCCTTGCCGGCCCGGCAAACAAACAGGGCCGTATAGCTGCAGACAATATATGCGGAGGTGACAGCCGATACAAAGGATCCTTGGGATCATCAATTATAAAGGTGTTTGATATTACAGCAGCATCTACGGGAATAAAAGAAACTGTGGCTCAAAAGGCAGGGATAGATTACGATAAGGTATACTTGTCACCAATGAATCATGCCTCATATTATCCCGGAGGTAAAATGATGTCTATGAAGGTGATATACGAGAAAGATACCTTCAGGATACTTGGAGCTCAAATCATAGGCAGTGACGGGGTTGACAAGAGGATAGATGTTATTGCGACAGCTATTCACGCAGGACTTACTGCGATTCAGTTAAAAGATCTGGATCTGGCATATGCGCCTCCTTATTCTTCAGCAAAGGATCCGGTAAATATGGCAGGCTTTATAATCGACAACATAGTAAATGAGCATATAGATCAGTATTTCTGGCATGATGTAGAAAACCTTCCACGTGACGGAAGTGCAGTTCTGTTGGACACAAGAACAAAAATGGAATATAATAGTGGTCATATAGAAGGATATATAAATATTCCTGTTGACGAACTCAGAGACAGATTGAATGAAATAGATAAGGATAAGCCGGTATATGTGATCTGTCAAAGCGGTTTAAGGAGCTATATTGCTTCCCGTATCCTATTAGGTAACGGTTATGACTGTTATAATTTTGCCGGAGGCTACAGGCTCTATGAGATGATAATGAAAGATAAAATGCTTATAGAAACTGAATAGTCTTAAAAGGCAGGAATATATAATTTTAATTGAGTCACGTTTAGGGCTCATAAAAGTATTAAAAACGGAGGTATGAGTAATGGAAAAGTGGAAATGTTCAATATGCGGATATGTGCATGAAGGCCCGATATCAGAGGATTTTAAATGTCCTCTTTGTAAACAGCCTGCAAGTGTATTCGAGAAGATAGAAGAAGCTCCTGCAGCAAAGCAAAGAATCCTTATGCAGGAACAAAAACAGAAAAAAATCTGTGGGAAGCTTTTGCAGGTGAATCTCAGGCTAGAAACAAATATACATATTTTGCATCAGTAGCTAAAAAAGCAGGATACGAACAGATCGCGGCTCTTTTCTTGCAAACAGCTGAAAATGAAAAAGAACACGCAAAATTATGGTTTAAAGCTCTCGGAGAATTAGGCGATACAGCAGAAAATCTTCTTCACGCAGCAGAAGGGGAAAACTACGAATGGACCAGCATGTATGATCGCATGGCTGCAGAAGCTGACGAAGAAGGCTTCCATGAACTTGCTGAACAGTTCCGTGGAGTTGCAGCGGTGGAAAAACATCATGAAGAAAGATATCTTGCTCTTCTCAAGAACGTAGAAACTGATCAGGTGTTTGCAAAATCCGGCGAAGTTGTTTGGGAATGCAGAAACTGCGGACATTTATCATATGGAGATAAAGCTCCTGAAGTTTGCCCTGTATGCAAACATCCACAGAGTTTCTTCGAAGTTAATAAACAGAACTATTAGTATCAATCATGCAAATAGCCGTGGTCAGCATATTCTGACCACGGTTTTTTGATAGTTTCATTGTAATACAAAATGTTTTTTGTTATAATCTTCGAGGAATTTTAAGAAAGAAGGTTTTTATTATGAAAGCAGTAGGAATAATCCTTGGTGTTTTAACCGCTATATTTGGTATTTATGCTATGACAGTTCCTTTCAAAACTTTTCTCGGAATTGGCTGGATATTAGGTATTCTGTTCTTCATGAACGGAGTTGAAAATGTTATTTCTGCATTAAGTCAGGAGAAAAAAGACGGATGGAAATGTGTCTTGGGCATATTGACAGGCTTAGCCGGTTTATACTTGCTGTTCAGCGGAATGGCTAGGTACCTCACAGATGTAATGGTGATCTACATAGTAGGAGCTTGCGTACTTCTTTACGGTGTTTTCTCTATAGTATCAGGTGTTAAAACATATAAGGAAGCTAAAGGACACAGCATAATCAAAATAGTATGCGGAATTTTGTCGATCATAGTTGGATTGATATCTATCGCGCACCCTGCAGCAGCGATGGTATATATCGGATATCTTATCGCAGCAGCGCTCATCATTCAGGGTATTAATACTGTAATATTGACTGTAAGCGTTTCTAAAATCGTTGAAAAATCAGAGGAAGAGTAATCTTTTATGCATATCATAAACGGCTTAAGTGAAAAAAGGGCTGACCGTAAGGTCAGCCTGTTTTTTTATTCTTCATATATTATGCTGTACTGGCGGCAGAATTCTAAGAATTCAACATCATCTCCGCTTCCGAATTCGTTTTTAAGTATGGTTGCAAGCCTTCCTCGTATACCGTTTTCAAGTCTAAGCATGAACATGAATTTTTTGGTTTCATCTGCTGAAAGACTGTATTCAAACAGAGTTTCGCTGTCTGAACTGTGTCTTTTTTCGTTTACTCCATAGAAGCACAGCTCTCCGTTATTGACAGTTACGTAACTGCTGCAGTCCTCGGATTCATATATTTTATAAGTCCCGTATTCAAGGTCTCTGTCCAGGTATGCCAATATAGGATCTATCCAGTTGTCTTCCAGCCTTTCCGCATCCTTTCTGTTTTTAACAACAGCTTTTTTGGGGATGCCGCCTGTATGAAGCTGCCAGTGAGGTTTTGATCTGTTGAGTAAATAAGTTTTTCCGTCAGCGCAGCGTTGGTAGAGTATATCTTTAGATTCGTCGTGATAATACTCTACGAAGAGATCTTTGTAAAGGGATACGATCTCCCAGTATGCTCCCTCGGTTTCTTTATAGAACTGCATTTCGTAAAGGGCATCCTGAATGCCGCTGTAATACCATGCCTGTTTTTCCTTTGGAGCATTGAATCTATCCCAAACTTTATATCCTATGTCAATATATTCTGAATAAGTGCTTCTGAGGTTTGCCAGCTTATCAGCCATTACAAGCAGTTTTAAACGCGGATCTGCTTCATATAAATCATCAATAGCTGTCTGCTTTCTTTCATCCCAGCTCTTTGACTTATCTTCCGTATGGGATGTCACAAGAAAATGAACGTCAAGCCCAAACATTTCAAGGATCTCGGTTTCAGTTGTGTCTGTGTCTTCAAGTACATCATGCAGGACTCCTGCAATAAGCAGATTTGTATCGGCTTTCATAGACGAAAGTATGGACATGACTTCCATGGGGTGAGTTATATACGGGCTTTTAGTACCTTTGCGAAGCTGGCCTGCATGGCGCTCTGTAGCAAAGTGGATGGCTTTGTTCAGCAGAGCGTTTTTTCTGAGATAGGAATCCTCGTGTTCAGGTACTTCCGCCAGCACCAGCTGTATCAGAGTCTTGTTCAATGTAAATGAGTCTCCCCAAGGGTTTATAACAAGACCGCTTATGCTGTCTGCATCTATGACTTGTTCAAGGAAGGTGTCGATAAAGTTTGAAACCTTTCCTGTCTCAGGACCTTTATTGAGCTCTTCTTCACTTGTGAAAGCTATGAGGAAAGTACTGCCGTCATCGTTTGACAGGGTTTTTAAGTTGAACTGTGTGTCTTTTAAATCATCGGAAATATCTGCAGGGATTAGAAAATGTCCGGCCGCAATGATCCTGTCCTGAATGGTATGGATTATTTTTAAAAGATCATCATCGGATTGACTTTCTGAATAAACAGAAATGGCTTTTGATATGGCTTCATTACCGATCAAAAAAGTGTTATCCATTTTTCTTCCTCCTTTTATAATCCTCATCTATCTTTGATTTCCAGTTTGGATCGAGTGGAGCGGAGCAGGCTCTCATTTGGTATATGGCTTCTCCAACAACTTCATAATTCAGTGCTGTGCCGATCTTGTCGCAGTGATAGTCTGCAGAATGATCTCTGTCTATACCGAATCTTTCTGCTGTTTCCGCAGCGTTTATATTTGCACCAAGGAAAAGAAATTCCCAGCCGTAAAGCTTTTTCTGACGTTCTATCATTTCTTTTACTTTTGAATATGTGTAATGTATGCTGGAATTTTCCATGCCGTCTGTAGTGATAACGATCAGAGTCTTTTCGGGGCGATCTTCCTCCCTTGCATACTTATGTACGTTGCCGATATGATGCACCGCTGATCCTACGGCATCCAGAAGAGCAGTACAGCCTCTTACATAATACTCTTTATCTGTCATGGGACTGATCTTATCCAAAGGTACTCTGTCGTAGATCACTTCACTTACATCATCGAAAAGAACAGTGGAGATCAAAGCCTTTCCGGGCTCTTTCTTTTGTTTGGCGATCATGGAATTAAATCCGCCTATAGTATCTGCCTCAAGTCCTGACATTGATCCGCTGCGATCTAAAATAAAAACTATTTCTGTTAAACCTTTCATATTAAATACCTCCTTTATCTTTATGTCTAAAGTATAGATGAAAGATAAGAGGGTATGGTCGCATGGCAGGCGACATTTATGCGCAGATCAGAGGCTGTTTAAATGCAAAGAGAACTTTGTTGATCTCAAAAATATCATAATTTCCGTTTACTATAAAATACTCTATTATAATGTCAAACTTACTGCTGTGAGTGAGAGCATAGCCTGCTCGTCCTATAAGATCCTTTGTTTCGTCAAGATTCAGCTCCAGAGCAATGGCAAATGCCAAAGCGGTGGTTTTGCTTGGCTTATAATCAATATTGTTTTTTATCTTTGAAAACAGTTTGCGGTCTACGTTTGCTTTTTTGTAAACCTGAGGATCAAGTAATCCTTTTTGATCTATAAGGCGGATAAGACTCTGTGAGAAAGTTTCTTCCGCTTCTTTGATGAGATCTTCCAAACTTCTGGAGGAGGCTTCTGAAGGAAGGAGTGATGTGGACGGAAGACATTCATCAATATCTAATGCCTTTCTTATACAGGCGAATCTGCTTTTCTGCCTTTCTTCCAAAGTGTAAGGATAGTGTCCCTCATTGTTAAGGGTCATCAAATATTCTTCATCAGCTTTATCCTGAATGTATTTGTCGTCTATGTAGCTCTGAACTGAATCAAAGAGTTTTTCTGAAAGGATGTACGAACTCTCGTCAAAAACCACCAGATAAACTTTAATATCATGATCCATAAGAAAGCTGCTTATGGCATTTACCGCTGTATGTAAGGCCAGATCTTTAGGGAATCCGTGATTTCCGGAAGACAGGAGAGGAAATGCAACAGAGTCGCATTTATGCTCCAAAGCAAGTTTGAGTGAACTTATATAACAGTTTCTAAGAAGTTCGAGTTCTCCGGAATCTCCGCCCTGCCAGATAGGTGAAACAGCATGTATAACATATTTGGCATCTAATCCAAAAGCAGGAGTGATGGCCGTATTGCCGTAGGGGATAACACCGATCCTTTTGCGCGCAGCAAGGAGCTCTTTTCCTGCTCTGTTATGGACAGCGCTGTCTACTCCGTCTCCTATGACGGGATTTGTGTTTGCAGCATTTACTATTGCATCTGACTGCATATTCACTATATCATTTCTTACTATTACAAATGGCATAGGGCACCTCCTGATGATAATATTTTACCATTTTACAGAGAGATACGCCACACATTCATCATACTCAAAAACTCTGTGTTTTTTATTGCCAATTCCTTTCTTAATTGCTACTATTTACTTAACAGATATCGTTTTGAACATAGACAGGAGGTATAGCTATGTTACATGAAGTAAGTTTTCTTTCTTATAACGAACGTGATAAAGTATACGGCTGGATATATGTGCCTGCAGCAAAGCCAAAGGGAATAGTGCAGCTCGTGCATGGATTCGGAGAACACTCAAGAAGATATTTTCATATGATAAGCAAGTTCATGGACGCAGGATATATAGTGGCGGCAGACGATCATGTGGGACATGGCAAAACAGCTGTGGAAAATGATACATGGGGAAACTGGGGACATAAAGGACCTCAGACAATGATGGAAGATGAACACACATTAAAACAGCTCGTACAGGAAAAGTATCCTGATCTCCCATATTTTATCTATGGTCACAGCATGGGTTCCATAATATTAAGACAGTTTATGGCAAAATACGGCGGTGAACTTGCTGGAGCAATAGTTTGCGGAACTGTAGGTCCGGATGCCCTTCCTTGTGATAAAGGTATAGAGCTCCTTAAGCCATTAGTAGATGCGGGCAAAGGAGATGAAGCGGATCCTCAGCTTTTAGGACTTCTCCTTGGCGGTTTATTCTCAAGGATCGAAGAAGTGAAGCTTGGAAACGAATGGATCTGTCATGATGAATATGTTCAGATAGACCATGCAAACGATCCATTTGATGCGTTCACAAAACCAACAGCAAATGAAGCCCTGCTTCAGTTTATTGAAATGATCGCGGAAGTAAACACTAAAGAATGGGCGGAAAAAGTGCCAAAGGCTCTTCCGATTTATAATATAGCAGGATCTGAAGATCCATGCGGCTCTTTCGGAGAAGGTGTAAGACTTGTGACTGAATGGCTGGACGAAACAGGCCATGATGTAGCTACTAAGGTTTACGAAGGCTACCGCCACGAAATACATAATTACAATGATCTTAAAGATGAAGTTGAAGCAGGTATCATCGACTTCATGAACAGCAATATTTAACTTGATATGATTTGACCGGAGGTAAAAAATGAGAAAAGATTTTGGAGCAAAACCATATATGTTTCCTATGCCTGTGCTTATAATTGCAGCTTATGATGAAAATGGAGTGCCGAATGCTATGAATGCTGCATGGGGTTCTATCTGTGATATGAATCAGATCGCTATGTATCTGAGTGCAGGGCATAAGACAGTAAAAAATATACTGGCTCAGGGCGCATTCACTGTAAGCATGGCGGATGCTGCCAACGTTATCCCTGCTGATTATGTAGGGGTGGTTTCCGGAAACAAAGTCCCTGACAAGGTGGAAAAAGCAGGATGGCACACAACAAAGAGCACATTTGTGAATGCACCTTTAATTAATGAACTTCCTCTTGCTCTGGAGTGCAAGCTGGTAAGCTTTGATGAAGAAACAGAATGTGTAGTAGGGGAGATCCTTAATGTAAGTGTGGATGAGGCTATACTTCGAGAAGATGGAACTATAGATATTGCTAAATTCAGACCTATTGCATATGACCCGGCTAATCACGACTATGTTGTGCTTTCTGAAAAAGTAGGCAATGCCTTTGAAGACGGTCATAAATTATAGAAAACGGTCGTGAAAATGATCACAAAAATTTTCAAAACTTTTTCAAAAAAGTGTTGACATAATAGAATACAGTATGTAAAATAAAAATAAGTTAGCGGTGACTAACTTATTTTTAAAACAAAGAGTTAGCCAAAACTAACTAACGGACTCAAATAGTTATTACTTGGGTATTTAGGAGAAGAGATTATGTCAGATGAAATGTTGATCCAACACTGTGCACCGACTTTAGCAGGAATCAAAACGGGGAATATGTTTTCATGCGAATGTCGTTCGAGAGAAGAAATAAAAAAACATGTTAGACGTTTGAACAGCCTTCTTGGTTCAAAGGGGATACGTGTTTTACCGCTCAAATATTCTGAGGGAAGAGTTTTAATATACATATATCGTCCAAATCGTTTAAAACGGGATTTCTCAGATGAAAGTACCATATCGCTTTTAGAAAGCTACGGATATACTCCTGAAAATCCGGAGAGATGCGTAGTACATCTGGTGAACCGACTCAGAACAAATGAGGAGTTTCCTCACGAAGTAGGATTGTTTCTAGGCTATCCGCCTGAAGACGTAAAAGGCTTCATCGACAGCAAAACCTGTGATCATAACTGTAAAGATTGCAAATGTGTCGGCAATTGGAAAGTATACGGGAATGTAGAAGAAGCGGAAAAGACTTTTAAAAAATACAAAAAATGCACAGATGTTTACAGCTTAAAGTGGCTCGGCGGTAAAAGCGTTGAGAAGCTTACTGTAGCTGTATAACAGTTCAATTAATATGCCATAATAAAAAACTCATTTCACTTTTGCAAGAAAGCTCCTCGATGGTTATCGGGAGCTTTTTTGTTTGATATTACATTTTGGTATGTAATGAGAAGCTGATCAAGGGAGAAGCTGGCTTTGAACTTCATTGAAAAACTGTTCTGCGGCAGGTGAGAAAACCTGGTCCTTCTTCCACACCAGATTAAGATCCATTTCTATATAAGGATAAAATGGTCTGAAACAGAGATCTCCTTCATCAGAAGTTTTTAATATGTTGTCCAGGCAGACCGCATATCCAACGCCTTCTTCCACCATTGAAACAGCATTGTATATTAGATTATAAGTTGAAACAATATTAAGCCTGTCAAAGCTGCGGCCGAACCATTTAGACAAGATCCTACCAAGAACAGCCTGTCTGGAAACTATGATAGGCATATCTGCCAGATCTTTAGGGGTTATGAATTCTTTTTCCGAGTGGATAGAGTCTTTAGGCATAAGAAGTCCCCATATGTTTTTGTTGGGCAAAGGAATATATTCAAACTTATCGAAGTTGGTGTCACCAACGATGATCCCAAAGTCCAGCAGCCCTTTTTCAAGCCGTTCTATAATGTCGTCAGAGTTTCCGCTGTACAGGTGATACCGTATGTTCGGGTATTTTAACTGAAGACTTCGAGCGGTTTTGGAAATAAAGGCCATTGCCGAAGAAACACCGCTGCCGCCCACATATATGTCTCCGCTGACGAATTCCTCCACATTCATGATCTCTGACTCAGTCTTGTCTGCAAGTTCGATCAGTTCTTCCGCTCTCTTTTTTAAGAGCACCCCTTTTTCCGTCAGAGTTATCTTTTGATTGCGGTTTCCTCTGACTATAAGTTTGGTCCCGAGTTCGTTTTCAAGATCCATTATCTGCCTTGAAAGGGTGGGCTGAGTTATATGTAAAAAATTTGCTGCACCTGAAATGCTTTCTTCTCTGACAACTGCAAGAAAATATCTCAAAACTCGTAATTCCATGGAATTTCTCCTTGTTTTTTCTAATTATTATATTTTTACATAGTATGCCTGTCAAGCATAATAATTTATTTAATATAGGTATTTGATATTTAAAAAATATACAATATAATAAAGATGATGATTATAGTTTTTCCTTACAAAATTGCCGGCATGTCACCCCAATCATGTCGGCATAAATTTTGTTAAAGAACTCGAT
>JAFXHN010000058.1 GCA_017536365.1 Bacillota bacterium | reverse complement strand
TATCTATCATCTTTTTATTTATTATTGTAATACTGTCCATTTACGATATCCTTATCACTTCAACAACTATATTCTTCCTAAATATATTCTTAAACGATGATTTATCATCTATTAATTTGCCCTGAGCATTGTCTGTTTTGCAGTTAGTAAAACTGCAGTTATGTACAAATCCAACTTCACCAAAAGGCTTTTCATATCCATCCGCTGCTATCAAATATCCGTCTTTTATCGACACATTTTCAAAACGGCAGTTTACCAATCCGTTAGTTTCACATTCTGGCCTGCTGTCTCTGGCGAATACTATACATGCATCATCTCTGAAAACGTCGAGAAACTCGTGTCTCGCCCTATTCTGATCAAGCACGATATCTTTAAACTCGCAATCGTTTATGTAAACACCGCCCATTAATGATGAAGGCCTTACTATACCCCGTCTGCAGCTGATAAACCTGCATTCCGTTACTCTTGTTTCAAATCCGGCAAGTATTACATTCATGCAGTTTTCAAAAGTACAGTTTTCTACATAAGAAAATACCTTTTTATCGAAATCCAAATTGGTCAAAACCGCTCCGTCACAATCCTTAAAGCTGCAGTTTCTGACATAGCAGGCATCTATACCTCTGCTCATCCCCTCAAAGCTGCAGTCTGTTACTTCCAAATACTTTGATGCCAAATAATATACTGCATCATACCTTTCTTTTCCTGTATATATATCTTCATTAAATGCCGGATCAACTGTTACTGAATTGTTTTTAAACTCCATCCCGCAGGTTGAGGGGCCGCCGCCGATCCAGAACACAGTTTTCTTATACCATTCAATGCTGTTGTTTTTATATAGATTAAAAGCCGCTCTTTTTTCCTGTTTTATTACATTGTCATAGATACTGCAATGCCCCTGCTGATCCAGATAAAGATCAAACATGCCTCCGCAGCAGTTCAGGAATTCACACTTGGAGATCACAAGCTCTTTGCAGTCATATTCCACCATAAGAAAATCAGAACAGTCGATAAATTTCGTTCCTTCTGCATAAACGCTGTTTTCTTTTTCTCCCTGAATAAATCTCTTGCCGTCTCTGCCTCTGCATATAACGGTACAATCTTTCAGCGTTATCTTTGAACCCTGATACATATATATTTTTCCATCAGTATCCGGCTCGTTATAGTATATTGCACATCCATTAAAGGTAAGTTCTCCATAGCAGTATATACTGTTGTTGAAATGAACTATCTGATCGAAATATTCGCCTAATTCACCTTTTTCTATGATGATCCTTTCTTCAATATAAATCTCATCTTTTTCTAAGCACAGCCATTTGGCTTCACCCGCAATATTTTCAGAATTCTTTAATTCGAATCCTTTCATATCACTTCCGTAAAACATTGGCTTGCCATCCGGATCTCCCATAACAGGCACCTGAACTATGCTTAGTTCATCCACCATGCCCGCTTCTTTGAAAACGCCGTTTATTATGCTGCCGCCTTCCAGCAGGATCGTATCTATTCCGAACAGTTCTTTAAGCTTCATAAGGGCGGTTTCCGGCTCAAATTCATCTTTGCCGGCAAAAATATACGATATCCCGGTTTCCTGAAGATAGGCAAGAAACTCATCCTGTACATCTTCACAAAGGATCTCTATGATATGAGCTCCGCCGTATCCCGGATCATCATCATCTATCTCCGCTGTTTTCCAACCCAGTTTTCCAAAACGATCAACGGCAGCTGCATATCTTTCCGCATCATTATCAGCAATGAAGTCAGAGCGATCAAATTTTACACCTTCGTACTTTCCTAAATCAGGATACCAGCCTCCTGTAAAGCTTTCTTCCATAGTCACTCTGCCGCACATAAAACCTTGTGCAGGAAGCTCTCTGTTTAATCTATAGTATTCTTCTATCGCGTCTTCACATTTTTCCAGTCCCAGAAAATCGCCTGTGACTTTTCCATCGATAGACATTGTCATATGACATATCACATAAGCTCTGTTCATTTTTCTCTCCTGTTGCTTTGCAGAAAATACGTTATATATAATTAATTATATCACAGCCGCGAGGTATTTTGACAGATTTGTATATTGTTACTGCCGTTTTTACCATATATACTGTACATATGGATAAGGCAAGCGTACCTACATTTGAAATACAGGGAGGGCAATTTTGAAGAATAAAGTTACTCAGATCATTAAAGATTTCGTTAAAGAATATGAAAAACAGGAACATATATCTACTAGATGGGGAGAACCTCTCGTGGGCTTTGCGGATGCCAAACATCCTTTTATCCTCAGCCTTAAAGATATAATAGGCCCGAATCATGGAACTCCTGATGAAGTTTTAGACGATGCAAGTATAGTCATCGCGTATTATGTTCCTTATACAAAAGAGCTGGCAGACACCAACAAGACTGATCCTGCGATAGCTTCTCATGAATGGGCTGTTGCTTATGAAGAGACCAACGCTATGTTCAAAGAACTTAATACTTATGTTATAGCTAAGTTGAAAGAGTGGGGTTATGACGCAGGCATATCTCCAAAAACAAACACCTTCAGTACTACAGAGCTTAAAAGCGAATGGTCCTATCGTCACTATGCTTATGCAGCGGGTCTCGGAACCTTCGGGATCAACAATATGCTGATCACAAAGGAAGGCTGCTGTGGACGTTTCAACAATATCGTTACAAACCTGGATGTGGATCCAGATGCTCCTATGGAAGAAGAACTGTGCATTTACAAAAACAACGGCAAATGTATGGTCTGCATTAAAAACTGCCCTGCAAATGCCCTTTCACCTGAAGGCTTTGACAGACAGGCATGCTATGCAAATCTTCAGAAAAATGCTGCTGTACATACCGGTCTCGGAAGCTCATATTCCGATGAATCCGGAAATGCTTCAAACAGCTGCGGCAGTGATGTTTGCGGCAAATGCGTGACCGGATCTCCATGTGCGTTATGGAGTAAGTGAGGTAACCTATGAAAACAAGGATCAAAGAAATCATTAGAGAATTTATCAAAGAATACGAAAAACAAGACTGCATCTCAACAAAATGGGGCGAGCCATTGGTTGGATTTGCCGATGCAAAACATCCATTTATCCTAGACCTGAAAAACACACTTGGATCATACCATGTTACTCCGGACGAAGTGCTTGATGGCGCTAAAATAATCATTGCATGCTATCTCCCTTTCGCAAAAGAGTTTGCTGATACTTACAGAGAGATCGATGAAATATCTTTAAGAGAATGGACTGTAGCATATAAAGAAACCACTGCTATGTTCAAAAAACTCAACCTGCATCTTATTTCCATACTTAAAGAAGAAGGTTTTAGAGCTGAGATCCCTGCAATGGCCAGCGAATTCAGCACAGAAACCTTCAGAAGCAAATGGTCTTTAGTCCACCATTCATACGCTGCAGGACTTGGAACTATGGGTATAAACAATATGCTCATTACCGAATCAGGCTGCTGCGGCCGTCTCAACAACCTTGTAACAGATCTGGACGTTGAACCAGACGAACCAATAAAAGAAGAACTCTGCCTTTATAAGAAGAACGGCAGCTGCAAGGTATGCGTTGACATTTGTCCGGTAGGCTCCCTTAGAACTGACGGCTGCGATGCCCTTCCTTGCTGGGACTACATAATGAGAAATGCTGATCTTTACACCGGTGAAGGAAAAACCTACACAGATGTTACAGGAAAGACATCCAATATCTGCTTCACAGACTTCTGCGGCAAGTGCGTTACACAGGCACCTTGTGCTTTTTGGAAATAGTCAAAATACAGTATCACAAAATCACCCCTTTCTTCGGTTATTCTTCTCCGTCGAAAGGGGTTTTTTCTGCTAATTATATTTATTTGTCCTATTTAAAAAGATTGAAGGCTTTGCTTAGATCTCCGATAGTATCCGTAGCATCGCTTACTCTATAACTCGTAGAAGCAGTTATGATCCTGTCAGCCATCCTGCTTAAAGGCAGCGACTGGAGCCATACTTCTCCCGGTCCTGTAAGTGTCGCAAGGAACAGACCTTCACCGCCAAAGAATCCGTTTTTTATACTGCTTTGGAATTCAATATCATAGTTTACGGTATCACTCATAGCCACCAGACAACCTGTATCTATTTTAAGAATCTGACCCGGTTCAAGCTTTTTCTTTACTATAGTTCCTCCTGCATTCAAAAATACCACACCATCTCCTGTAAGTCTCTGCATTATGAAACCTTCACCGCCGAACAGACCTGAGCCAAGTTTTTTATGTAAATGCAAACCTACATTTACACCCTTTGCAGCGCAAAGGAATGATGTCTTCTGGCATATGAGAGTCTGATCAAAAGTATCCAGGTCAACAGGTATGATCTTGCCCGGATATGATGATGCAAAAGCTACCTTGGCTTTATTTGAAGGATCTGTGTTTGTAAACACAGTCATAAAGAGACCTTCACCGGTAAGAACACGTTTGCCTGCCCCGAAAAGTTTGCTTCCGAAGCTTTTTCCTTTATCTGATCCGCTTCCGTCGCCAAATATGGTATCCATCTTTATACATGCATCCATATAGTTCATGGCACCGGCTTCAGCCACAACGCTTTCACCCGGATCGAGCTCGATCTCAACGAACTGCAAATCATCGCCGAAGATCTCAAAATCTATAACATCCGCTTTCGTAAAAACAAAACCGTTTTTGCTCATTCTTTTCGGATCAGAACCAAAGTTTTGAGCACCGTTATTTCCGCCGCCTCCATAAGATGCTCCTCCCTGAGGTGCGCCGCAATTGCCGCAGAAAAAGCTGTTGTCCGGGATCTGAGCCCCGCAGTTTGTGCAAAATGCCATATTATTCCTCCTTATGATCTACGTTCCATAACGCTCATATATGCCGGTCTTATTATCTTATCTGTACAGATAAGCTCCTCTATCCTGTGTGCGCTCCATCCTACTATCCTTGCGATGGCAAACATGGCTGTATACAGTTCCTGAGGGATGTCCAGCATTTCATAAACAAATCCGCTGTAAAAGTCTACATTCGGGCTTACGCCTTTATATATCTTTCTGTGTTCTGCAATAACTATCGGTGCAAGCTCTTCTATATTAAGATAAAGCTGAAGGTCTTCTTCTCTGCCTTTTTCATGTGCAAGCTTCTCAACATAATATCTGAACACGCGTTCCCTCGGATCAGACAGTGAGTATACTGCATGCCCCATACCGTAGATCAGACCTTTTTTATCAAAAGCCTCTTTTCTGACAAGTCTTTCGAGATACTTTTTAACCTCTTCCTTATCCGAAAAATCACTGATATGAGCTCTGATATCCTCCATCATTTCCATTACTTTTATGTTTGCACCGCCGTGTTTTGGCCCCTTCAGCGAAGACATGGCAGCAGCAATAGTCGAATAGGTATCAGAACCTGATGAAGTGATTACTCTTGTAGTAAAGGTGGAATTATTGCCTCCACCGTGCTCCATATGAAGTATAAGGGCTGTATCTAGCACCTTTGCTTCTGTAACCGTGTACTTTTTATCCGGGCGAAGCATTAGAAGGAAATTCTCTGCAGTTGACAACTCCGGATCCGGTCTGTGGATTATCATACTCTGGAAATTATCGTTGTAATTGTACGCATGGTAACCGTAAATAGCCAGCAAAGGGAATTCACTTATAAGCTGGATGCACTGTCTCAGTGAATTGCTAACGCTCGAATCATTTGCTTTATCATCATAAGAAGCAAGCGTAAGGATGCTTCTTATCATGGAATTCATGATATCTTTGCTCGGTGCTTTCATTATAACATCTCTTGTGAAATTGCTTGGCAAAGTTCTGACTTCTGCCAGCACTCTTTTGAATTCAGCAAGTTCTTCTTCCTCAGGCATTTCGCCCATAAGAAGCAGATATGCTATTTTTTCATAGCCCATTTCTTCAGGTCCTAAAGAATTTATAAGATCCTCTACCCTGTAGCCTCTGTACCAAAGCTGGCCATGACATGAAACTTTTTTACCGTCTATTACCTCTGCGGAAATAATATCTGATATATTTGTAAGGCCTGAAAGTACACCGTTTCCGTTTTCATCTCTCAAACCTTTTTTTACGCCGTATTCTTCATACAATCTAGGCGCAATGGTATCATTTCTTCTGCAGACATTCTCTTTCTATACGGCATAATCATTAAGCTTGTTAATTGCCATATACCTCTTCTCCTTTTTCAGCAAAAACGCTGTCTATAACTTCTTCAAGATCACTCATCATTTTAAGAAGTGCGATCACATTCTCTTTTCCGTATTTCTGTATAACTCTCCCGTAATAATCTTTCATTATCTCATCCTGACGATACACAAGTTTAAGACCGCTTTCTGTTATGATAAGATATGTTCCTTCACTCCCATTTCCATCATGAGCCCATATAATGAGCCCTCTGTCTTTAAGAGAACCCGCAAGTTTGGATATCTCTCTCATTGGCTGCTTTAAATTCTCAGCAAGATCCATTAAATACACTTTCTCTTTCGGGGCATCACTTTCAGATGTGAACTTGATCAAATAATGCAGAAGAAGATATTCTGATACACTCAATTCTTTAAAAAGCAGTCTGGCATTATCCCTGTTCATAATATAATTATGATATGTCAGCTCATATGAAAGCTTTGCAATGTTGTTATTTTCAGTCTCAAAATTTCCCATTGTTGTCTCATTTCTCCTTTTTACCGCGAATGTAAGTCCGCAGACATCTCAAAATCCAATTCCTTTTAATACGGCTCCCACACCGCATTCCCTTCACTATACTCTTTCCTGTTATTTACCGGTCATCATATGCATATCCGGAACATCTCCGTCATTTCTATGGTATGCACTTATATTCTCAGCAACTCTTTTGAAAAAGCTTTTCAGCTTTTCCAGTTCTTCTTCCTCAAAACCGTTTACCACCACAGAATAAAAGGCTCTCTGGGCTTCATTTCCGTCTTTAACTATATCTTCAGCAGCCTTGCACAGTTCGAGGTGTATTGAACGATGGTTTCCGTTCACGAATTTTCCTTTTATAAATCCTCTTTCCTGCAGATCTCTTGCTGCAGTTGACACTGCTGATTTTGTTAATCTAAGCTTTTCTACAATGTCCGTTGCCGTATCATGTTTTGGATAATTGGCAAGAAAAAGAAGCACCATTGCTTCTGTTTGAGTAATATTATGTTTGCTGCATACCGGCGCGAGAATAGTCTGGTACAATTCCCTTGTCAAAAAGACATTTTCAACTAATTTTTGCATATGATCTCCTAATAGTACAAAGAGTAACTGTTCAGATTTGAACAGTTCAATTTTATATTATTCTCCCCATAGTGTCAATAAATATACATTTTTTGCATAAATTTTTAATATTGACTTATGTTGAAAATAATGGTTTTATCATGATTATTTTGAACTTTTAATCTCTGATCTGATTCGGGCTGATGTTGAGTTTCTTAACACTTTTATATATTTTAAGCGCTTGGTGTTAATCATACTGTGTTACGCCGCATATATTTTTGATGAATTATGGAGTTCTTTAATATAATAAAATGCTGATGATCCCTCATTAAATGAAATACATCAGCATTTTATTATTCTAGAAAGCGTCATGATCCAAGCTCATGATCCTATTATAGTTTTCTCTGTCGGTATCTCCTTCAGTACTGATAAGCAAGACTTTTGAATACCTATTCAAACACAGCTTTTCTTTGAGTTCTGAAAGTTCTTTGTCCAGCATAACAGCTTCAATAACTCCGGCTGTTACTGCACCGGATTCTCCTGATATGACCTTTTTGTCGTTACCGATAGGTTTGCCTAAAAGTCTCATACCGTTTGCGGCGTATTCATCGGAGCAAGAAATAAAACATTCCGCGTTATTTTTAAGTATATCCCATCCTAATGAACAAGGTTCTCCACAGCACAGACCAGCCATTATACTGTCCATATCACCTGTCACAGTATGAAGTTCTCCATCATCTGCACAGGCAGTCCTGTACAGACAGTCGGCCTTATCCGGTTCTATTACTATGATCTTAGGGCATTCCTCTCCCAATAAAGTTTTAAAATATCCCGCAATAGCACCCGCGAAGCTTCCTACTCCGGCCTGAAGGAATAAATGAGTAGGTATTTCAGCTTCAGTATTATCTGACACTTTTTCCGCCAACTGCTCTGATATCTCTGCTGCAAGAGTAGTGTATCCCTGCATTATATACCCGGGGATCTCTTCGTATCCCGGCCATGACGTATCCTGTACAAGAATCCAGCCATTCTCATTCGCCATATCGGAAGCATACCTTACAGTGTCATCATAGTTCATATCAGTTATTTTTGCATCGGCCCCTAAAGCCTTGATATTCGCTAATCTTTCGCAAGAGCTCCCCTTAGGGAGATATACCACAGCATCATGGCCAAGGGATGAAGCCGCCCAAGCCACTCCTCTTCCGTGATTGCCGTCAGTTGCGGTTACAAAGGTTGCTTTCATCTCGCCTTCATTCAAGCCGATTCCGGGATCTTTTATTGCAGACAAACATTTTGATATTGCATAACTGCCTCCCAGACCTTTAAAAGCATTAAGTCCAAATCGCTTAGATTCATCCTTGACCCAGAGCTTTCCCAAGCCAAGTCTTTCAGCCTGTTCATCAAGCACTGCAAGAGGTGTCGGTTCATACCCTTCTATGCCTTTGTGAAATATATGTGCCTCTTTAGTGTTTCTATGCGAAACAAGATCTGCCGATAAATCTGATACGTTTCGGTCGTGCCTGTTGTTCTCTCTTATAACATACGATAAACTCTTCATACATCCTCCCTTTACACGAGTTTAGGATCTTTTTTAAACTTTTTCCTGCTTATTATGAAATATGCGCTCATCATAAGTATTCCGGTCACCACCCATGTTACGGGATAAACCGTAAGCAGCATTTCATAACTGTTGTAAACCGGGAATATGGTATATACCCATACTATCCTCAATACACAAGTACCAAGTATTGTCAGTACTGCAGGACTCATTGAATTTCCCATACCTCTGAGAGCTCCGCTGGTGATCTCAAAGAAGCACGGCAGAAGACCAAGAGACTCTACCCTCAGCAGCCTTATAACACCATACTCTATATCTAAAGGATCCGATGTATATATACCTACAAAGAATTCATTGAATATGCAGAATACTGCGATCATCACGCCCATGATAAGCAAACCGCATATCATGCATTCTTTAAAAATCTTTCTGCACCTGTCGTATTTTCCCGCAGCGTAGTTTTGACCTATAAAAGTTACCGCCGCCTGACAAAACGCATTGTCTACGTAATACGTGTATATCTCATAATTGAATGCTGCTGCTGACCCGGCAACCGCATTAGTGCCGAAACTGTTTATGCCGGACTGGATGCATACATTTGAAAGAGAGAAAACTATCCCTTGAATGCCTGCAGGCAATCCTATCTTGACCATTTTTATCAGATCTGCTTTATTTATATACAGCTTTCTTATGTCAAGCCTGATGAGTTCATCTTCATTTATCAAAAGATATACTATTATAACTGCACTGAGAGCATTTGCAATAAGTGTAGCAAGTCCGACCCCCACAACGCTCATATCAAACAGTATAACGAATATCAGATTAAGTATAACATTTACAAAACCTGAGATTATAAGACAATACAGAGGCCTTTTTGTATCTCCTACGCTCCTGAGCACGGCTGAGCCGAAATTGTACACCATAATAAACGGCATGCCTGCAAAGTATATCTTGAGGTAAATAACAGCAAGTTCAAGTACCTCTGCAGGAGTGTCGATAAAAACGAGTATAGGTCTTGCCGCAACGAAACCGACACCTATAAGAAATATCCCGCTTAGTAAAGCTACAGTTATGGATGTGTGAACTGCATCCTTTACCTTTTCTTTCTTCTGTTGACCTATGTAGTTGGCTATAACAACATTAGCGCCAATAGACAGACCTACAAAAAGCCCTATAAGCAGGTTTATTACCGATGAATTAGCTCCTACAGCCGCTAAAGCTTCGCTTCCTGCAAACCTTCCTACAACAGCATAGTCCGCCGAATTAAATAACTGCTGTAAAATGCTGCTTGCAGCCAGAGGCAATGCAAACAGCAAGATCTTACTAAGGGTAGGCCCGTTCAGCATATCTATTTGATTTTTATTTTTGTGATCTTTCATTGATATCACGACCTTAAATTAAAAGCATTATAAGTTTTGATGTTTTATTTAATATTTAATTCCTGAAGTTTTCTTTT
>JAFXHN010000057.1 GCA_017536365.1 Bacillota bacterium | reverse complement strand
ATTCTCTCTGTTGTAGTCGCTTTAATGTTCACCCTTGCGGGACTAAGCCCAAGGGCTTCTGCGATGTTTACCTTCATAAGTCCGTAATACGGAGAGATCTTGGGGCTCTGTGCAACGATGACAGCATCAACGTTTACAGGGCAGTATCCTTCTTTTCTAATGATATCTGATGTTTTCTCCAAAAGCTTAATGCTCGAAATACCTTTATACTCATCATTTGTATCAGGAAAATGCACTCCAATGTCGCCCAAACCGCAGGCGCCTAAAAGGGCATCCATGACAGCATGGACCAGCACATCACCGTCGGAATGAGCTTCCAGCCCTTTTTCATAAGGGATCTCCACTCCTCCAAGGATGAGCTTTCTTTCTGATATCAAACAATGTGCATCATAACCTATTCCAACAAACATCACTTATTCCTTATTTCTTCTTTTCATCAAAATAGCTTCTGCGATAATTAAATCTTCAGAAGTAGTAACTTTAATATTATCATATTTACTCTCAACAATAAATACTTTTTTTCCTTGTTTTTCTGCGAAAGAGGCCTCATCTGTTCCTAAATAGCCTTCATCTATACCACATTTTATATATTTTTTAATATCTCCGGCAAAAAAACCCTGAGGAGTGTGCATTGCAAAGAGTTCCCTACGGTCAGGAGTATTTACTGCCAAACCGTCCTTGACGATTTTTATGGTATCTTTGACCGGCACTCCGGCTGCACAGGATCCGTGTTCATAAACAGCTTCAATGCATTTATCTATGATCTCGTTGTCAACAAAAGGCCTTGCTCCATCGTGGATAAGAACTATATCCTCTTCATCCAGCCTTTCAAGAGCATTGTATACAGAATGACACCTTTCCGATCCTCCCGGGATAACATCCATTAGTTTATCGTGTTTTTCCTTCGGAAGGACTTCTTTTCTGCAAAACTCCAGTTCGTCCATTTTCACGGCAACTATTATTCTGTCCACTTTTTCATTGCTTTCAAACACGTCAAAAGCTCTCTCAAGTATAGTTTTTCCCTGAAGCTCTATGTACACTTTATTTTTATCTCCGGTCCTCATCCTTTTTCCGCTTCCTGCGGCAGCGATAACTATACTGACTCTTTTCCCGTTAAACATAGTCCCTCCAAAATAAACGGGCGGATCAATGTCCGCCCCCATTATGCCTCTCAAGGTCTGCTCATATTCTATCTTTTGGGTTTGGCAAATATCATTCTGCCTGAAGCAGTCTGAAGCACACTGGTCACTTCAACATTTACTTCCTGACCGATTAAATAGCGGCCCCCTTCTACGACGATCATCGTACCGTCATCAAGATAACCTACTCCTTGATTATTCTCTCTTCCTTCTCTGACCACCTGGAGCTTCATTGATTCTCCCGGTATGATTACCGGCCTTAATGCCTTCACCACATCATTTATATTGAGGACAGGGATCTCCTGTATCTCAGCCACCTGGATAAGGTTGAAATCGTTTGTAACTACCTTGCCATTCATTTTCTGTGCAAGCCTAAGAAGTTTGATGTCCACCTCTTCCACACCATTCCAGTCTTTATCACTGTAAGTATTATATATCTCTATACCGTAATATGCCTGTATATCTTTTAATACTTCCAAGCCTCTTCTGCCTCTGATCTTTTTCATATGATCCGCGGAGTCAGAAAGATGTCTTAATTCTGTAAGCACAAATTCAGGTATTATGATCTTGCCTTCAATAAATCCGGTTTTAAGTATGTCTATTATCCTTCCGTCTATAAGTACACTGGTATCCAGGATCTTAGCTGAAGCTTCACTGCTTCCTTTGCCGCCTTTTCCTTTGCCATGTTTCCCCGAGATAAAAGGATTCTTTTTCTCTTCCGAACTCAGCTTAGGCTCTATCCTTATCCTTGCCAGCTTAGTTCCAATATAAACCCCTAACGTACAGAATAATATGTATGCCAATATAGTAAGCGCCATACCTAGATACAGATAGTGTATCTCTTTAAATACTGCGCTCAGAAGAAATGCCGCCAAAAGACCTATCAGGAGACCTATTATACCTCCGATGAGTTCCACAACGGAGATCCTCTCCATATCCTTCTCTAAACGGTTGCCCATTTGGCTCCAGTTTTTTCTGAGTCTGGGCGCATACAGGTATGCCAGTGCCCCGACAAAAAATGCACTGCAAACCGGCACTGCTATTTCAAATACCGACGCCTGATATTCCGCTCCGCTTTCATAAGTGGATGCCGCCAGCATATATATAACAGTCCCTAAACAATAACCTAATATCGCACCTACCACCGTTATTAAAAATCTGTAGAATTTATTTTTCATACTATACTTTTACTGCCTCGCCAAACACAGCATCTTCTATCTGTGTCTCTGCCTCCTCTATCGCAATTCCTCTAACCAATACCATTTCACTTATAAGGATCTGTTTCGCATTCAAAAGCATCTTTCGTTCCCCCGTAGAAAGACCTTTTGACTTTTCGGATATCATCAGGTTCCTTACAACTTCCGCCACATTGAAAATATCTCCGCTTCTGAGTTTTGCAACGTTCTCTCTGTAGCGCTTGTTCCAGTTGTCCGGCATTTCCGTGATCCCCTGTCCCATCTGTGCCATGACCGCATCTATCTCTTCATCAGAAACCACACTGCGCATACCGATATTTTCGCTGTTGTCAACAGGGATCATAACGTTCATATCTCCGAAAGGTATTTTCATCATATAATATTCCCGTTCATCATCGAGAATTTTCTTTTTTTCGATCCTTTCGATCACCCCAGCACCATGCATAGGATAGACCACTTTATCGCCTACCTCGAACATACCGTTTACCTCCACTATTAACTTTCAGTATACCTTAGAATTTGAACGTATGTCAATCCTGGAGTGCTATTTTGACCGCTTCCATAATATTTGCCGCGCCCAAAACCTCTATTTCCTCTTTGCTTGTCCATTTTTGTTTATTCTTCATAGGAAGAATGATCCTTTTAAAGCCCATCCTCACTGCTTCACCGGCCACTCTTTCAGGTTGAGGAACACCTCTCAGTTCACCGGTAAGACCCAATTCTCCAACGATCAAGGTCTCCTTGCAGCGTACAGGTTTGCCGGCAGCAGCAGAATAAATCGCAATAGCCGCAGCCAGATCTATCCCTGTACCTTCAGGTTTTATTCCTCCCGCCACATTCACATACACATCGCTGCTCATAAGATTCAGCCCTGTTTTCTTTTCCAGGACTGCAATTATCATATTCAGTCTTCCCTGATCTATGCCGATGCTGCTCCTTCTTGAAAATCCCAGTCCGGAATTTACCACCAAAGCCTGCACTTCCAGAAGCAGCGGTCTTGATCCTTCGTACACCGCAGTGGTAACTGCTCCTCCTTCACCCTGAGAAGATTCCTCCAAAAGGCTGGAAGAAAGATCGTTTATCTCCTTCAAACCTTCCTGACTCATCTCGAAGGCTCCGATCTCACTGGTGTTCCCAAATCTATTTTTAAACGAACGCAGGATCCTGAAGCCATGATTTCTCTCTCCCACAAAATTGAGCACTGTATCCACCAGATGTTCGACTATCTTAGGGCCTGCCAACTCTCCGGATTTGGTAACATGAGCAACTATAAACGCCGGGATATTCTTTTCCTTTGCTATCCTCATTATCTCGGCAGTACATGCTCTGACCTGAGACACGCTGCCAGCAGCAGATGTAAGCTGATTGGAATACAGCGTCTGAATGGAATCAATTATAAAGAAAACCGGTTCTTCCTGAGCAATGGTGTCCACTATTGCTTCGACTTCCATCTCTGAAAGTACAAACAGATCCTCCGCCAGACCACCTATACGGTCAGCTCTTATCCTTATCTGCTCCTGTGATTCCTCTCCGCTGACATACAGTACCTTTCCGTATTTATTGGCAATAGCCGCTGCTGTCTGAAGTATTATGGTAGATTTTCCTATACCCGGTTCACCGGAAATAAGGGTAAGAGATCCTTTTACGATCCCTCCGCCTAAAACTCTGTTGAGTTCACCTATTCCGGTGTCCAGCCTCTCTTCCTCTGAAGAGGTTATATTTTTAATAGAGGCCGGCTTCGCCGTCTTTCTGCCCCTGTTTTTTGCAGCCATTGCGCCGGAGGCGGATGTATCCGATATCCTCTCTTCCGAGAAGGAATTCCAGGCACCGCAGATACACTGTCCTATCCATTTAGGGCTTTCGTACCCGCATTCACTGCAAACGAAAACAGTCTGAGCCTTTTTAGCCATTATTTCCCTCTCCTTTTACAAAGACTATCTTGTCGTCTTTAACATCTACTATGGCATTATCTCCTACCGCAAGAGTTCCTTTAAGGATAGCTTCCGCAAACTTGTCTTCTATGAGTCTTGTAATGGTCCTTCTCAAAGGTCTTGCACCATATTTTTCGTCAAATCCTTCTCTGAATATCAGATCTTTTGCTTCTTCTGTTATCTCAAGGCTCATTTTAAGCTTGCCGGCTCTTTTCTTAAGGTCTTCCACCATGAGATCGATGATCTTTCTGATCTCCGGCTTATCAAGACTATGGAAAACTATCACTTCATCAAGTCTGTTTAAAAATTCAGGTCTGAAGGTCTTGTTCAGCTGTTCCATTATATTGTCCTTCATCTTTTCGTAAGCGTTCATCTTCTCGTCCAGATCGTTTCCTGCAGAGAATCCCATAGATTTCTGTTTCTTTATAGAATGCGCTCCTACGTTTGAAGTCATTATGATAACCGCATTTTTAAAATCCGCTATTTTGCCTTTTGAATCCGAAAGCTTGCCGTCTTCCAGCATCTGAAGCAGGATATTGAAAACATCAGGATGAGCCTTTTCTATCTCGTCAAGAAGGACTATTGAATAAGGCTTTCTTCTTATCCTTTCGCAGAGTTGTCCTCCCTCTTCATATCCTACGTATCCCGGAGGAGATCCTATGATTTTTGACACTGAATGTTTCTCCATGTATTCTGACATATCGAGACGGATGATGGCATTTTCATCTCCGAAGAGAGCTTCCGCCAATGCTTTGCACAGTTCTGTTTTTCCTACTCCCGTAGGTCCGAGGAACAGGAATGAGCCCACCGGTCTTTTAGGATCCTTTAATCCCACTCTGGCTCTTCTTACTGCTCTTGATATTGCAATTATAGGCTCTTCCTGACCTATTATCCTTGCTTTCAATGTTTCTTCTATATTCAAAAGTTTCTCTGTTTCACTTTGGTTCAGCTTTTCCACCGGGATCCCTGTCCAGCCCGAAATTATGGATGCGATGTCTTCCTCCGTGACCACAGCTTTATCTGCATACATTTCTTTCATCTCAGCTTCTGCAGCCTGCACTTTGGCATTTAAAAGCTGTTCTCTGTCTCTTAATGTAGCGGCCACTTCAAAATCCTGTTTCTGTATAGCTTCTTCCTTTGCTGCCAGAACCTCAGTCAGCTCGTCTTCCAGCTCTATGACACCATCCGGTTTGATGTATGTCTTCA
The DNA here is from genome assembly GCA_017536365.1 of Bacillota bacterium. Taxonomy (GTDB): domain Bacteria; phylum Bacillota; class Clostridia; order Peptostreptococcales; family Anaerovoracaceae; genus RGIG1899. The sequence continues at coordinate 61,727 of JAFXHN010000057.1, read as the reverse complement.
GTTTTATCCTGGCTGCCGCTTCGTCCATAAGGTCTACTGCTTTATCCGGCAGGAATCTGTCCGGTATATATCTTGAGGACAAACTTACCGCTGAGAATATAGCCTTGTCTGTTATCTTTACATTATGATGTTTTTCATACTCTTCTTTAAGTCCAGAAAGTATTGCCACCGCATCCGTCAAAGTAGGTTCGTCCACCTGGACCTGCTGGAATCTTCTTTCCAGCGCAGGATCCTTTTCTACCTTTTTTCTGTATTCAGTAAAAGTAGTGGCACCTATGACCTGTACCTCTCCTCTGCTCAATGCAGGCTTTAAAATATTAGACGCATCGATAGAGCCTTCTCCGCCGCCCGCTCCAATTATGGTGTGCATTTCATCTATAAACAGGATGACTTTCCCATCTTTTTTTGCCTCGTTCAAAGCCTGTTTCATACGATCTTCGAACTCTCCTCGAAATTTTGCCCCGGCAAGTATCCCCGGCATATCCAGAGAAATCAGCTTTTTGCCTCTAAGATTATCCGGCACATCGCCGCTGCAGATCTTCTGAGCAAGGCCCTCTGCCACAGCAGTTTTTCCTACCCCCGGTTCTCCCACAAGGCATGGATTGTTCTTGGTCCTTCTGCTTAAGATCTGGATCACTCTTTCTATTTCTTTTTCTCTGCCCACAACAGGGTCCAGTTTACCTGTGCGTGCTTCCTCAGTAAGATTTATACCGTATTTTCTGAGAACGCTCTTCTCGTTTTCTTTTGCCTGTTTTTCTTCTTTGTCTGTTTTTTTACTGATCTCAAGGATATCTTTTTCAAGCTGAACCAGGTTCACATTCATATCGTTGAGGATCTTCACTGCAATACCTTTGCCTTCTCTGATGATCCCTACCATCAGATGTTCTATTCCCATTACCTCTTTTCCCATCTGTTTGCAGGTAAGATGACTTATCTCAAAAATCTGCATGGTCCTCTGAGAGAATCCCAGCAGCTTTGTAGCTGTTCCGCTTCCGTCGCCCACCAGATCTATAACTCTGTTTTTTACGATCTCCGGTGTGATGCCAGCGTTTTCAAAAGCTGCGGAAAGCGGGCTTTCCTGTCTGAGTATCCCCAAAAACAGGTGTTCGCTCCCTATGAGACTATGTCCCATAGATGCCGCTTCATTCTTGGCTATTTCAATGGCCCTTTTGGCACCTTCAGTAAATTTTCCGTATATTTCCATATTTATCCCCTTCCTTTTCTCTATCCTTCATACACTGATAAAAGCATCCCTTTCAGTATGCCTGCTCTTATTTCATTTTTTATGTTCACCGGTCCGGCTATAGACCTGTCGCTTGTAGCCGCTTTTATAAGCTTAGCTTCCCGCTCAGAAATAAGCTCTTTTCCCTGTACCAGATCTGTTATCTGGTCTGCTTTCAATTTTGTGATGCTGTCCCCTATTTCCTTTAATAAATTCGCAAAGAAATCCTCCTGAGATAACTGGAGCTTTATTATCTTGATAGACCCTCCGCCGCCGCGATGGCTTTCTATCAAATATCCTTTATCCATAGAAAATCTCGTCGTAAGAACGTAATTTATTTGGGATGGAGCACATTTAAAGTATCCCGCCAGCTCGTTTCTTTGGATCTCTACCGGATCTCCTACGCTGTCATCCAGGAGCTCTTTTATGAACACCTCGATCAGGTCACTCATTTTTGCCATGCTTCTCCCTCCTTTTCGCTAAAAGTTTTGACTTTCTTTGACTTTATTATATGCTATAGAAAAATAAATATCAAGCAAAAAGAAAAAGGTGCTGCAAAAGCCTTTCGGCTTTTGTAACACCTTTAAATATCTTATTTGGAAATTATTCCTGTTCTGCCTGGTATTCTTTGATGATCTTGTCAGCGAGGTGTGCAGGAACTTCTTCGTATCTTTCAAAGTTCATTACGAAGCTTCCTCTAGCCTGTGTCATTGATCTAAGCACGATAGCATAGTCGAAGAGTTCAGCCTGTGGAGCTTCAGCCATAAGCTTCTGTCCGCCGCCAGCCTGTGGTTCCATACCGAGGATCTTGCCTCTTCTCTTGTTCATATCGCCCATTACGTCTCCCATGTATTCATCAGGAACGTTGATTTCTACTTTCATAACAGGTTCGAGGAGGCAAGGTTTCGCTTCTACGATACCTTTCTTGAATGCTAATGAAGCAGCGATCTTGAATGCCATTTCGTTGGAGTCTACATCATGGTATGAACCATCATATAATACAGCCTTGATGTTTACTACCTTGCAGCCTGCGAGAGGGCCCTTCTGCATTGATTCGATGAGACCTTTTTCGATAGCTGGAACGTAGTTCTTAGGAATTGATCCGCCGAAGAGTTCTTCTGAGAATTCAAATTCTTCCTGTGATGGGCTGAATCTGATATGAACGTCACCGTACTGACCTGCGCCGCCGGACTGTTTCTTATGTTTACCCTGAACGTCTGAATTTCCTTTGATTGTTTCTCTGTAAGCGATCTTCTGTGGGATGCTCTGTACTTCTACGCCGAATTTATCCTTAAGTTTAGATGTGATTATTCCTAACTGGATCTCACCCTGGCCGCCGAGTAATGTCTGTTTTGTTTCAACGTTTCTTTCGAGTTTTAATGATGGATCTTCTTCCATGAGCTTGTGGATACCTGTACCAACTTTTTCATCTTCGCCCTTAGCTTTTGGTTCGATTGCGATGAAGAGTGCAGGCTGTGGGAATTCAACGCCAGGAAGTTCAACAGGGTTAGCTTTTTCGCAAAGTGTATCGCCTGTCTGTGCATACTGTAATTTAGCTACAGCAACGATGTCGCCTGCTACTGCTGATGGACATTCGCCCTGTGTCTTTCCTCTTAAATAGAACATTGAGCCGAGTTTTTCAGCTTTTTCTGCTCTTGAGTTGTATAATTCGATACCTGTTGTGAATTTACCTGCTACGATCTTCACGAGGTTGATCTTTCCGAGGAATGGGTCAGCGATAGTCTTGAATACGAATCCAACAGGTTTGCCGTTTGGATCTGCAGCTACTTCTTTACCGTCTACTGTCTTGTATGCAGCATGTGCGCCTGCAGCAGGAACGTATTTGATAGCAGCGTCAAGAACTTCTTTTATTCCTTCGCCTTTTGTTGATGAACATACGAGAACAGGAACGATGTTTCCTGAAGCAAAGCCGTTCATTAATCCTTTATTGAATTCTTCTTCAGTGAATTCTTCACCTTCGAAGTATTTTTCCATCAGTTCTTCGTCTGTTTCAGCGATTACTTCGATAAGAGCATCCTGATCATCAAGTGTTACTACTGATGTTCCGAACTTAGCTTTGAGTTCATCGATAACTGCGTCTACATCAACGTTTTCTTTGTCAGTCTTTGTGAGCACGAACATTTTCGGCATATCAAAGTGTTTGCATGAATTCCAAGCTTTTTCTGTACCAACCTGGATACCTGCAGAAGCGTCTACTAAAATCATAGCTGCGTCTACTGCTGCCATTGCTGAATTTACTTCGCCTACGAAATCGAAGAAGCCCGGTGTATCAACGAAGTTGATCTTTACTTTATTGTATTCAACCGGAACGATAGATGCAGAAATGGAATAACCTTTTTCGATTTCCATTTTGTCGTAGTCGGATACTGTGTTTCCGTCTTCAACTTTACCAAGTCTGCTGATAACTCCTGTTGAAAGAAGTGCTGCTTCTAAAAATGTTGTTTTACCACATCCGCCATGTCCTAAAAGCGCAACGTTTCTGATTGTGTCGCCATTATAGCCCTTCATAATTTGTGATTCCTCCTGAATATATATTTTATTTAAATTTTGTCCGTCCTAAAAGTAACACTTGTATATTATATCATTTAAAACAAGTGTCGTAAATAGCAATTTCAAGGGGTTCCGTAAAAAAAACAGCACCAAAAGGCGCTGTTTCGTTCATTTCAGGGAGTTTTTTAGAACTCTGCTGTCTTAGGTGTTCTTGGGAACGGGAGTACGTCTCTGATATTTGACATACCTGTGATGTACATAATGATCCTTTCAAAGCCAAGACCGTATCCTGCGTGTTTAACTCCGCCGTATTTTCTAAGGTCAAGGTACCACCAGTAATCAGCTTCGTTGAGTCCCATTTCTTCCATTCTCTGTGTAAGCACGTCGTAACGTTCTTCTCTCTGAGAACCTCCGATGATCTCTCCTACGCCCGGCACGAGAAGGTCACAAGCCGCAACAGTCTTGTTGTCATCATTGAGTCTCATATAGAAGGCCTTGATATCCTTTGGATAATCTGTAACGAATACAGGCTTTTTATATATTTCTTCTGTAATATATCTTTCGTGTTCTGTCTGAAGGTCGATACCCCATTCAACAGGATACTGGAACTCTTTATCTGCTTTCAGAAGAAGGTCTACCGCTTCTGTATAAGTGATCCTTGCAAAGTCAGAATTTACGATGTTGTCCAGTCTGTCAAGGAGACCTTTGTCAATAAAGCTGTTGAAGAACTGCATTTCTTCAGGAGCTTTTTCCATAACGAATTTTATGATGTATTTGATCATTGCTTCTGCAAGATCCATATTGTCGTTGAGGTCCGCAAAGGCAACTTCCGGCTCGATCATCCAGAATTCAGAAGCATGTCTTGCTGTGTTTGAGTTTTCTGCTCTGAATGTAGGCCCGAAAGTATAAATGTTTCTGAACGCCATAGCAAAGGTTTCTGCTTCAAGCTGTCCTGATACTGTAAGGCTTGTTTCTTTACCGAAGAAATCTTTTGTGTAATCGATGCTGCCGTCTTCGTTCTTGTCAGGAGCTTCCATATCAAGAGTTGTTACTCTGAACATTTCACCTGCACCTTCGCAGTCGCTGCCTGTAATGATAGGTGTATGCACATATACGAAATCATTGTCCTGGAAGAACTTATGGATAGCATATGCAACCAAAGATCTTACTCTGAAAACTGCGGAGAAGGTATTGCTTCTTGGTCTGAGGTGAGCGATCTCTCTGAGGAATTCCATGCTGTGTCTCTTCTTCTGGAGAGGATAGTCCGCTGCAGAATCAGCTTCGATCACTACTTCTGATGCTTTGATTTCGAAAGGCTGTTTTGCGCCAGGTGTTAAAGCAAGTGTTCCTTTGACCATTAAAGCCGCTGCTATCGGAGCTTTTGAAATTTCTTCGAAGTTTGTGATGAATTCCTGTTCATAAACCACCTGTACTGACTTGAAGAAAGTACCGTCATTGAGTTCTATAAATCCAAATTTATTTGAGCTGCGGTTGGTCCTTACCCAACCTCTTACTGTTATTTCTTTTCCTGCATACTCGTCTGTGTTTCTGAATATCTGTCTGATCTGAATATCCTTCATTTCAAAATCTCTCCTGCTCTGTTTTATTAAATCTTATCTATTATACCACCACTTCAGGATAATTGGAACGGATTAATCGTCTTCTTTATCAAATATCCTTATTAAAATACAAATATTATCCCACATCCCTTCAAAAATATCCAAAAGCGGGACCTCCCTGATCCCGCTTATTGATAACTTAAATATTTATTCTTCAGCATCGGTATGGTATCCGCAGCCCTCCGGACCGTTGCTGCAGCTGCAGCCTTCTACGGAACCGGGATTTCTGGAACAGCTTGCAGCCGCCGTACATCCGATACATTTCACGCCGCTTTTTTTTGCCTTTATTATATAGAACACCGCTCCTGCTACGATAATTAGTACCAGTGCTATTATGATCAAATCTTTCATACCTGCATCTCCCTAAAACATGTTATTTATTTACGCATATTCCTTAGCAGCATCTCTGTCTGCCTTCTTTATGAGGCAGATAACAAACGCTGCCATAACCGCAACCGCGATAAGCCCCGGAATAAAACCTGTACCAAGTGTACCTTCTGTTATAAGTGTTCCTGTCTGATATACGAGGAATGCCACAGTGTAGCCCGTTCCAAGCTGAAGACCGATACCTCCAAACAGCCATTTCTTGCTCTTGATCTCAGAGTTCATAGCGCCGATAGCCGCGAAACAAGGAGGTGTAAAAAGGTTGAACATCAGGTAGGCCAGTGCCGCTGCTGACGAAAGGCCAAGCATTGCCGCAACTTCATTTGCACCGCCCATGAGAACAAGTTCTTCTGTGTTTATAAAGTTTGTGATCCCGTATACTACAGCTAATGTTCCAACAACATTTTCTTTAGCTATAAAGCCTGTAACCGCTGCAGCCGCCAGCTGCCATGCACCAAAGCCGAGAGGGATAAGAAGTACAGCAAACGGCGAAGCAATGCTTGCCAGGATAGAAGTATGCTCCATACCTTCTTCCACCACCTGCAGTCTCCAATCGAATGTCTGCATGATCTGAATAACGGTATTGCACACAAGGATAACAGTTCCTGCTTTTACTATGTATGCCCATCCGCGGGAGCACATTGAGAGAAACGCTCTTTTCACGCTTGGAGCCTTGTAATCCGGCAGTTCCACGATGAAGAAAGATTTTCTGGTCTTGTGTCCTGCGATCTTATTCACAAGTAAAGCCCCAAAGAATATGAGCACGATACCAACGAAGTACATAAGTGTACCTACCCACGCCGCATCTCCGAAAAATACTCCGGCAAACAATGCGATTACAGGAAGCTTTGCTCCGCACGGCATAAATGGAGCCAACATTGCCGTTGCTCTTCTTTCTCTTTCGTTTTTGATGGTACGGCTGGCCATGATACCCGGGATAGCACATCCAGTTGTGATAACGAAAGGAATAACTGATTTCCCGGACAGGCCTACTCTTTTAAATATAGGATCCAAAACCACGCTTACACGGGCCATATAACCAACGTCTTCAAGTATAGCTATAAGGAAGTACATTACCATTACCAGCGGCAGGAATCCTATTACCGCACCTACACCGCCTATCATGCCGTCAACGAGAAGAGACTGAAGGAATGGAGATGCATCTGCAACAGCTTCTGCCACCACACCCTGGAATACTTCTATCCATCCCACGAGATAATCCGCTATCCAAGGTCCCAGCGTAGCCTGCGAAATGTGAAATACAAGAAACATTACCGCCGCAAAGATAGGTATACCTATCCATTTGTTTGTTAAGACTACGTCTATTTTGTCGTTTATATTTCTGTCTTTTGTAAGTACTTTTCTTGTTTCAACTTCTTTTACAAGCCTGTTTACATATTCGAAACGCTTTCTGTCAGCTTCTTTAACTTGAGCTTTGTCATTAAGGTCGATCGAATCCTGCACGTAAGGGGCTGTCTGAACTTTTCCTTTTTGCGCCACAGCTGACTCTACAAGCTTTGCAAGTCCTTTGTCAGACGCTGTGATAGAGACGGTTTCGATCACAGGACATCCCAGTTTTTCGCTAAGCTTTACTGCATCTATCTTTGTCTGCCTTTTTTCGTTTACGTCGCTTTTGTTAAGAGCCACCACCATAGGGATCCCAAGTTCCATAAGCTGTGTTGTGAAAAACAAGCTTCGACTGAGATTCGTAGCATCTACTATGTTGATCATTACGTCCGGATTTTCGTGTTTTACATATCCGCTTGCGATGCTTTCTTCAGATGTGAACGGAGACATTGAATAAGCTCCCGGCAGATCTACTGCCACCAGTTCTTCTGAACCGCTGTAAAAGCTTTTCTTTATACTGCTTTCTTTTTTATCTACAGTTCTCCTGCCCAATTTCCCACTCTTTCATTTCTTCCGGTAAGCGCATTGTACATCGTTGTCTTGCCACTGTTTGGATTACCGATCAAAGCAATTCGCATTTTATTATCCTCCTGTAAAATACGTTTGATAACTTGTCTTATTTCTATATATGTATGAGTTTGCTTGAGGTAGTTATGACTAACTCCTTTGAAAAAATATATTGTGGTGACAGCCTCACCACAACACCTACTGTACTATTATAGCTTTTGCCAGTGCATTGTCTATGGAATATCTTCCATCTTTAATGGACACTACACATCCGCCTCTCAGATGTGAAACCACTGTTATCGGCTCTCCGGAATAACACCCTAGCGAGAAAAGGAATGCATCCAGCTCCTCATCATTAGTTAAGATTTCTTTAATTATATATTCTTCACCTGTATGAACTTTCTTTAAATCCATAACATCCTCCATAACAGATTTATCGATTAGTATCAACTAACTGCAGTTAGTCTAACATAACCGTTTAATATTGTCAATATCCTGTGTCCCTATTTTTTTCAATATTTTCTTTTCTTTTCCGTCACATTATGATAAATTCTAAATACATAATATTTGTATTAGAGGAGTATAAAAATGGTGATACATGAATCGGCAGAAAACTACTTAGAAACCATATTGATCCTATCCAAGCGTCAGGGATATGTTCGTTCTATCGACATTGCCACAGAGCTTAATTTCTCCAAACCCAGCGTAAGCGTTGCCATGAAAAATCTCCGACAGAAGGAATATATAACCGTTGATAACGGAGGCAATATCTCTTTAACAGATACGGGGCTCAAGATCGCCGAAAGCGTACTTGAACGTCACCAGATCATAACCAGCTTCTTTGTTGCACTTGGAGTGGATCCTGAAGTTGCAGCGGAAGATGCCTGCAGGATGGAACACGTGATCAGCGAAGAAAGCTTCGATGCATTAAAAAAACATGTGGCAAAGCTTTAGCCTTATATTCAAAAAAACACCCTATCTATGTTTGACCATAGATAGGGCTTTCTTTTACTGTTATATCAATCCCATACCTGTTGCAAATTCTTCATAGCAGTCTTTGCATACGAAATAACGTTCATCGTCTATGTAGTATACATCGCAAATTTTGCGTTCTTCACAGCCGCCGCATACCAGATCCCAAACCGAGTTGAAATAGATATCTGTTGGCAGTAATTCTAAAGTCTTCACTTCTTCAAGTGTAAATACTTTTCCGTCATATAGTTCTTTTTGTACGAATTTTTCAACCCCTGATTCATCAGTCTCGACAACTTCTTCTACTGCTTTCCATCCCAGGAATTCATATTCATCACATTTAGGTTCAATAGACTGGATATCCCATTCTTCCATCATCTGACCTATAGTCATTTCCGGTGTTCCAAACCATCCGTAAGATCCTGTTTCTTCTACATACGGCTCTCCGTTTTCATCAACAAATGTGATAGCCAGCATCGCCTCATCTATACCGTAGATTTGAAATGAATAATAGAATTCTGTAGGTGTGTCTGTATTTTCAACAGTATCATTAGCTTCATCTGAGCCTCCGCAGCCAGCCAAAGGTATCATCACTAAAGCAAGCACCATCATTAACGCCAATAATTTCTTTTTCATATAAAGTATACCTCCTTTTAAGCCTTATTCTTCACTCTATGCTTTTTAAAATATATTAGAATTATACCATTAAATATTGATTTTTCAACAGTTTACAGGTATTCCCCTCTTCTATCCCAAAAGTTTTTTCATATCTGTTTCCGGGTCTGATATCGGTGCAATATTATAGTTCTCCACAAGGAATGACAGCACATTTGGTGACACGAAAGCCGGAAGTGAAGGCCCGAGAAGGATGTCCTTGATCCCAAGGTAAAGCAGTGTAAGAAGTATACATACAGCTTTCTGTTCATACCATGAAAGTACCATTGAAAGAGGCAGTTCGTTTACAGAACACTCAAAAGCTTCTGAAAGAGCCACTGCTACTTTGATCGCGCTGTAAGCATCATTGCACTGCCCCATATCCATAAGTCTTGGCAGTCCCCCTATAGTTCCCAAGTCAAGATCATTGAAACGATATTTGCCGCAAGCTAAAGTAAGAACTATGGAATCCTCCGGTGTATTCTTCACGAAATCTGTATAGTAGTTTCTGCCTGCTTTAGCTCCATCACAGCCGCCTACGAGGAAGAAGTGTTTTACAGAACCGCTCTTCACAGCCTCAACAACAGTCTCCGCTACCGAAAGCACAAAACCATGGCCAAAGCCGGTAGTCACCTTATCTCCTCCGTTAATACCCGTAAATCTTACATCTTCCGGATATCCCCCAAGTTCAAGCGCCTTTTCGATCACAGGGCTGAAATCCTTGTCCTCTCCGATATGTACCGCTCCAGGAAAGGATACCACCTCTGTTGTGAAGATCCTGTCTGCATAGCTTGCCTTTGGCGGCATGAGACAGTTTGTTGTATACAGTATCGGCGCAGGTATGTCTGCAAATTCCTTCTGCTGATTCTGCCATGCAGTTCCAAAGTTGCCTTTAAGATGAGGATATTCTCTGAGAAGCGGATAAGCATGAGCCGGAAGCATCTCTCCATGTGTGTATACGTTTATACCCTTGTCTATTGTCTGTTCCAAAAGCTGTTTTAAATAATAAAGATCATGTCCTGTGATGACGATGAAAGGTCCCTTTTCAACAGTTAAAGTCACTTCCGCCGGTGCCGGTGTTCCAAAGGTCTCTGTGTTAGCCTGATCAAGCAGGGCCATGCATTTAAGATTTACTTCTCCCACTTCCATTACTATAGGAAGAAGTTCCTCCATTCCCCAATCCTCCTGACATACTGCATACAAAGCTTTGTAGAAGAAACTGCTGATCTGAGGATCTGAATATCCCAGCACATCTGCGTGATAAGCATATGCCGCCATCCCTCTGATCCCAAACAGGATAAGAGATTTCAAGGATCTTATATCCTCATGAGCATACCATAATTTCTTCATATCAAAATCTTCGTTTCTGCCGCAAGGTGCACCGCACTCTTCACAAAGAGGAACGAGTTTTTCCTTTTCTGCATTTATCCTGCTCAAAAGATCGTTTAAAGTATCATTGTTAAAATCCACATTTGTTACAGCTGCAAAGAGACCTTCAAGGATCAGTTTGTCAGTTTCATATGTTACCGAATCTTCATTTCCTTCTACGGCTCTTGCCAAACCTATGAGCGCCCCTGTTACTTTATCCTGTATCTCTGCAGTATCTGCTTTTTTCCCGCATACTCCTGCTGCTCCTGTACATCCTGTGCAGCCTGCTGTCTGTTCACACTGAAAACAAAACATTTTATTATCCATATTAACTCTCCTTTTTATTCGATGTGATATTCTGTATTTCTTGTAGGTTTAATATACAGGAGAGTCGGTTTTGGATATGTTGCAAAAGCAACATTTGCCTTTCTTCAACAAAAAACCCCGCTTCTTTACGAAACGAGGCTCATTACCATTACAGCAGTCTAAAGGTGTTCCTGTGATAATCTATCAGCCCTTCAGCCTGCATAAGATTCAATTCTCTTGTTAAAGCGCTTCTGTCTGCACATAGGTATTCCGCCATTTCCACCCGGCCTAAAGGCAGCTCAAAGTATTCGGTTCCTTGAACCTGAGCCTGCTGGGAAAGATATGCAAGGATCTTTTCTCTCAATGTCTTTTTAGATACTACTTCTATCTTTTCCATAAGCTGCTTGTTCTTTGCCGCTATAACAAAGACCATGTTTTCTATCAGTCTGTGGTGAAACCCGCAGGACCTGCTGCAGGAGTGCATTACCCTCTGAAAAGGAAGGAACATTATCTTTGAATCCGAAGATGCACAAAATGTCACTATGGAAGACTGATTCAGGCCGCAGGCAAAGGATTCTCCAAACAGATCTCTTTCCTTTATCCTTACCATTATGGTCTTATTGCCCCATACGTCTTCTTTGACCATGTCGATACTTCCGCTGATTATAAGTCCTATATGGTTTACCACTTCCTGCTCCAGAAAAATGTACTCGCCTTTTTTAAATGTTTTTATATGTCCGCCTAAGCACCCCAGCATCGGGCCCAATTCTTCCTCTTTTATTCCATCGAACAAAGGATATTCTAAAAGCTGATCAATATATTCTTTCATTTTTTCTCTCCTTTGTTACGATTATACGATGCATAAAAAAATCTTCAAGTATGTTTTTTATTTATGATTTTTCCGTAATCTCTATTTTCAAGAGGATTTTCACCATATTGTATCTTGATATGTTTTACTGCCTCTGATACGAATTCATCTTTAACAGTTTTTTCGCAGAGAATGTAGTCGGGAGCAACACAGGTTTGAAAGTTTTTACATATAAAAATGGCGCGGCAATACATCAGGTATCATCCTGTGATATAATAAATTATCAGTTTAAAGCAAAGGATAGGATCAATGACAAAACCATTCACCTTGCAGTTTACCGCATCAGAATGTGACCGTAATATTCTGCTGCGCGACTTTCTTATACAACAGAATATTTCCAAAACTGCTCTGACTGATATCAAGTCCGGCGGTGCAATTCTGGTAAACGGCAAAACGGAAACCGTACGTTACATCGTACAGCCCGGCGACAGGATCACTGTACAGTATCCACCGGAAAAAGTTAACTACCAGATGAAGGGCAATGCTATGCCCCTTTCTATCATCTACGAAGATGAATATCTCCTGGTTACAGAAAAACCGGCAGGCATCTCTATCATTCCATCCAAAAGGCATCCTTCCGAAACGCTGGCTAACGCCATTGTTCATCATTATGAACAGACCCGTCATATGGCAGCCGTTCATTTTGCAACACGACTGGACCTGGATACATCCGGGCTGGTCCTTACGGCAAAACATCGGCATATACATCATCTGCTCAGCCTGGTACAGCAGGAACAGACCATCACCAAAACTTATCTTGCACTTGCGGAAGGGATCCCTTCACCACCGGAAGGTCGTATTGACAAACCCATCGGACGTATAGATAACAGCCGTATCCGGCGCCAGATTCATCCCGACGGTCAGCCAGCCGTTACATTGTATAAAACCTTAAACACTTTTCGATCCGGCACACGATTTTATTCATTGATTCAGCTTCAACTGTTGACCGGCCGCACCCATCAGATCCGAGTCCATATGGCATCTCTGGGGCATCCCCTTCTGGGCGATTCATTATACGGAGGCAGCTGCCATCTGATCAGCAGGCAGGCGCTGCACTGTGCCACTTTGCAGTTTACCCATCCGGTCAGCGGTGAACCAATGCATTTCGAAAGCCCATTGCCGGATGATATGCAGCAGCTTATAAACACATAACGATAAAAAACCAACCCCGCATAAAATGCGGGGTTTTCTTTCATTCGGCATTCATTCTGCCTCAAATACATTTTCAAAGGTTTCTTTTATCTTTACTATATTTTCTTCCTCAAATGGGTCCGGAAGTCCCACATCCATAAGCGTATCGGAAAACGTCCTGTCGGTTGGTGTTTTCAAACAGAGGTCAATATATATATCCTGTGCAATTTCATATCCTTCTTCGTTTGCCACTGCATAAAACGACATTGATGCCACTTCGCTTGTCGCATAGCTTAAGTAATAAACCGGCACTTCTATCGATACACGCTGAGCATAGGTGTAAAGTTCATCTATAGAATATAATTCTTCGATGCCTTCATAGCTATCCACCACATCCTCAAAAATACTTTCAAATTCATCCGGTGAAGCAAGTTCAGCTCGTGTATAAACTTCTTCCTCGAATTCGTCTACCAGTGTACTGAGGGTGATGATATCCAAACCATATCTCAAACGCCACAGTAAAAATGCTTCATAAACTTCTGCATCCAGCTTTCCGTCAAGATAATTTAGAAGCAGCCATTCACCGCCTTGAGACTGTACCTCACAGGTGTCATATGGGAGTTCATCATCTGCAAAATGATAAAACGACACGTAATGTCCAAGCTCATGTACAAATGTAAGCAAGTCCTGACAGCCGTTTCCCAAAAACACAAAAGGCTGATCGCAATAATTAGAATAATTTGTATACGCTATTCCATATGCATTTTCCGATTCACTGTATACCACCGCTTCCCGGTCGAAAATATAATTCATAATAGTTTTCATTTCCTCAGGATAACTCTCGATGTATCCCGCCAGATATTCGTTTGACTGCAAGCAAGTATCTTTTCTTAAGGAGGAAAACAGTGCTTCCTGATCCTCGGTGAGCTGATCCCTTTTTTCTTGATATAAAGCCTCCACTTCTAAATACAACGGCAATATCTGTTCTTTTACACTTTCACGAAAAGATTCTCTCTGATCTTTGCTGTATCCTCTGTTATATATTTCATTTGCAGCATAATTGTAATAATTGTCATGGCCATACAAAAAAGCAAGCTGCTGTCCGCTGTGTACAAATTCTAAATAAATCTCTTCCTGTGCCGTCGACCAGGTCTCCGGATCAGTGTTATCTAAGGCAAGATATTCCTGCAGCAATTCATCCTGTTGTTTTTCGATCGCAGCGATATCTTCATCGGAAACCTCAAGTGTCTTTATTTCCGCTTCGGTCCAATCTTCGAAAACTTTATCTTTTGCCGGCAGATCCGATCGGTAAAGTTTTTTCAGTACACGCAGGCTTTCCTCACGCACCGTATAATTGGCATCCTCCGCGGAAGCATACGTTTCATAAGCCTGATCATCTTCCAAATCTGAATAATAATTGATTTTTCCCACAAGGCTCTGATGAACAATGTAATCTCTTTTATCCTGCAGCAGCTTCGCCGTAGAAACTATCTTCGAATTGTTTTCTTCTTCAATATATACTTCCAGCTGTTCTGTCAACGCAAGAGCTTCTTCCACATCCTGATCTGTAAGGGTAAACTCAAAGCTCATCAGCTCGGTGTCATGCGTCTCAGATTCGCAAGAAGTAAAAGTCAGCAACGTAAATGTCAAAACAAAAACCATTGAGACAGTAATTATTTTTTTTAAGCAACTATGTTTCAACGCCCGCTCTCCCTTCGAAAAGATTTTCATTTTTGAACATCATATTTTTTAATACTATAATATACTATCACATTATCAATATCAATGTTGCTCTTCACAGAAAACCCCCTCTGCCTTTCCCGGCAAAGGGGGTGTAATACTTACGCTAACTCTGCTATAAGTCTTAGTTTTTTCTTAAAGCGGCTTCATTGTTGGGAACAAAATAATATCCCTGATGGATGCTGCGTTTGTGAGGAGCATGATAACTCTGTCAACGCCTACACCAAGACCTCCTGTTGGTGGAAGGCCTACTTCGATAGCATTTACAAAGTCTTCGTCCATCATATGAGCTTCATCATCGCCGGCTTCTCTTTCTTTGAGCTGATCGATAAATCTCTGTTTCTGATCGATAGGGTCATTAAGTTCAGAGAATGCGTTTGCAATTTCCCATCTGTTTGCGAAAGCTTCAAATCTGTTTGTCATTGCAGGATCCTTAGGATTTCTCTTTGCGAGTGGAGAAATTTCAACCGGATGCTGTGTGATGAAGATAGGCTGAACAAGGTGTTCTTCGCAGTATTCTTCAAAGAATGCAGCGATAGCTTTACCTCTGTTGAGCTTGTCCGCATCTTCAATTCCTCTTTCCTTAGCGATAGCTCTTGCTTCTTCGTCTGTTGTGATCTGGTCAAAGTCTACGCCTGCGTATTCTCTTACCATTTCGATCATTGTAGCTCTCTTCCAAGGAGGTTTGAAGTCGATTTCTGTGCCCTGATAGTTAACTTTTGTTGTTCCGAGAACTCTTTCAGCAACTGTTGAAATGAGGCTTTCTGTGAGTTCCATCATATCTTCATAGTCAGCATATGCCTGGTACATTTCGATAGCTGTATATTCAGGATTATGCTTTGGATCCATACCTTCGTTTCTGAACATATGGCCCATTTCATATACTCTGTCAAATCCGCCTACGATTAGTCTCTTAAGGAAGAGTTCGTTAGCGATTCTCATGTACATATCGATGTCAAGTGTGTTGTGATGTGTGATGAATGGACGAGCTGCTGCACCGCCGGCAATTGTGCCGAGGATAGGTGTGTCAACTTCAAGGAATCCTCTTTCATCCATGAATCTCTTGATCTCTTTAACGATCTGTGTTCTAAGCACGAAAGTTTTCTTTACATCAGGATTTACGATAAGGTCAACGTATCTCTGTCTGTAACGGATCTCTGTATCTGTAAGCCCGTGGAATTTTTCAGGAAGCACCTGGAGAGATTTGCTCATGAGGAGGATCTCTTCTGCTTTAACTGAAACTTCACCGTGTTTTGTTCTGAAAACTTCACCTTTGATACCTACGATATCACCGATGTCATATGTTACGAAATATTCATATTCTACATCACCGATAGCATCTTTTCTAACATAAGACTGGATCCTGCCGTCTTTATCCTGAATATCGATAAATGAAGCTTTGCCCATTCTTCTTTTTGCCATGATTCTGCCGGCAATAGAAACTTTTTTACCTTCGTAATCATCGAAGTTTTCTTTGATATCCTGGCTGTATGCTGTTACATCGTATTTTTCTACCACGAACGGATCTCTTCCGTCGGCCTGAAGTTTAGCCAGCTTGTCTCTTCTTACCTGCAATACTTCTGATAAATTTTCTTCTTGGACTACGTTCTTTTGTTCTTCTGCCATGTTCCCACCTACTTTTTATAAATTTCTAATACCTCAAATTTGATCACAGAACCGTCAGGAACTGTAACTTCTATTATATCGCCGACTCTTTTGCCCATAAGCTCTTTGCCTATAGGAGATTCGTTTGATATCAAATTTTTGCTTGGATCTATTTCTGAAGATCCTACGATAGAGAATTCTATGTCTTCATCAAAGTCTAAATCTTTAACTTTAATAGTCAGACCTACGTTTGCTACTTCGAGATTGATGTCATCATCTTCGATAACTGTAGCATTTCTCATCATATTTTCAAGCTTGAGGATCCTTTCCTCTAATTCTGCCTGTTCATTTTTTGCAGAATCGAATTCGGAGTTTTCAGAGATATCTCCGTATGAGATCGCCTCCTTGATCCTTTCGGCAACTTCTTTTCTTCTAACAGATACTAAATACTCATGTTCCTGTTCAATTTTCGTATAACCTTCCCTGGTTAAAATCAGTTCTTCAGCCATCTCATGAACTCCCTTCCTCAATAAAAAATATTATACCCTACATAATAAATTAGCGGGCTAAAATTGTCAAGAATGACCTTAATTCCCTTATATCATCAATTTTATTAACGTTCTGGCGTATAGAAGCCGCACCGTGAACACCTTTGATATACCATCCTACGTGTTTTCGCATTTCTCTTACGGCCGCATATTCTCCCTTTTCTTTCTCCATCATGTCGAGCTGTCTTTTCATCAGTTCAATGATCTCTTGGAAAGCCGGCGGTTTTTCTTCTATATTATTCCCCCACAGAGATTTTAATTCTCTAAATATCCAAGGATTTCCCAATGCTCCTCTGCCCACCATGACCATGTCGCATCCGGTCTCATCCATCATCCTTAGAGCATCTTCCGCCTTAAAAATATCACCGTTTCCAATCACAGGAATACTGAGCTGTTTCTTTACTTCTTTGATCCATGCCCAGTCTGCTTTGCCGCTGTAATACTGCTCTCTGGTCCTTCCATGGACAGCAACTGCTGCGGCTCCCGCAGCTTCCGCTTCTCCGGCGCATTCTATTACATTTATATTCTCGTCATTCCAGCCCAAGCGCATTTTTACTGTTACAGGTTTCCCCGCATGCTTTACAGCTGCGGAAACGAGTTCCCTGATCAGCGCCGGATCTTTCATGAGGGCGGAGCCTTCTCCGTTTTTTACCACTTTAGGAACAGGACAGCCCATATTTATATCCAGTATGCAGTTTTTTTCTTCTCGTAGGCGATCTGCTGCAAAAGCCAGGACTTCCGGCTCCGAGCCGAAGACCTGGTAGGCTATTGGAAGTTCCTCTTCTGTGACTTTCAATAGCCGCTCTGTATTCTTGTCCTTGTAGTACAGAGCTTTTGCACTTACCATCTCCGAATAGGAAAGACTGCATCCCATCTCCCTGCACAGCAGTCTGAAAGTGCTGTCCGTTATCCCCGCCATAGGCGCAAGGATAAAAGGATTCTCAAATTCTATATTTCCGATCTTCATATTATTCCTTAATTGATTCTTATTTTTTAGGCATTATATTATAACACTTTTTGTCCATATATACAATTCTTCCTTTCCCTATCAATATCATTTTGATCCTCGCGTCAAAGACCTTTATCTCTTTTTGTTGTTCGTTATAAGCGAATTATAAAAAGCAAGCGCTCCAGCCCTTGCTTCGCTTTTCATTTTTTTAATGTTCGGTTTAAACGAATTGTTTATGTTCACATTTTTCTTTTCCTATTTTTGCTTTCGTCTTAAACGAAACATTTGCCCCGCCGAGCTCTTTTTCGCCTGTAACGAAACAAAAAAACAGGGCGCGCCCTTCGGTTTAAACGAATTTTGCGGCGCGTTATCCAACATTTCTTCGTACATTATTCTTCCTCTCCTCCCATCGTTCGCCTTAAACGAAAACCACCCGGCATTGTCCCGGTTTTTTTGTTTTTCGTTTGCAGCGAATTTGAAGTTAGTTTCTTCGTATACGGCGAATTGTTTTGGCTGACCATCTTATCCTTTATTCCACTGATATAAACATGTCAATAATTCTATTTATACTCTGCATATTAAAGGATCCTTTGTCTGAATCAAATGAAATGATCAGGTTATCCCATAAACAATAGCCCATCTTTTGATACTTTATCAATTTTTCCATCGCCTTCTTTTCATACTCCGGATCATTCATCAAGCCAAAGTGCTCCCAATATATCTCCTTCATATCTCCAGGTCTAAGAACAACAAAATCCGGTCTGAAAACAGAGTTTGATCCTCCTTTTATTTCCGGTTCATACTTAAAAAGAAGCCTCCTTTCCTCAAGAGCGGAAGCAATCAGTAACTCTGACTTTGATCGTACCCTTAAGCCCCTTGCCGTCATATGCAGCAATTCATCATTGCGAAATGTAACAGTATCATTGTTTTTACTGAGCCAAATCAAAGCCTCAACTTCTCTGCCTTTATATCTCTCTATGCTGTGATCTTGTTTCGTTGCATACGAAAATTTTGCCGCTTTGGATACACGGCTATAGATTTTCCCATAACCTTCTTTTTTTAACAAAGGAACGATCTTGGTTAGCAATTCAAGATTCTTTTTATTTACCTTTATTCTTTCATTTAAATGATCCCTTCGTAAAATCTCACAAATATATGCCTCATCCAAGCTCTTGACATTTCCTAAGCACCGGTATTTTCTTTTGTTCGTTTTCGGATCATATTCTCTCTTATAAAAATACAATTCATTTTTTATGACCTTCGTAGTTATCCCATCTGTCGATAATAATTTTACTTCCTCCATGTCCTCCTGTAAAATCTTTCTGTACCTTTCCATTTCATTGATAATAATCTCTCTCATTGTTTATCACCTTTCCCCTTTTCCTTTTATACTATAACAGCGTTCACGAATTGTCAAATTTTTCCATTTGGCTTTATGTAAACTCCCTATATGCGTATATTACAAACGTCGCTTCATCCTTAGATTTGATTTTTAACAACATTTGCTAAGCAAACGTCTATTGGGTTAAGCTTTTTAACACTTTTCTAATATTTCTTTATATTTGTGTTAACTCGTTAACACTTCACTCAGTTTTTCACATTTTTTGTTAAACCTTTTAACACTTTTCTTGTTTTTCTCAATTTTGTGTTAATTCTTTTAACACTTTATCCTGATTTTTCTCTTATATGTTAATTGCTTAACATTTTTTCCAATTTCTCCACCAATTGTGTTAAATCTTTTAACATTTTCTTTCAAAATTTAATTCTAGTGTTAAACGGTTAACACTTTGTTTATATTTCTATCCAATATGTTAATTCCGCCCGTCTTTTATCACAAAACTCCCTTTCTCAAATATCCCTACATATTTAAACTCAAATATAAAAAACTCGCGCCTGCATACTGCAAACGCGAGGTCTATTACCTTATTACGATTATACCTGTCTGTTTTTCTTATATATAAGCCTTAACCCGTCCAGAGTCAATTCTCTTTCGATATGATCGATGCACGGTGTGCTGTCGCTTATCAGGCTGGCCATGCCGCCTGTTGCTATAACTGTTACTTTGTCTTCCTGCCCCGGTGCAAGCTCTTTCTTCATACGATTTACAACGTATTCAACAAGACCTACGTGACCATAGACCAAACCTGCCTGAATACTTTCTATAGTGTTCTTGCAGATAACTTTGCCCGGTTCTTCTATCTCTACTTTAGGAAGCTTTGATGTTTTTTCTACCAGAGCTTCGCTGGATATTTTAAGTCCCGGAGCAATGGTTCCGCCCATGTACTCACCTTTTTCGCTTACTGCACAGAATGTTGTCGCTGTTCCCAGATCTATTATGATCAGCGGTCCGCCGTATTTGTGGTACGCAGCTACAGCATTTACTATCCTGTCTGCACCTATCTGTTTAGGATTATCATATTTGATCACCATTCCGGTCTTGACTCCAGGCCCTACTACGATAGCCTTTCTGTTGAAATACTTTCTTGAAAGATGCTGAAGTGTGTAAAGTACCGGTGGTACTACCGTGGAAATTATAACATCACTTACGGATCTCATATCTATCCCATCATACTGGAACAGCTGATTTATGAGCATTCCATATTCATCAACGGACTTATTTTTGTCTGTTTTCATTCTCCATGACCTAATAAGCTTTTCTCCGTCAAATACTCCGATAACGATGTTTGTGTTTCCCACATCGAAAGCTAATAACATGTTATTCCTCCTGCTTAGGTTCCTTAGATTTTTCGGCTTCGTCAACGCCCGGGAACAGATCTCTTTCCCAGCTATCTTCTGCCTGCTTCTGATCTCTTACAGGGTTCGGCGCCTGCTGTGGAGGATATACATATCTTCCGGTCTTTGGATCCACCTGACCTGCAAGGATCTTTCTGGTTATCTCAAGCTCTTTTTCAGCTTTGATTCGTGCTTCTTCTCTTTCTTTCAGCTGTTTTTCTCTCTTTTCATCGTACTCAGCCTTAAGAGTTTCAACGCTTTCCCCGTTGAAAAGTCTTTCGAACTGTTCCGCATCGAGAGTTTCAAGCTCTAAGAGACCTTCCGCGACAACATGGAGTTTATCCATATTTTCGCTTAAAAGCTCTGAAGTTTTAGCATATGCTTCTTCAATAATGCTTCTGATCTCATGATCTATTTCACTTGTAACAGCTTCAGAGATATTTTTCTTAGTTGAGAAGTCTCTTCCAAGGAATACTTCGTCTTCTGAACTGTAGTTCACAGGGCCGATCTTATCGCTCATGCCATAGCGTGTTACCATATTTCTTGCGATATTTGTAGCTCTTTCGATGTCGTTGCTTGCACCTGTGCTGATATCATCCAGCACCAGCTGTTCCGCAACACGTCCCCCCAGAAGATGAATGATCTGGTTGAACATTTCACCCTTTGTGATGTAGCTCTTATCCTCTTCCGGAAGGGTCATAGTAAATCCGCCGGCTCTTCCTCTAGGAATGATAGTTACCTGATGCACCTTGTCTGTATCCGGCATAAGAGTTGCCACCACAGCATGACCTGCTTCATGGTAAGCAGTGAGTCTTCTTTCTTTTTCGTTTATTATCCTGCTCTTCTTTTCCGGACCTGCTATTACCTTAGTAATCGCAGTTTCGATAGTATCCATATCGATACTCTTCATATTATATCTTGCAGTTAAAATAGCTGCTTCGTTAAGCATATTCTCTATATCTGCAGGTGTAAATCCAGGTGTTCTCTTTGCAAGGATCTGTACGTTTACATCGTCTGCCAAAGGCTTGTTCTTTGAATGAACAGCAATGATC
This sequence comes from Bacillota bacterium, assembly GCA_017536365.1. GTDB lineage: Bacteria > Bacillota > Clostridia > Peptostreptococcales > Anaerovoracaceae > RGIG1899. Next base: position 40,151 of record JAFXHN010000057.1, on the reverse strand, counting down.
TCTTCTCTTCCCTTAAGGTCAGGGATGTCGATAACGATCTGACGGTCAAATCTTCCCGGTCTGAGAAGTGCCGGATCAAGAACGTCAGGTCTGTTTGTTGCAGCAATAACGATGATGCCTTCGTTTTCACCGAAGCCGTCCATTTCTACCAAGAGCTGGTTGAGAGTCTGCTCTCTTTCATCATGTCCGCCGCCAAGGCCTGCGCCTCTTTTTCTTCCCACAGCATCGATCTCGTCTATGAATACGATACAAGGATGATTTTTCTTCGCTTCAGCAAACATGTCTCTAACTCTGGAAGCACCAACACCTACGAACATTTCAACGAAATCAGATCCGCTGATGCTGTAGAACGGAACTCCTGCTTCTCCGGCAGTAGCTTTAGAAATATATGTTTTACCTGTTCCCGGAGGGCCTACCAAAAGCACTCCTTTAGGTATCCTTGCGCCCAGATTGATGTACTTATGCGGATTTCGCAGAAAATCTACTATTTCTGCCAATTCTTCTTTTTCCTCTTCAAGTCCCGCAATATCCTTGAAGGTTACTTTCTTAAGGTCTTCGTCCTTATGAAGCGTAGCCCGGTTCTTGCCAAAGCCCATTACCTTTCCGCCTCCGCCTTGTGAATGATTCATAAAGAAGAACCATACTCCAAGGAAAACGATGAGTATCAGGAATGTCGGGAGCATCGACATAAACCATGAAGTCTGCTTAGGTTCGTCGGAAGACACTTCTAAAAGTCCTTCCTCTACCTGAGGCAATACGTATTTACTAAATACCACATTTGCTTCCATCTCCGTCGAAGCATATGCCACTACGGTTTCTCCCGTGTCTCTCAATGTCCCCGTTAATACTGTATTATCCATATGAATGGTCATAAGATTCTGGTCTGACAATTCATTTATCATTTCTGAAAACGGTATTTCTTTTATCTCCTCTTCCGGTTCATCGTAATAAATAAACACAGTAGCAAGGATTATAAGAAATATTACGAAATAAAGGCCTATTCCTCTTAATGATTTCTTGTTCACTATTCTCCTCCTTATATATGAAGTACAAAATATTTTATCATATATAACAGTCTATTTCAATGTAAATTACGCGTTAATCTTTACTATGAGCAGCCTGTCAGAGCTGTCATCCGGCAGAAACTTTTCATTTATTTCATACCCGTATATCCACAAAACCTTATTCCCTATACATACCAAAGGAATAGTATCTCTAATATCCCTGTCTATTTTACGATCGATAAAATATTCCTTCAACTTTTTGGTGCCTTTGAATCCCTTCGGAGTTATGACATCCCCTGACTGTCTGTTTCTTAGCACAGGTTTGGCCGCATCTGATATCTTATCCTGATCGAAGATTTGGAAATCTGTATCGGTCCGGCTCTTTTTTGTTTTAAGGTACTGCCTTACCTCTGAAGGTTCTTCTATGATTCTACATTCTATCGAAAAGTCTTGTGTGTTTTTTTTATGAACTTTTTCAAAATATACCCTGTCATACCTGCACTTCATCATAAACTTATGAGGAAACTCTAAGTCGGACGAGGTTTTGTCAGAAAGCAGCAAAGCCTCTGCTCCCGCCAAATGCACCGAACCTATATCATTCATAAGCCCTACTCTTCCGAAAGCTTTTACCACCACCCGCTTTCTTACAGCAGGATGAAGCCCTTTTAATATATCTCTATTTAAATAGCCCCGATCTCCTTCGATAACAAATTCATTCATAACCTCATCCACAAAACCCCCGATAAAGTCTTTGTCTTCTTTTGCTATGTCTGAAAGCGCCGCTAAAGAATCTACTATACTGCATCCCATTACCTCATCTATATACGGGATCAGCTTCAGCCTAACTACATTTCTGGTGTATATAGGCTCTAAATTTGTGTGATCTCTCTTCGGTCTAAGATCCTCCTGCCTACAGTATTCTTCAATTTCTTCCCGGTCACAAGTCAATATCGGACGTATTATCTGACCGTCTCTTATATAATCTATACCGCAAAGCCCTTCTGTGCCGGTTCCCCTTGCCAGTCTCATAAGAAGTGTCTCGGCCTGGTCTTGACGATTGTGAGCAACAGCTATTTTGGCTCCGCCCAGTTTATCTGCCACTGCTCTGAAGGAGTCATACCTTACTGTCCTGCCTGCGTCCTCAGAGCTTGTCTTCCACTCAACAGCAAGCTTTTCCACATCAAATCTATACGCAAAAAAAAGGATGCCCTTCTCTTTACAGAAATCCTCACAAAATTTCTCGTCACTGAATGCATCCTCTCCGCGATACATATGATTTATATGCACCGCGGCTATTTTATCTATCCCAAAATGATCTTTTAAAGTCCAAAGACTATGCAGTAAACAGGTGGAATCCGGGCCTCCGGAAAAGCCCACCACTACATTATCTCCACTATTGATAAGTTCAAATTTTTCTACGGTATTCTTGATTTTTTCAATGATCCTGTTCATATTTAAAACCTCTCTGAATCAATTATACGAACAGAGATCGAAATAATCAATCAGTTTTTATCCCCCTTATGACAAGCCCCGCTAAGTATCTCTCCAGACTCAGTTTAAGATACTGTAAATGCAAGAATAGACATATCATCTTTTTCACCATCTCCATACCTCTCCAAAGCTTTTCCCAGCAAAAGATCTGCAACAGTCTGAGGGTCTGAAGATTTTAACTCCATAAGAGTTTTTTCTATCCAGCCGTTTTCCTCAGCATCTGTTCCACTGCCGACATCTCCCGAACCGGCTTCCGCTATCCCGTCAGAAACCAGCACTACCATATCGGAAGGTCTGAGGCGCCTTATAACATTTTCCGCTTTTGCTTTCTCTACTATACCCATAGGCAGGCTCCCTCTTTTTATAGTTTCCACTATACCGCTTCTTTTGATATAAGCGTCTGCCGACCCTGCTTTATAAAAGTTTATTACCCCGCTCTTTACATTCAGAGTAGCTACATCCACTGTTGAAAAAATTTCTTCTTCCGATTTCATGACCAGTATAGCATTCAACGCGCTTAACGCCACATCCGGTTCAAATCCGGCCTTGAGCAGCTGGTAAAGTGTATTTACTGTCAGCATACTCTCTCCTGCTGCTTTCTTGCCGCTGCCCATGCCGTCACTAAGGAGGAAAAGATAGTTTGCATCGTCTAATTTTGTACCGGCACAGCTGTCTCCGCAGACAACCCCGTCTTTTGCATATTTGGAAATGCCTATTTTTACAGTCTCAATAATATTACTGCTGAAATTTGGTCTGCTGCTTCCAATGGCTCTCAAAGCTTTGGAAAAAACCTCTGCATTGCCTTCATACTGAGCTGCCAAAGCTTCTCTGCTGGACTCCATCTTCTTCTTCCATTTATATTCTGCTTCCAGCTGTGTCCAAATGCTCTTGGTATAAATGCTCATAGCCTCTCTGTTCTCACATAGAAAACCGTTTTTTCTATCCGCGGACCGCATCAGTTCTTCCTCGCCCTTCTCTGCGTAAGAGAGAAGGTTTCTTATGTACTGTTCCGTCCTTCCGGAATAAATCTCCCAGCAGTTTTTTCTGGTGGAGCATCCGCTGCATACCTCTTCGTTTAGCAGTTTAAACAAGGCTTTCAGCTCGTCTATCTCTACCACATTTTTTTTGCACAGATTTCGCCCGTAAACATGAGACAGATTTTCAAAAGCAGTCTTTCCATCCACTAATATCTGCCTTGTTCGATCGAGATCTGTAGTCCTGCCTTCCTCCCAGACTATAAGCGCTTTACACATTAAATATGTACTTATAAGTATGATCATAGCCAGCGAAAAAAATGTTATACTGCTGGGAGAAACCACACCAAAAACGGCAGCTCCCCCTACAAGAAAAGCTGCCGCAGCAAAAAATATAATTCTATAATCGATTTTTGAAACAGACTTTTCCTTTTTTAACACTTTACCGGTTTTTAATAAATCTTTGACAGCGTTTTCCATAACTACCTCCAAACTTTTTGTTTGAAGTATATCAAAGGTTTGTCCGATATAATGTCGATATATGGAGTCTGTTCACAATAATTTTACGACAGTTTACGACCTATATCCCGAAGAATCTTCTGGCATTTGCATTAGTCGCCTCAACCACCGTGTCGAAATCACAGTTAAGTATCTCTGCTATCTTCTGAGCCGTATATTTTACATAAGAAGGCTCGTTTCTTTTTCCTCTGAAAGGCTCCGGAGTTAGATAAGGCGCATCCGTCTCTATCATGAGGTGATCGAGAGGGATAGTTTCCACTACCTCTCTCTGTTTTCTGTTGTTCTTAAAAGTTATCGTTCCCGGAATGGAAAGCATAGCCCCCAGTTTAACATACTGTCTAGCCATTTCAGCACTTCCTGAATAGCAGTGCATCAGAACGCCTCCCGGAAAAGCATCCTCTTCCTTGAGGATCTGCATAGTCTCCTCATGAGCATCTCTATCATGAATGATGATAGGCTTACCTATTTCCTTTGCCAGTCGTATCTGTTTTCTAAACCATTCCCTCTGCATATCCTGAGGTGAATGATTGTAATAAAAGTCCAGACCGATCTCTCCTATCGCCATGACCTTTGGCTTTCTTGCCAGGTTTTTGAACATAAGGAGCGTCATATCATCCATTCCTTTTACATCATGAGGGTGACAGCCTACTGCCGCATAGCACCAGTCATACTTCTGAGCCTGGTTAACAGCAAGTAAAGAACTCTCCAGATCAAAGCCTACGTTCATCACATATTCCAGTCCGTTTTCCTCTACTCTTTTACAGATCGCATCGATATCTTCCAATATCCACTCATTGTTCAGATGAGTATGTGAATCAAATAATCCGGCCATTCTATCGCCTCTATTTCACTAAGCATCCATCAGCAGCATCAGTTGTAACGAACTTGAGAGAACCGTCTGCATCGTCTGCAAAGAGGATCATTCCCTGAGACATTTCGCCTCTGAGTTTTACAGGTTTAAGGTTGGAAACTACGACAACAGTCTTTCCTACCATATCTTCAGGTGTATAATATGACGCAACGCCTGAAACGATCTGTCTTACTTCTTCCCCTACTTTTACTTGTGAAACGAGAAGCTTGTCAGCCTTTGGATGCTTTTTGCATTCGAGGATCTTACCTGTTTTAAGCTCCACCTTATCGAAATCATCAATTGTGATCTCTGCCTTTGGTTCAGCTTCTTTCTTTTCTTCTTTCTTCTCTTCCTTTTTTTCCTCCTGCTTAGGAGCATTGCCGGTGCCTTCCATATTCATAAGAGCCGCAAGTTCCTTTTCAATATCTATTCTCGGGAAGAGAGGAGCGCCTTTTTCAACCTTAGCGCCAACCTTTGTGAGACCGAACTTGAATGTATCTTCCCATCCTGTACCTTCGCCTTCAGCTATGCCCAGCTGTCTCCAGATCTCTTTGGATGTGTGATGCATAAATGGAAGGATAAGAACAGAGATTATTCTTATTGCTTCAGCAAGATTGTACATTACTGTATCGAGTCTTCCCTTATCTTCTTCGTTTTTAGCGAGGATCCAAGGTGTTGTTTCATCGATGTATTTATTTGTTCTTCTAACGATAGCCCAAATTTCATCCAATGCTGCACTGTAGTTCATCTTATTCATATAAGCTTCTACCTTTGCAGCTGCACCTGTTGCTACAGCTATAAGATCTTCGTCAAAATCTCCAGGTACATTGTGTTCAGGAATTATTCCGCCGTCGTATTTTTCGATCATGGAAACTGTTCTGCTTACGAGATTTCCAAGGTCGTTTGCAAGGTCAGAGTTAAGTCTGTTCAGCAGTACTTCGTTTGTAAATACTCCGTCGTTTCCGAAGGAATATTCTCTGAGAAGGAAATACTTAAGCGCATCTACTCCGTATTTTTCAATGAGAACTACAGGGTCTACGATATTTCCTCTGGACTTTGACATTTTGCCGCCTTCAAGAAGGATCCAGCCGTGACCGAAAACTTTCTTTGGAAGAGGCAGATCTGCTGACATAAGCATTGCAGGCCAAATGATAGTATGGAATCTTACGATCTCCTTACCTACGAGATGAATGTCTGCAGGCCAGTACTTGTTGTACTTTTCAGGTTCATCAGGATATCCGAGCGCTGTGATGTAATTGGAAAGTGCATCTAGCCACACATATATTACGTGTTTTTCATCAATAGGTACAGGAATACCCCAGTCAAACGTTGATCTGGAAATACAAAGATCTTCCAACCCCTGTTTAACGAAATTGATCATTTCGTTTCTTCTTGATTCAGGCTCAAGGAATTCAGGATTGTTTTCGAACAGGTCGAGCAGTCTGTCCTGATACTTTGAAAGTTTGAAGAAGTATGCTTCTTCCTTCATTGTTTCTACAGGTCTTCCGCAGTCAGGGCATTTGCCGTCTACGAGCTGTGTTTCTGTCCAGAAGGATTCACATGGTGTGCAGTAAAGTCCTTCATATGAACTTTTATAGATATCGCCTTTTTCGTACATCTGCATGAAGAGCTTCTGTACTCTTTTTACGTGTCTTTCTTCTGTTGTTCTGATGAAATCGTCGTAAGAAATCTCCATGGTAGCCCATAATTTTTTAACTCCGTCAACGATCTTATCGATATATTCGATCGGCTTCATATTGTTCTGTTCAGCTATTCTCTGAAGCTTCTGGCCGTGCTCATCAGTTCCTGTAAGGAACATTACATCATAGCCCTGAAGTCTTTTGAATCTAGCCATTGCGTCTGCCGCTACTGTGCAGTATGTGTGGCCGATATGAAGATTTGAGCTTGGGTAATAAATTGGTGTTGAAATGTAAAATGTCTTTTTTTCCATGATTTTTCCTCCTTCGTAAGAGAGGCGAATGGAACCCTCTCCGAATCATAATAGGTAATTATACCATAAACACACACTAATATACAAGACGATTGAAGTCCTATAACGCTGTTCCTTAAACTAAAAAAATCCCCCATTCAAAGAATGGGGGACAACATACAAAGAATTAATCTTCTTCTGTTTCTTCACGCCAATCGGCAATTTTGGCTACTACTGTAACGCCTGATTCGTTTGCCTTTACAAAACCGCCTTCACAGTTTGCGACCTGCATTTTGTTTTCATCAGTTCTAATCTTAAGAAGACCTTTACCAATGATAGCATTTGTAAAAATGTGGTCATAAAGATACGCTTCATCGCCATCTACAGTCCTTACTACGACCATATCAGCTTCGCCATCAAATAATCTCTTTTCCGGAGTAACTACTTCGAGATGAAATGGTTTTGCCATTTTGCCACCTCCTATTTATTAGCCTGAGCTACTACGTCTTCGATTCCGCCAGCAAATAAGAATGCTGATTCTGGGATATCATCATGTAAACCGTCTAAGATTTCCTGGAAACCTTTTACTGTTTCAGCGATAGGTACGTATTTACCCTGCATACCTGTAAACTGTTCAGCAACATGGAACGGCTGTGATAAGAATCTCTGTACTTTTCTAGCACGAGCTACAATGATCTTGTCTTCATCACTGAGTTCATCCATACCAAGGATAGCAATGATGTCCTGAAGTTCATTATATCTCTGAAGGATTTCCTGTACTCTACGAGCTACTGTGTAGTGTTCTTCGCCGAGTACCAGTGGATCCATGATTCTTGATGAAGAATCAAGTGGGTCTACAGCTGGGTAGATACCAAGTTCTGTGATCGCTCTGGATAATACAACTCTTGCGTCCAGGTGGGCGAATGTTGTAGCAGGAGCAGGGTCAGTCAAGTCGTCCGCAGGTACGTAAATAGCCTGTACGGATGTGATTGAACCTTTCTTTGTTGATGTGATTCTTTCCTGAAGTTCACCCATTTCTGTAGCCAGTGTAGGCTGATAACCTACAGCTGATGGCATACGTCCGAGCAGAGCGGATACTTCTGAACCAGCCTGTGTAAATCTGAAGATGTTATCGATGAAGAGCAGTACGTCCTGTCCTTTAACATCTCTGAAGTATTCAGCCATTGTAAGACCTGAAAGAGCTACTCTCATACGAGCTCCAGGAGGTTCGTTCATCTGACCGAATACCATCGCTGTTTTGCCGATAACGCCTGAATCTGTCATTTCGTAGTAAAGGTCATTACCTTCACGTGTTCTTTCGCCTACGCCAGCGAATACGGAGATACCGCCGTGCTGTGTAGCGATGTTGTTGATGAGTTCCTGAATAAGTACTGTTTTACCTACGCCGGCACCACCGAACAGACCAACCTTACCACCCTTTGTGAATGGTGCCATAAGGTCTACTACCTTGATCCCTGTTTCAAAGATCTGAGCAGATGTATCCTGTTCTTCAAATGAAGGAGCCTTTCTGTGAATAGGGAATCTTTCCTTAGCTTCAACTGGTCCTCTGTTATCTATTGTTTCACCGAGAAGGTTAAATAATCTTCCCAGAATTTCTTCGCCTACAGGTACTGTAATAGGTCCGCCTGTATCGAAAGCATCTGTGCCTCTTTCGAGGCCGTCTGTTGATGACATAGCAATACATCTTACTGTGTCGTCACCAAGATGCTGTGCAACTTCAGCTACGATTTTATTACCGTCAACGATAATTTCGATAGCGTTTCTCAGAGCCGGCATATTTTCTGCATCAAACTTGATGTCAAGAACCGGACCGATGATCTGAGTTACGATGCCTTTTCTATGTTCCAAGCACTCCACGTCCTTTCATTAAATCTATTGTAACGCATCAGCACCGCCGACAATTTCAGTGATTTCCTGAGTAATTGCAGCCTGTCTTGCTCTGTTGTAGAACAATGTTAACTGATCTATTAATTCCTTCGCATTGTCCGAAGCATTTTCCATTGCAGTTCTTCTTGCAGCCTGTTCACTCGCATATGATTCTACTAATCCGCCGTAGATCATGCTTTCAACGTACTGAGGTACGAACAGGTTGAAGAAGTCCTCTTCATTAGGAGTAAACACAGTTACTTCAAAGAGTTCAGGTGTTCCTTCACCAACAACGCTTTCTGATTCTTCAGTAAGCTGTTCGATATTTTCTTCAAAGTCTGCCTTTGAAATAGGAAGAACTCTTGCAGCTTTGGTCTGCTGTGAAATCATGCTGACAAACTGTGTATAGATAACATAAACTTCATCGATCTCGCCGTCTCTGTACATTCTGAGTACTTCGTCAGAAAGGTCTTTTGCTTCAGCATATGTGATCGTTTCTCCGATACCCTGATAGGATCTGACAATTTCATAATTTCTTTTTCCGAAATAATCAACGCTCTTTACGCCGATCGGAATAATGCAAGCTTCTGTTTCTTTTTCCTTTTCAACCGCTGTGTGAAGTTTAAAAGTGTTTGTATTGAAACCGCCGCAAAGACCTTTATCCCCTGCAACTACTATGTAAAGGGTTTTCTTGATCTCTCTTGCGCCTTCAACGTATTCACTCTTGAATCCTTCTGATTTTCCAAGGATCTCGCTTACTACTCCTGATACCGCATTGAAATATGGTCTGTAAACTTCCATTCTTTCTCTTGCTTTACGGAGTTTTGAAGATGCAACTAATTCCATGGCTTTTGTGATCTGTCTTGTGCTGTTAACACTCTTGATCCTGCGTTTGATATCTCGCATTCCAGCGCCTGCCATTTAGTTCACCTCCATTTTCTCAATTAAATTTTACTCTACTGAGAACTGAGGTAAGAACTCTTCGATAGCCGCTCTTAATTTCTGTTCTGTTTCGTCAGTGATCTTTCCTTCAGCAACGATTGTTTTGCCGATTTCTGCATGGTGTGAATCCATGAATTCGAGGAAATCTTTTTCGAATTTACCAACTTTGTTTACAGGAATGTCTGCAAGGTACTTGTTGATAACTGCGAAGATGATCATGATCTGAGCTTCTACAGCCATTGGAGCGTACTGAGGCTGTCTTAATACCTGCATGAGTCTTTCACCCTGTGCAAGACGAGCCTGTGTATCTTTATCCAGGTCTGATCCGAACTGTGAGAACGCTGCAAGTTCTCTATACTGAGCTAATTCAAGACGAATCTTACCAGCTACCTGTTTCATAGCTTTGATCTGAGCGTCACCGCCTACACGGGATACAGAGATACCGGAGTTAACCGCTGGTCTCTGACCTGAGAAGAACAGTTCAGTTTCAAGATAGATCTGACCGTCTGTGATTGAAATTACGTTTGTTGGGATATAAGCTGATACGTCGCCAGCCTGTGTTTCGATGATTGGGAGAGCTGTGATTGAACCGCCGCCGTTTTCATCTGATAATTTAGCTGCTCTTTCGAGAAGTCTGCTGTGGAGATAGAATACGTCACCAGGATAAGCTTCACGTCCTGGAGGTCTTCTAAGAAGCAGTGACATTGCTCTGTAAGCAACAGCATGCTTTGAAAGGTCATCGTAAATGATCAATACGTCTTTACCCTGGTACATGAATTCTTCTGCCATTGCGCATCCAGCATATGGAGCGATGTACTGAAGAGGAGCAAGTTCGCTGGCACTTGCAGATACGATGATGCTGTATTCGAGAGCATCGTGATCAGCTAATGTCTGAGCGATCTGTGCTACTGTTGAAGCCTTCTGACCGATAGCAACGTAGATACAGATTACGTTTTCTTTCTTCTGGTTAATGATTGTGTCAACAGCGATAGCTGTTTTACCTGTCTGTCTGTCTCCGATGATCAATTCACGCTGTCCTCTTCCGATAGGAATCATTGAGTCGATCGCTTTGATACCTGTCTGGAGAGGCTGGAATACTGATTTTCTTTCGATTACACCAGGAGCCGGATATTCGATAGGTCTTGTTTTTGTTGTATTGATAGCGCCTTTGCCGTCGATAGGCTGACCAAGAGCGTTAACAACACGACCGATTAATTCTTCACCAACAGGTACTTCTACTACTCTACCTGTTGCTTTAACTACATCGCCTTCTTTTACGAGCATATCTGAACCGAGAAGTACAACCCCGATGTTGTCTTCTTCAAGGTTCTGTGCCATTCCGTAAACGTCGTTAGGGAATTCAAGGAGTTCGCCGGCTTTACATTTTTCTAAGCCGTGGATTCTGGCAATACCGTCCCCTACTTGAATTACAGTACCAACGTTGGCTGATTCTAATGTAACGCCGTAGTTCTTGATCTGGTTCTTAATCACGGCTCTTATTTCTTCAGGCCTTAAGTCCACTGTAAATCACCTCTATTCTGTTTAGATCATAATATTATCTATTGAAGATTTCATTTCTCTAAGCTGAGTAGCAACTGATGTGTCTATTACACTGTCACCAACTTTAAGTTTAAGTCCGCCTACCACTGCAGGATCAACTAAGATTTTCAGCTTGATATTTTTACCGGTAACTTCGCAAAGCTTCTTTTCAAGCTTAGAAACAGTTTCTTCAGATAAAGGTTTTGCAACTCTTGCAATACCTTCAACGATACCGTTCTTTTCATTTACAAGAGAGTCGAACATTCTGATAATTTCAAAACACTCGTTTGTTCTTCTCTTATCAATAAGTACATTTAAGAAGTTAAGTACTACCGGTGAAAGTTTCTGATCAAAGACTGATTTGAAAACTTCTTTTTTAACGTCCTTTGAGACTTTTGGAGATGTGTAGAATGCGTAAAAATCAGGATTTTCTTCAAAAAGAACTTTAAGTTCTGCAAGCTCTGTCTGAATAGCATTTGTTACACCTAATTCTTCACTGACATCCAATAAAGATTCTCCGTAAATTCTTGCGGTTAGTTCTGCCATTTAACATCCCCCGCCTCTTCAATAAACTTAACAACGAGTTTTTCATTAAGTTCATCGTCCATTTTTTCACCGATGATTTTTTCAGCAGCCATAATAGCCATTGCAGCCACTTCATCTTTAAGTTCGTTATAAGCGTTACGCTGATTTCTTTCGATCTCAACCTGTGCTTTTTCGATTATATCATCTGATTTATCTCTGGCTTCCTGAATGATTTCTTTAGCTCTCTCATCAGCTTTGTTTCTAGCTTCTTTGAGAATAGCATCTGCTTCGATTCTGATTTCTTTGATCTTCTTTTCGTAGTCAGCTCTTAACGCTTCAGCTTCAACTCTCTGGTTTTCTGCTGTTGATAAATCGTTAGCGATTGTGTTCTTACGTTTTTCAAGCATCTTGTTAACTGGTTTGAACAAGAATTTAGCAAGAAGAGCAACTAAGATCAAAGTATTAGCTATCTGGAAAAACCAAGGCCAACCGAAGCTTACAAGACCAGTATATACTTCCATTTGCAAGGTCCTCCTTTCTTATGCTTGCTATTTTTCTGCTTTATCTTATAAATTTTCGTCCTATAAGCAGATCCTATAACATGCCTACGAGAGGGTTTGCAAATAATAAGATTAATGCAACAACCAGACCGTAGATACCTGTTGTTTCAGCAACAGCTGCTCCGAGAAGCATTGTCTTAATGATGTCACCCTGTGCTTCAGGCTGTTTACCTACAGCTTCTGCACCTTTACCAGCAGCGAATCCCTGACCGATTCCAGGGCCTATACCAGCGATCATAGCTAAGCCTGCGCCTACAGCAGAACATGCTAAAATTAATGCTTTGCCTGTAATAGCTTCCATTTTTTATGTCCTCCTTAATTAACTACATAATAAGTATTTTTATTAAAGCAATCCGATTAATGGATTTGCGAAAAGCAGTACCAGTGCTATAACCAGACCGTAGATACCTGTTGTCTGTGCAACAGCCTGACCAAGTACCATAGTTCTAATTACTGCACCCTGTAATTTAGGTCTCATACCTGTAGCTTCTGATGCTTTTCCTGCCGCGAAGCCCTGGCCTATTCCAGGTCCAACGCCTGCGATCATTGCGAAGCCTGCTCCCAGAGCGGAAGCTGCTAATATAATGAAGCTTGAATCGAGTCCTACAAGCGGATTTGCATACATCAATATGAGAGCAACTACCAGTGAGAAGATACTGGAGGTCTGGGCAATAGCCTGACCCAGGATCATTACTACCATTACTTTATTTGATGCGTTTAAGTTGAAAGATGTACCTTCAACAGCTTTACCCGCCGCATAACCTTGGCCGATACCAGGTCCGAGACCGCCTATCATCGCGATACCTGCTGCAAGTCCCGAGCAACCTAAAATCAAGAAATTAGCATCTACTCCGATGAATGGATTTGCATACATCAGGATCAATGTTACTACTAATGAGAAAATAGCTGAAGTCTGTGCCATCGCACTGCCCACTAACATAAGCATGATCGACTTACTTGTGGATTCAGGATTGATACCAACTGCTTCTGCCGCTTTACCGCCTGCGTAACCCACGCCGACACCGGAACCGAGACCGGCAATCATGCATGCACCTGCACCCATTGCAGATAATCCGAGAACTACTGCTAATTCAGGTGTTCCGCCAACGCTTGCTGCAGCGATTGGGTTTGCAAACATGAAGATCAACGCGATTACCAGTGAGAAGATACCTGTTGTCTGTGCAACAGCTGAACCCAGCAGCATACACATCATGATACCTCTCTGGTTTTCCGGAGCAAAACCGGTTGCTTCTGCAGCTTTACCGGCAGCATATCCGCAGCCGATACCTGCGCCTACTCCGGCTACCATTGCAAGTCCTACACCGATTGCAGAACCGGCAATAGCTATAGCATTACCTTCCTGATTTACCATTGGGTTACCAAACATCAGGATGAGAGCTACTACCAGTGACAAGATACCTGTTGTTTCCGCAACACCGGCACCTACCAGCATAGTCATAAGACTTGTCTTCTGGTTTTCCGGATGTGCTCCGGTGGATTCTGCTGCTTTACCTGCAGCATAACCCTGTCCTACCCCAGGACCGATACCTGCTATCATAGCGAGACCGGCGCCGATGGCAGATGCTCCTAATATGAGCGCTTCTTTGTCGAAAGAAAGCAGCCAAGTCATAAACTGCTCAACAAAATTCGCCAAGTCTTCACCTCCTGTCAAAATACATAATTTACAATTAGTCCATAGCCATTGATACGAATACCATTGTCAGCATTGTAAAGATAAATGCCTGTAAAACTCCGGCAAATACGTCGAAGTAAGCATGGAGTACGGCTGGAATACCTAATTCAAAAATTGGAATAGGGAGTACTCCGCCAAGAATAGTTCCAAGAGCATTGTATACTAATGCCATGATGATCATGCCGCCTACGATATTACCGAATAGACGGAATGCCAGTGAAACAGGTGTTGCCACTTCACTTATCAGGTTAAGTGGTGCCATTACAGCAACCGGCTCGAAGAATGTTCCTTTAAGCCATCCGCCAACACCCTTTCTTCTAATTGAATTACCATGAATCATGAAGAAAGTGAGAATAGACAATGCAAATGTGGTGTTCAAATCTGCCGTTGGTGCTCTAAAACCAACCAGTCCCCAAAGATTTGCGCACACGAGGAATATCATAAGTGTACCCATGTATGGAACAAATCCCAATTTGTCTTTACCCATACTGGAGCCAACAAGGCTTGTAAGTACGCCTACCAATATTTCTGCCACATTTTGTTTTCCGTCGGGCACAAGTTTCATATTACGAGTCAGTATAATTGAAACCACTACTAAAACTGCCATGATTATCCAAGTATTAATTACTGTTTCTGTAATAAAAACTCCATTGGAAAACTCCACAATTATTTTTGGTCCAAACTCAGTGTTCATTAACGTCCTCCTTTCTCAGAATGTCACTCAAACTAGCCATCCTGTTATTTTGCCCTTCTTAAAAGTTTTTTTAGTTTATCTCTATTCCCCGGTGTATCTAAAACTTGTGTTAAGTAGAGAGCCAAAATTGATGTGAAGAACCCTAAAACAGTTCCTATAGGGCTCAGAAAAGACACTTTAACAGCAATGATCAGTGTGACGATGTATATTCCGTACCTGAGCACATAGTTAAGTGTCATTTTGGTCTTTGCCTTTTCCGGCGTCATTTCTATAGCTTTTTCGCCGGCTTTTGCCATAATAGTGAAATTAATGATGGCGATCAAGGTTCCATACAGGATCCCTAATACCATTGTCTGCCATGAATTTACAAAAATAAGACAGATGACGCACATTATCACTGCTATTATGATAGATGCAATGCTAATTGTTTTTCTTAAATCTGCAGACAAACCATTCATTTTTTCTTACCCATTCCCTTTGTAAGTAATTTATAAACATTCATAAATCCGGCTATTATGCCAATGAAAATACATACTATCAGGCATATTCCCGGTGTGCCCAGCTTTTCGTCCAGCCAGTTTCCGATCCAAACACCCCCGAAAACACACACTATCATGGTGATGCCGATCTGAGAAACCATTGCAAAAGCTCTGGCGATCCCCATTCTGTCCTTTGCTTTCATACGACCAACCTCGTTTCTGCGCTACCTGTTATTTTAGCACAATTTTCTACATTGTACAAATTTATTTCCCATATTAACAGCAATATTTACATATTTTTTGTATACGGAAAAAGTCAAATTTCAGTTTTTTATGAACGTTCTATTGTTTTCTTCTTTTTTCTCATGTAATGAAATTTTTAAGAGCTGCGGCACATCTCTATTAAAAAAATTCTATGCCGTTCCCAACGATTTTATATCCCGAAATATCCCTTCAGTGCGGCAGCTATCTGTGCGGAAGCTGTTCCGTCTCCATAAGGATTTACTGCTTTTGACATTTTTTCATAAGCCTCTTTGCTGTCCAAAAGTTCACAGGCCATTCCGAATATATCATCTCTGTTTACGCCTGCAAGTTTTGCTGTTCCCGCAGCTATTGCCTCAGGTCTTTCCGTTTCCTTTCTTACCACCAGAACAGGCTTGCCGAGAGCCGGAGCTTCTTCCTGCATACCGCCGGAATCTGTTAAGATAAAATATGATCTCGCCATAAGGTTAACAAACGGCTGATACTGAAGAGGTTCTATGAGATGCACTCTCTCTACCCCGTCAAGGATCTCGTTTGCCGTCTTTCTTACCGCAGGGTTAAGATGCACCGGATAAATGATCTCGACATCATCATATTTCAGAGCTATATCTCTGATAGCGCTGAAGATGTTTACCATATTTTCTCCAAGATTTTCTCTTCTGTGACAGGTAACGGTTATGACTCGCCTTCCTTCAAAATCTATATTCTTTAAAGTTTCTTCTTCAAATACATATTCTCTTCCCGCCACTTCAAGAAGCGCATCTATAACTGTGTTGCCTGTGATATATATGCTGTCTTCAGAAATACCTTCCCTAAGCAGATTTTTCTTGTTATTTTCTGTCGGTGCGAAATGGAAGTCTGCCATATGACCCGTCATAACACGATTCATTTCTTCCGGATAAGGAGAATACTTATCATTGGTCCTTAATCCCGCTTCAACATGACCTATTTTGGTCTTGTGATAAAATGCTGACAGAGATGCCGCAAAAGTTGTTGTAGTATCTCCGTGGACAAGGATAACGTCCGGTTTTTCCGCATCCACGATCTTGTCCAATCCGTTGATCACGTTGGCTGTTATCATGCTCAGCGTCTGATTAGGTTTCATGATATTCAAATCATATTTCGGTGTCAGTTCGAAAAGATCCAGCACCTGATCCAGCATTTCTCTGTGCTGCGCCGTCACACAAAGCACAGATTCTATTTTTTCATCCGCTTCGAGAGTTTTTACCAAAGGAGCCATTTTGATGGCTTCCGGTCTTGTCCCGAAAACAGACATGACTCTAATCTTTCCTTCAGCTTTTTCTTCCACTGTTCCCAATACTTCTTCCATCTTTATCTCCTCTTGAGACCTTCCGTCCGGTACAGGACGGGCAAATACATATATCATCGCCGCCGCCACTATCATGAGGAAAAATGCATCGGTTTTATTTCCCTGGCCGAACTGCACTGCACAGATCCCCAGTACACCGCTTATAGCATAAAGGATTATAGCCGTCCTCTTCTGGCCCATTCCTCTAGCCATTATCCTGTGATGCAGATGTCCTTTATCAGCTTCCATTATAGGTCTTCCATTTACCGCTCTTCTGATTATAGCAAACGCAGTATCGAATATAGGCAGACCAAGAGCGATCAACGGCACCAGTGTTACTATAAGTGTAGTTCCTTTTAAAGTTTCTATGGATATGCTGGCCAGCATAAATCCTAAGAACAGCGAGCCTGCATCCCCCATAAAGATCTTTGCAGGATTGAAATTAAAAGGCAGAAATCCCAGCGTCGCTCCCGCAAGAGCCAGCATCAGGATCGCGGTTCCCAAATTCCCGCTCAAATACGCTCCGTAAGCCATGCACATCGATGCTATCAGAGCAGTTCCTGCAGCAAGGCCGTCCAAGCCATCAATAAGATTTATAGCATTCGTGATCCCTACTATCCATATCACTGTTATTATTCCCATCATAACAGGCGACAGGAAAAAGTAATTTACTCCTTCAGCAAAAGGATTCTGGATAAATGCTATCTTCGTTCCGGTGGCAAACACTATAAGCGCTGCCGCTATCTGACACAGCAGCTTGACCTTTGCAGACATATTCTTTATGTCGTCATATATACCCACAAGGAAAATCAGCGTGCCTCCCGCAAGTATACCTATTATTTTTTCATTTAACGGAACAGCCAGTAATATAGCAGTGACCGTTCCCAGATACATCGCCAGTCCTCCGAACCTCGGTATAGGCTTTGTATGCATCCTTCTGTCATCTTTTGGGATATCTATAGCTCCGACTTTTGGCGCCAGCTTTATACATATCGGGGTCATTATCCAGGAAACCACAAAAGCAATGACAAGCACTACTATCAGATTTCGCATATTTCTATATTTCCTTCCTTCAAAATCTTTTCTGCAAACTGATCAGGATAGGTCCCGTTGAAAACTATCCTTTTTATACCTGCATTTACAAGCATTTTGGCGCAAATGGCACAAGGCTGATGAGTGCAGTACAGTGTAGCTCCCTCTATGGATGTACCGTACTTTGCAGCTTGAACTATGGCATTCTGTTCCGCATGTATAGCGACACAAAGCTCGTGTCGTTCTCCGGATCTTATTCCAAGTTTTTCCCTAAGACAGCCTACTTGTTCACAATGCGGCGCTCCGCTGGCAGCTCCGTTATATCCCGTAGCTATTATCCTGCGATCTTTAACTATTACAGCTCCCACCTGTCTTCTTATGCAGGTGGAACGCGTCTTTACAACATGGGCAATCTCCAGAAAATACTGATCCCAGTCAGGTCTCATATTTCATCCTCCGTAAATCATTATAATATTATATTTTACTCCTAAACATATCCTTATGGCAATACAAAACCATAGTATTCCGAAATCGTTTTCTTAAGAAAACTGTCCCATTCTTTCCATCTGCTGTTTTCTCCCTCGTCAGGAGCTTCTTTTCTCAGCACTTTCACAGCTGTATCCGCAGCCTGAAGGGACTTCAAAAGGTCTATTTTATCGATCTCTTTGTCTTTATATAGCCTCAGCCTTTCCTCTGCTGCAGGAAAAACTGTGTTTTTTCCTATTTCATCAGGGTCTTTTCCCTGTTCTACAAGAACCTCGGCAGATATCTGTGCTTTTTCAAACATCCCTAAATTTATGATATTTTCTAAATCAAAAACATAAGATGTCATCACCTTCGCCGTAGGATCTGTGCAATCCGAACACAAAGCTCCGATCCTGAGCTTTTCAACCGGTTCTCTCTTTAAACTGTTTTCCATATCTTATCCCCTTCTTTCCAATTCCTCTGCATTATAGTATATCTCTCCCAAATAAAGACCCTGAGGCGGAGCGGTCCTTCCTGCCCGGCTTCTGTCTTTCGCCAAAATAATATCGGCGATTTCTTCCGGTCTTATTTTTCCTGTCCCCGCTTCAATTAAGGTTCCGGTCATGATCCTTACCATATTATATAAAAAACCATCACCCTTTACGATAAGACTTATCTCTTTAGAACCGCTTTCGTTAGTCTCTGCTGTCACATCATATGAATAGATCGTTCTTACCGTAGTTTCCTGAGGTGTGCTGCCCATTGCCATAAAGGAAGCAAAGTCATGGGTCCCTACAAGACAGCCTGCCGCTTCTCTCATTTTATCCACATCAAGAGGTTTGTCGAAGAAATAATAAAAATTACGCTTAAACACATCCTTTTCAGCGCAATTCATTATCTTATATATGTATTCTTTTCCTTTTGCATCAAAACGGGCATGATGATCCAAAGGCATTTCTTTTGCCTCTATGATCTTGATATCGCCCGGAAGCATATTGTTCATCACAAATGCCAGTTTTTCTACAGGGATCCCGAAATCCGCTTTAAAAGAAGCTCTCTGACCTAAAGCATGAACGCCTGCGTCAGTCCTGCTGGTGCCGTCTATCTTTATATCCTGCCCGCAGATCTTCTTTAAGGCTTTCTGTATTTCTCCCTGAACAGTACGGCTCTCCGGCTGTACCTGCCAGCCGGAGAATCCTGTTCCGTCATATTCAATTGTCATCAAAACATTTTTAATCACAACTGCTGCCTTCCGGTTTTTTTATTTTTTCCATGAGCTCTTAAGGTCAACGATCCTTGTATATACAGGAGCATTTTCTGTGCTCAGTTTTGTATCTTTAATATAGTATCCGTGTCTGAAGAACTGACATCTTTCATCTTCCGGCATTTCAAGAACGGACGGTTCCGCAAATGCATGATATACTACCAGAGACTCCGGATTAACTACAGGTCTTCCGTTTTCATCTTCAAGAAGTTTTCCGTTTTCGTCAGCCATCAAAAGATAATCGTATGCATTCACTGTAATTGGAACTGCTGTTTCAGCATCTACCCAGTGGATAGTGCCTTTTACTTTTCTTCCCGAGAATGTTCCGCCGCACTTTGTTTCTGGATCATATGTGCAGATAAGCTCTACAACTTTTCCGCTTTCATCTTTGATCACTTCTTCACATACGAGGAAATACGCTCCCTTGAATCTTACTTCGTTTCCCGGGAACAATCTGAAATATCCTTTTACAGGAACTTCCATAAAGTCTGTTCTGTCAACATAAAGATTTCTGGAGAACGGCACCATTCTTGAACCGTGATCAGGATTTTTACTGTTTTCTATCTCAACATACTCTGTCTGACCTTCAGGATAGTTTCTTACAGTAACTTTGATAGGATCCATTACTACCATCTTTGAAACAGTCTTTTCTTTAAGGTCTTCTCTTACACAGTGCTCAAGCATTGCCATCTCAACTGTACTGTTAGCCTTTGCAACTCCTATGCGTTCACAAAAATCTCTTACAGCTTCAGGAGTATATCCTCTTCTTCGGATACCTGCGATAGTCGGCATTCTTGGGTCGTCCCATCCTGTCACTTCTCCGTTATCGACAAGAGCCTTGAGATATCTCTTGCTCATGAGCGTATTTGTGAGGTTCAGTCTTGCAAACTCTATCTGCTGAGGAGGATTTTCCCATCCTGTTTCTTTGATCACCCAGTCATAAAGAGGTCTGTGATCTTCAAATTCCAAAGTACAAATTGAATGAGTTATTCCTTCTATCGCATCTTCCAGCGGATGTGCAAAGTCGTACATTGGATAAATGCACCACTTGTTTCCAGTCTTATGATGTTCCGCATGGGCGATCCTGTACAGCGCAGGGTCTCTCATATTGATGTTCGGAGATGCCATATCTATTTTTGCTCTCAATATCTTTGAACCGTTAGGGAATTCCCCATTCTTCATTCTTTCAAAGAGATCGAGATTTTCTTCTACAGTTCTGTTTCTGTAAGGACTTTCTTTTCCCGGTTCTTTGAGAGTGCCTCTGTATTCTCTTATCTCTTCCGCAGAAAGATCGCATACATATGCTTTTCCTTCTTTTATAAGCTTTACAGCGCATTCATACATGATATCGAAATATTCTGAAGCAAACAGGAGTTTGTCCCATTCAAAGCCTAACCATTTTACGTCTTCCTGAATAGAATCTACATACTCAGTGTCCTCTTTTACCGGGTTTGTATCGTCAAATCTGAGATTGCATTTTCCGTTGTATTTTTGAGCTGTTGTGAAGTTCAGGCATATAGATTTAGCATGCCCTATATGCAAATAACCGTTTGGCTCAGGCGGGAATCGAGTGTATACTTCTCCTCCGTTTTTGCCTTCAGCCAGGTCTTTATCTATAATATTGTGTATAAAGTTTGAAAATTCCAAATCTGCCATTGGAAACCTCCTAAAAATAATAATATACGATTATAACATAAAATACCGTCTTTGTATAACGCATAGAAGAAATCTTTATCGAAGATTTTTATTCTTTTATCTTTCCGCAAGGAAAATTTTTTCTGCAAACCATTATATTTTTCAAAAAAACTACACAAATTACAAAAAATATGGTATACTTCAAAAAAAATATAAGGTGGTAAGTTTTATGGATATAACAGACGTTAAAATTTTGGAACTGCTGCAAGACAATTCAAGGATATCAATCTCTGAAATAAGCAAAAAAGTAAATATGTCCTTGTCCGCAGTAAGTGAGCGACTAAAAAAGCTGGAAAGCACGGATATCATCGAAAAATACACAGTGATCCTTAATCCGCAATATCTGGGTAAGGAGCTGTCAGTTTTAATGAACCTGTGCCTGGAACAGTCAAGAGGTGTAGAGGAGTTCTACGAATTTATTAAAGGAGAACCTGAGATCCTGGAATGTCATTACATAACAGGCGAATACGACGTAAGCCTTAAGATCGTTACAAAGAACACTGCTTCTTTGGAAAAGCTCATGAACAGGATAAAGACATATCCCGGTATAAAAAGATCTCAAACAAACGTCATCCTTTCAAGTCTTAAAAATCAATGTTCAGTTTCACCTAACGTTAATGAAGGTTATTAAAAACATAGAGCCGATATTCAAAATATCGGCTCTCATTTTTTACTATTTCTTTTTCTTTGCCTTTGCTTTAGCTTCGTTCTTTCTCATCTGCTCACGAACTTTTCTTTCCTTTTCCTTCTGTTTCTGAGCTCTGATCCTCTCAGCTTCTTTTTTGGCATCTTTATATGGATTTACTTTTTCTTCCTTTTTCTTTCCGCTCTTCTTTGCAGCGGCTTCTTCAGCTTCTCTTGCTTTCTTAGCTTGGTCTCTTATCGTAAATACTACTATAGCTACCATCATCACTACCATCATAACCGTTGTTACTATGCCGTCTGTTTTAAGACTTCTGGTTTTAAAAGTAGTTTTGCTTGTAGTTCCAAGCTGATTACCTTCCATATCTGTTACGGCACCGTCTATAACTATAGTATATTCAGTGCTGTCCACCAGATCGTCAACAAGCACCAGATTCACTCTTTCAGGTTCTTCCGGCTGATCCAATACTAATATTTCCTGCGCTTTTCCTTCAGAATCAAGGATCTTAAAATGCTCCGCATTTGCTTCTGCATCAATACCGCTGCTGAATACTATACGCGCCATCTGATTAGTGGTCTGCATCCCGGTGTCTCCGTCTGCCGGATAAATACTTTCGATAGTCAGGCCTCCCGCATATACACTCTGTGTCATCAATAAACTCATCAACAGCACTGCCGCAAGTATTCTTAAAAATCTTTTTTTCATTTTGCTTTCCTCATTTCTCTTAGTTTTACAAAGAATTTCTGCAGGATATCCCGACATTCTTCCTCAAGAATACCAAATTCCATATTTACATAGTGATTGAATTTTTCATTCTGAGGAATATTTAAAACCGACCCGCAGGCTCCGCCTTTCGAGTCCTGTACTCCAATATACAAATTCTTTATACGTGACAGCATCACAGCCCCCGCACACATCGGGCAGGGTTCAACGGTCACATACATATCGCATTGATGCAGCCTCCACCCACCAAGATTCCGAGAGGCTTCTCTTATAGCGATCATTTCCGCATGAGCTGTAGGATCTTTTTCCGATTCTCTTTTATTAAAACCCCTGCCTACTATCTCGCCGTCTTTAACCACTACCGCGCCGATCGGCACTTCATTGATTTCATAGGCTTTTTCAGCTTCTTTCAAGGCTTCTTTCATAAAAAATTCTTTATTCATCGTCTGCCGTCCTTAATCAATGATTATAACACTTATTTTAATCTTGTACAACCACAAAATAAATGTTAGAATAGTCATGTATTTGCCCCAGTAGCTCAGGGGATAGAGCGTCGGTTTCCTAAACCGTGCGTCGGATGTTCGAATCATCTCTGGGGTGCCAAATCAAAAGGTGCTGCGGGTTGCCGCAGCATTTTCTTTTTAGTACAAAGGAGTTTATTATGGATGAAAATATAAAAAGATCATGCATAGACTGCGGAAATACCAACTGCAGCAAAATGAACAGCACATTTCCTGCTTTCTGCCCTACGACCAATGAAGAAAATTCCTCACTTATAAATGAAGCAAAAGAGCTTTCTCTTTTAGAAGAAAACCAGAAGTATCTGGTGGCAGCTGCCACCGTTGAATACGATGGATACTGCAAACTCTCCAGGATAGAAGAGATAGTAGAATTTGCAAAACGCACCGGTGCGAAAAAACTGGGTATCGCCACATGTATAGGGCTCATAAACGAATCCCGTACTCTGGCAAAAGTTTTTAGACACCATGGTTTTGAAGTGTACGGTATAGGCTGCAAAGCTGCCTGCATACCTAAACACGAAGTAGGTATACCGGAAGAATGCGAGACTCTGGGAGTAAATACCTGCAACCCGATCCTTCAGGCCAAAATCTTAAACAGCGAAAAAACCGATTTGAATGTAGTTGTAGGTCTGTGTGTAGGTCATGACAGCCTGTTTTATAAATATGCAGAAGCACCTTGCACCACAGCGGTAACAAAGGATCGCGTACTGTGCCATAACCCGGCAGCAGCTCTTTATGCCGCAGACTTCTATTACAAGAAAAAGTTATTCCCATAAAAAAGAACCGCAGAAAGTTTCATTTTACTAAACTTTCTGCGGTGTTTTTTAGTTTTCCCAGTCAAGTGTCCTGCTGATGGCTTTTTTCCATTTTCCTACCATATCATTTTTCTTTTCTTCCGACACATCCAAAGTGAAGATCCTGTCTATCTTCTGACTGCTTGATATATCATCGATGCTTTTCCACATACCCGTAGAAAGTCCTGCAAGATATGCCGCCCCAAGGGCTGTAGTTTCTCTGATAACAGGTCTTACTATATCTATCCCTGCAACATCAGCCTGGAACTGCATAAGAAAGTCATTTTCACTGGCGCCGCCGTCTACTTTTAGCGATCCCACCCTTATGCCGCTCTCTTTTTCTATAGCTTCAAGAAGCTCCATACTCTGAAATCCCATAGACTCTACAGCCGCTCTTACGATATGAGCAACAGTCGTCCCTCGGGTTATTCCCATTATCGCACCTCTGGCATACATATCCCAGTACGGTGCCCCAAGTCCTGTGAAAGCAGGAACGAAATAAACTCCGCCGTTATCTTCTACCGATACAGCAGCTGTTTCAGATTCTTTTGAACTGCTTATTACCTTTAGCTCATCTCTGAGCCACTGTATCACAGCACCTCCTACGAATACACTGCCTTCCATTGCATAGTTTATCCTGTCTTTAAGGCCTATACCTATAGTTGTAAGAAGTCCCCCGTCAGAAATATTGCATTCTTCTCCCATATTCATAAGCAGGAAACAGCCTGTGCCGTAGGTGTTCTTTGCCTGACCTTTTTCAAAGCAGGTCTGGCCAAACAGCGCCGCCTGCTGGTCCCCTGCGATCCCGGAGATAGGTACTTCCACACCCTGTATATTATATGTACCGTATATTTCACTGGAGCTTCTGACCTCCGGAAGCATCACCGCAGGTATATCGAAGATCTCCAAAAGTTCCTTATCCCATTTAAGTTCTTTAATATTGTACAGCATTGTCCTGGAAGCATTTGTCTGGTCTGTAACATGCACCTTTCCTTTCGTCATCTTCCATACCAGCCATGTGTCAACAGTGCCGAACAGCAGCTCTCCTTTTTCGGCTCTTTCTCTTGCTCCCGGAACATTGTCCAGTATCCATTTTATCTTTGTGGCAGAAAAATAAGCATCTATAAGCAGGCCTGTCTTCTGCCGTATCTTTTCGCTTACACCCCGCGCCTTGTATTCCTCGCAAATATCAGAAGTCCTTCTGCACTGCCATACGATAGCATTGTAAACAGGTTCTCCGGTTTTTGCATCCCACACTATAGTAGTTTCTCTCTGGTTGGTTATCCCTATCCCCGCGATATCCTCCGGACTTACTCCCGATGCTGCTATAGCCTCATGAAGTACAGCCATCTGAGATCCGAATATCTGGTTCGGATCATGCTCAACATATCCCGGTTTAGGGAATATCTGTTCAAATTCCTGCTGTCTTACTGCAACTATTTCCTGATCTTTATTAAATATTATCGCTCTTGAACTGGTAGTTCCCTGGTCCAGAGCCACTACATACTTTTTCATGACTTACTCCCGTTACTCAAACATTGGTGTGGATAAATATCTTTCTCCCGTATCAGGCAGAAGCACTACGATGTTCTTGCCTTCGTTCTCTTTTCTCTGGGCAATCTGCCATGCAGCCCAAAGTGCCGCTCCTGCGGAGATCCCTACTAATATCCCCTCTTTATGAGCCATAAGTTTTCCCATTTTATATGCATCTTCTTCTGCAACAGGGATTATTTCATCATACACCTCAGTGTTTAGTGCTTTTGGTACAAAATTCGCTCCTATTCCCTGTAATCCGTGTGGTCCTGCTTTTCCTTCTGACAGAAGCGGAGAATTTACAGGTTCTACTGCAACCACTTTAACTGAAGGCTTCATTTCTTTCAAGTATTCCCCAACGCCTGAAATTGTACCGCCTGTACCTACTCCCGCAACGAAAATATCAACTTTTCCATCTGTGTCTTCCCAAATTTCAGGACCTGTAGTCCTTTTGTGTATCTCCGGATTTGCGGGATTTTCAAACTGACCTGCTATTATACTTCCCGGTATCTGCTTCTGCAGTTCCTCAGCCTTTGCCACAGAGCCGCTCATTCCCAAGCTTCCTTCTGTAAGGATTATCTCAGCCCCATAAGCTTTAAGAAGATTTCTTCTTTCTATGCTCATTGTCTCAGGCATTGTAAGGACTACTTTATATCCCTTTGATGCCGCAACACATGCAAGGCCTATG
Source organism: Bacillota bacterium (assembly GCA_017536365.1). Taxonomy (GTDB): domain Bacteria; phylum Bacillota; class Clostridia; order Peptostreptococcales; family Anaerovoracaceae; genus RGIG1899. The sequence goes on along the minus strand of JAFXHN010000057.1, from coordinate 14,136 downwards.
CCTGTGTTTCCGCTTGTGGGCTCGATTATAGTAGCACCTGGTTTAAGCAGGCCTTTAGCCTCAGCATCTTCTATCATTGCCATGCCGACTCTGTCTTTTGCACTTCCTGCAGGGTTGAAATATTCCAGCTTTGCCAGGATAGTTGCTTTTATGTCAAGTTCTTTTTCTATATTGCACACTTCGATCAGTGGCGTTCTGCCGATCAGCTCGCTTACGCTTTTATATATTTTCATTTCAATTACCTCCTTATTCTTTTCTAACCAAGATATGTCATTCCAAGAAGATGGTTTATAAACTGCTGGGCTGTCCTACCGGACAATCCGCCATGACGCATTTCCCATTTGTTTGCTTCTGCCCTGAGTTCATCATCTGTAAGAGCGATCTCAGGGTATTTTCTTGCAAGGGTGATAACTATATTGTAATACTCTTTCGGTGTAGGTTTAAGGAATCCTATAGTTAATCCAAACCTGCCTGACAGAGACAGTTTTTCCTGAACCGTATCGGAGCGGTGAAGCTCGTCTTTTGAAATATCGGATCTGTCTGTCCATGTCTCCCTGATAAGATGCTGGCGATTAGATGTGGCATAGATGAGCACATTATCCGGTTTTACTTCAAGGCCGCCCTCTATCACAGCCTTCAAATATTTATACTCTATCTCAAATTCTTCAAAAGAAAGATCATCCATAAAAATAATGAATCTGTAGTTTCTGTTTTTTATTTCTGATATAACTCTTGAAAGATTTTTAAACTCATGTTTATAGATCTCGATCATTCTGAGACCTTTATCATAATACTCATTAAGTATAGCTTTTACGCTGGTGGATTTTCCAGTGCCCGCATCTCCAAACAAAAGTACATTGTTGGCTTTTCCTCCTGCCACAAAAGCTTCTGTATTATCGATCAAAAGCTTTTTCTGAGCTTCATAGCCTACCAGATCGCTGAGAAGCATATCTCCGGTAGTGGTTATCGCCTCAAGGATAGAATCTCCTTCCTTCTCAGATATACGAAAAGCCTTATTCAGTCCCAGTTTTCCCACGCCATAGGTTTTGTAAAAATCAGTAACGATATCATACATCTCCGCTTCATCCGATGCTTCTTCTATACGTTTGCTGAGCAGCTGGACTTTTTCGCTTACGCTTTTGTTGAATATCCTTTCTTTCTTTACCACTGCCTCATAATTCTGAACAGTGTTAAAACAGTCTATGCCCAGTTCCTTTTCCATTGCGGAAAAATCATAATCAAAGAGCTTCTTGAAGATCGCAAAATCATTTTTAGCAAATTGATTTACTGTACCTTCATTTGCTCCCACTTTTTCCGAAACCAAAGTAAACGGGTTTTCCGTAGAAGCCAGCAAATATGCCAAATAATTGTGCCATAGGTTTTTATCAAATCCATATCTTGTAGACACTTCCAGCAGTCTGTGTATCTGCGCAAAAATATCGGTTATAAGCTGTTCTTTATCATAGTTTCCTTCGTAAAAACGTCTGCATATATCTGCCAGTTCAAATAATATGCTGTCTTTTTCTATATTTCTGTAAATTATCAGTTTTGATGTAAGTCTGTACACTTTCTTCCTCCGTTCAGCCTCCGGTTTGACCCGGACAGCTCTGTATGTTTCTCTCAACATCATAACACGCAGCCGTCGCTACTTACAACAATAAAAAATGCCCCGGAGACCGAGGCATTTTGTTGATCCGATATAAGCTTGTTTCTAGTTGTCGATGAGCTTGTTTTCGTTGTTCCAGCTGTAGAGCTTTCTGAGTTCTGCGCCAACTTCTTCTAACTGATGAGCAGCTTCATGTCTTCTCATAGCATTGAATCTTGGGCAGTTTGTCTGGTTTTCAAGTAACCAGTCTCTTGCAAATGTTCCATCCTGGATGTCTTTGAGAACTTTTCTCATAGCATTCTTAGTATCTTCTGTGATGATTTTTGGACCTGTGATATAGTCGCCGTATTCTGCTGTATTTGAAATTGAGTATCTCATTCCTGCGAATCCGCTCTGGAAGATAAGGTCAACGATGAGTTTAACTTCGTGGATACATTCGAAGTAAGCACTTTCAGGTTCATAACCTGCTTCTACGAGAACTTCAAAGCCTGCTTTCATGAGGGCTGTGATACCGCCGCATAATACTGACTGTTCACCGAAGAGGTCTGTTTCTGTTTCTTCTCTGAATGTTGTCTGGAGAACGCCTGCTCTTGCTCCGCCGATAGCTAATGCATAAGCGAGACCTAAATCATGAGCTCTTCCTGTTGCATCCTGATGTACAGCGATGAGGCAAGGTACGCCTTTGCCTTCCTGATACTGGCTTCTTACTGTGTGGCCAGGGCCTTTAGGAGCGATCATTACTACGTCAACATCTTTTGGCGGAACGATCTGTCCGAAGTGGATAGAGAATCCATGAGCAAACATAAGCATATTTCCTGCTTCGAGGTTTGGTTCGATGTCTTCTTTGTATAATTTAGCCTGTTTTTCATCGTTGATAAGGATCATAATGATGTCAGCTTTCTTTGCAGCTTCAGCAGCTGTGTAAACTTCTAAGCCCTGTGCAACAGCTTTATCCCATGATCTGCTGCCTTCATAAAGACCTATGATAACGTTTGCGCCTGATTCTTTAGCGTTTAATGCGTGTGCATGTCCCTGGCTTCCGTATCCGATAACTGCGATTGTTTTACCTTCTAATAATGCAAGGTTACAGTCTTCCTGGTAATAAATTTTTGCCATTTCTTATTCCTCCATATGTATTTTATATTTTACGATCCAAGCTTCCTCCGGTCGTATTTTCTCCGGCTTAGATCGATCAAGGCATATTATTGAAGTTTTTCTATTACTTTAGCACCCATTTCCTGAGTACTCAATGCTTTTTCGCCTTTTTTAGCGATATCTGCAGTTCTCCATCCGTCTTCGAGAACGGCTTTTACAGCATCTTCCACTGCTACTGCTTCTTCCAGAAGTCCGAAAGAATACTTGAGCATCATAGCTACTGAAAGGATAGTAGCTAATGGATTTGCAATTCCTTTGCCTGCAATGTCAGGAGCAGAACCGTGAACAGGTTCATAAAGACCTCTTGTTCCTTCGCCGAAGCTTGCAGATGGAAGCATTCCGATAGATCCTGTGATCATTGATGCTTCGTCAGAGAGGATATCTCCAAACATGTTTTCTGTAACGATAACGTCGAACTGTTTTGGATTGATGACCAGCTGCATAGCTGTATTGTCTACGAAAAGATCTTCGTATTCAACTTCAGGATAATCATCCTTGATGTTGTGCATTACGCTTCTCCAGAGTCTTGATGTTTCAAGAACATTGGATTTGTCTACGCTTGTCACTTTCTTATTTCTCTTCATTGCCATTTCGAAAGCAACTCTTCCGATCCTTTCGATCTCTTTTTCTGTATAAGGCATTACATCGTATGCCATTTCTCCCATATCTTCAGTGAATTTTCTTCCTCTTTCTCCGAAGTATACGCCGCCGGTAAGCTCTCTAACGATGAGAACGTCCAGACCGCCTTCCACCAGTTCAGGTTTAAGCGGGCATGCGTCTGAAAGAGAATCAAACATAAGAGCAGGTCTCAGATTTGCAAAAAGTCCTAATTCTGATCTGAGTCCGAGGATAGCTTTTTCTGCTCTTAAATATCCCGGGAGGTTATCCCATTTAGGTCCGCCTACAGCGCCTAAGAGGATAGCATCACTTGATTTACAAATATCTATAGTTTCCTGTGTAAGAGGTATGCCATGGGTCTCAATGGAGCATCCGCCGGCGAGAGCTTCTGTATAAGCAAACTCGTGGCCGTACTTTTTGCCTACAGCTTCCAGTACTTTTATCGCTTCATCTACGATCTCAGGGCCTATTCCGTCCCCTTTAATTACAGCAACATTGAATTTCATATTATTACCCTCCTGTTCCCTGTTATTTGATGGCCTTTAGCAGACCGCCTTTGTCGATAATATCCTGAAGGAATGGTGGGAAAGGATCTGCTTTGAAAGTCTGACCTGTTGTTTCATCAACGATCTCACCTTTGATAAAATCAACGCTTACAACGTCTCCTGCAGAAATAGCTGCAACAGCTTCCGGACATTCGATAATAGCCAGACCGATGTTGATGGAGTTTCTGTAGAAGATCCTAGCGAAAGAATTAGCTATAACACAAGAGATACCTGAAGCTTTAATAGTTGCAGGTGCATGTTCTCTGGAAGATCCGCAGCCGAAGTTGTTTCCTGCCACCATGATATCTCCCTGCTGAACTTTTCCTCTGAATTCTTTGTCTATATCTTCCATGCAGTGAGCTGAAAGCTCATTCATATCTGTGATGTTGAGATATCTTGCAGGGATGATAACGTCTGTATCAACATTGTCACCGTATTTAAATACTGTACCTTTTGCTTTCATTACTATCCCCTCCTAATATCTGAAATTTTCCATATCGGTCATGCCGATATCCTTTGGTTCCGCAACCTTGCCTGCAACAGCACTTGCAGCAGCAACCGCAGGGCTTGCAAGATAAACTTCACTGCCTGTATGACCCATTCTTCCAACGAAGTTTCTGTTTGTTGTAGCAACAGCTCTTTCTCCGTCAGCCATGATGCCCATATGTCCTCCGAGACATGGTCCGCAGGTAGGAGCTGAAATAGCGCAGCCTGCTTCGAGGAATATTGACAGTAAGCCTTCTTCTAATGCGTTCTTATAGATTTCCTGTGTAGCCGGGATAACGATACATCTTACTCCGTCAGCTACTTTTCTGCCTTTAAGAACGATAGCAGCAGCTCTTAAGTCTTCAAGTCTGCCGTTTGTGCAGGAACCGATAACTACCTGATGGATAGGAACGTCACCTGCTTCTGAAACAGGTCTTGTATTTTCAGGAAGATGAGGGAATGCAACTGTAGGTTCGATCTTTGAAAGATCGATAGTGTACACTTCGTCATATTCTGCATCTTCATCTGCTTTGTAATATTTGAAAGGTCTGTTTACTCTGCCTTCAACGTATTTGAGAGTAACTTCGTCTACTTCGAAGATACCGTTCTTCCCGCCGGCTTCGATAGCCATATTAGCCATACAAAGTCTGTCGTCCATTGATAAATATTTGAGACCTTCGCCCATAAATTCCATAGATTTATATCTTGCACCTTCTACACCGATCATTCCGATGATAGTAAGGATAACGTCTTTACCGCTGACGAATGGGTTTGGTTTTCCTACCAGTTCAAATTTGATAGCTGAAGGAACCTTGAACCATGCCTGACCGCTGTACATGCCGGCCGCCATATCCGTTGAACCTACACCTGTTGAGAATGCGCCTAACGCACCGTATGTACATGTGTGGCTGTCTGCCCCGATTATGATCTCTCCCGGGCCAACAAGTCCCTGTTCAGGGAGAAGAGCGTGTTCAACGCCTACTTTACCAACATCGAAGAAATTCACTATGCCGTATTTTTCAGCAAACTCTTTTGATTTCTTTACGAGAGTTGCTGAATTGATATCCTTAGCCGGTGTGAAGTGGTCCATTACGAAAGCGATCTTTTCTTTGCTGAAGATGCTGTCGAATCCGGCTTTCTGGAATTCATTGATAGCAACAGGAGCAGTAACGTCATTACCCAGAACGAAGTCCAAATCTACTCTTATAAGCTCGCCTGCTTTTACAGATTCACGGCCGCCGTGAGCAGCTATGATCTTCTGAGTCATTGTCATACCCATACTATTCTATACCTCTCTTTTCCATTTCATAAATCAGCTTGTTTATGCCGTTTATGTATGCTCTGATGCTGGCTTCGATAACATCAAGGCTGACACCAGTACCAATAACTGTAATATCATCTACTCTTAATCTTACTGCAACTTCACCCTGTGCGTCAATACCTCCGGTAACGCCCTGTATCTCGTATGACTGTAATTCAGGATAGATGCCTGTGATATCATCAATGGATGAGAATGCAGCTTCTACCATACCGTCTCCGATAGCAGCAAATTTTCTTGATCCGCCTTCCCATTCCAGTAAGATAGTTGCTGTTGCACCGATCTCTGATGCGCTGTTAACAGCAAAATATTTGAGCTTGTATTTTTCGTCGATAGTGATGGAGTTTCTTCCAACAAGAGCTTCGATATCTCTGTCGGATACGATCTTCTTTCTGTCTGCAAGTTCTTTGAACTTGTTGAAAACTTCGTTTGTTTTTTCCTGAGGAAGTTCGATACCGAGATACTTAAGTCTTTCAACAAATGCATGTCTTCCGGAATGCTTTCCGAGCACCATAGCATTTGAAGGGATACCGATATCTTCCGGAGTCATGATCTCATATGTTGCCTTGTTGGCAAGTACGCCATGCTGATGAACTCCGGATTCATGAGCAAAAGCATTTCTTCCTACGATAGGCTTTGTAGGAGCAGGTCTAACACCTATAACACTTGTTAAAAGTTTGCTTGTTCTGTAGATCTGTGTCGAATCTATCTTTGTATCCGCATTGTAGCAGTCTTTTCTTGTTTTGAGAGCCATTACGATCTCTTCGAGAGCTGCATTTCCGGCACGTTCTCCTATGCCGTTGACAGTACATTCGATCTGTGTTGCACCGCCTCTGATAGCTGCAAGAGAGTTTGCTACAGCAAGACCTAAGTCATTGTGGTTATGTGTTGAGATGTCCACATTATCGATACCTTTAACGGTCTGTCTGAGGTGCACCATAAGGTTGTACATTTCATCAGGTGTAGCATAACCTACTGTATCAGGTATATTTACTGTTGTTGCTCCGTTTGCGATAGTTGTTTCAATTACCTTTGAAAGGAAGAACTTTTCGCTTCTTGTAGCATCTTCTGCAGAGAATTCTATATCATCGCAGTAGTGTTTAGCATATTTTACCATCTCCGCTGTTCTTGCTATAACTTCGTCCGGTGTCATCTGAAGCTTATACTGCATATGGATCGGAGACGTAGCAAGGAATACATGGATCCTTGGCTTGTTTGCTACTCTTACTGCTTCCCAAGCTGCGTCTATATCTCCTTTTACGGCACGGGCAAGACTGGCTACAGTAACATCGTGTACTGTTTCCGCAATAGTCCTTACTGATTCGAAGTCTCCCGGAGATGCTATTGCAAATCCCGCTTCAATAATATCTACCTTCAGCTTTTCCAGCTGTTTGGCCATTTCTATTTTTTCATTGAGGTTCATTGAACAGCCCGGTGACTGTTCTCCATCTCTTAATGTAGTATCAAATATCTTGATCTGTGCTGACATTTCTTTCTCCTATTCTGCGCTTAAGACGGCTCCTTCTGATGCTGATCTTACTAATCTTGCGTATTTAGCGAGGATACCTGTCTTAACTGATGGTTCTTTCGGCACGAAAGTCTTTCTTCTTTCTGCTAATTCTTCTTCGCTTACATTCAGTTCGATTTTTCCTTCAGGTATATTGATGGAAATGATGTCTCCGTTCTTTACAAGACCTATCATTCCGCCTTCTGCTGCTTCCGGTGATACATGACCGATAGCTGCACCCCTTGTCGCGCCTGAGAATCTTCCGTCTGTGATAAGAGCTACACAGTTATCCAGTCCTCTTCCCGCAAGAGATGCTGTAGGTGAAAGCATTTCTCTCATTCCAGGACCGCCTTTAGGACCTTCATATCTGATAACAACAACGTCGCCCGGTTCGATGCCGCCGCCGAGTATAGCTTCCATTGATTCTTCTTCACTGTCGAATACCTTTGCAGGTCCTTCATGTACCAGCATTTCAGGAGCAATGGCTGATCTTTTTACTACACAGCCTTCTGCTGCAAGGTTTCCTTTGAGCACAGCAATACCGCCGGTTTTGCTGTAAGGAGCTTCTACAGATTTGATGATGTCGTAATTCAATACAGGACAATCCGCAATAGCTTCGCCTATTGTGTTTCCGTTTACTGTCATTGCGTCTTCTTCAAGAAGGCCAAGCTTGCTGAGCTCGTTCATTACTGCATAAACACCGCCTGCAGCGTTAAGGTGTTCCATAAAGTGGAATCCTGCCGGAGCCAGTTTGCAAAGGTTAGGCGTTACTGCACTCATTCCGTTTGCTGATTCCAGGTCGATCTTTACTCCTGCTTCTCTTGCGATGGCAGGTAAGTGAAGCATTGAGTTTGTTGAACATCCTAATGCCATATCAACTGTAAGAGCATTTTTGAATGCTTTTTCTGTCATTATATCTCTAGGCTTGATGTCTTCTCTAACGAGATCCATGATCTTGAATCCAGCCTGTTTTGCCAGTCTTATTCTTGCTGCAGCTACTGCAGGGATAGTTCCGTTTCCCGGGAGCCCCATTCCTACAGCTTCTGTAAGACAGTTCATTGAATTTGCTGTGAACATACCTGAACAGGATCCGCATGTAGGACAAGCATTGTCTTCCATCATGCAAAGCTGCTGATCTGTGATCAATCCTGCGCTCTTTGAGCCTACTGCTTCAAACATCTGGCTGAGACTGATCTTCTTTCCGTCATAATCGCCTGCCAGCATTGGTCCGCCGGATACTACAACTGTAGGAATATTGATCCTTGCTGCTGCCATAAGCATACCCGGAACTGTTTTATCACAGTTAGGGATAAGCACCAGACCGTCAAACTGATGAGCGATAGCCATTGTTTCCACGCTGTCTGCTATGAGTTCTCTTGATACGAGAGAATATCTCATTCCGATATGGTTCATAGCTATACCGTCACATACTGCTATAGCAGGAACTTCTATAGGTGTTCCTCCCGCTGCTCTGATACCTTCTTTAACAGCTTTTGCTATTGTGTCGAGATGAACGTGACCCGGTACGATCTCATTCTGTGAATTAACAACGCCGATAAGCGGTCTATCCAGTTCTTCATCTACATACCCCATAGCTCTGAATAAGCTTCTGTGCGGGGCTTTTGTATAATCTTTTTTTACATTTTCACTTCTCATATTTTTCTCTCCTGATCATGTATAAATTTACAACATTAAAACATCTCTTTTAAAACAGGCGCTTCGAGTCTTGACATACCTATTATGCCGGATCTTGCTACCTGGATTATTCCGTATGGTTTTATTGCTTCGATAAAAGCCTTAGTCTTTGATGATTCTCCCGTAAGCTCAACTATCATAGTCTCCGGAGAAACGTCTATGATGCTTGCTCTGAATATCCCCGCTACTGCGATTATTGAATTTCTTTCATCAGGCGCGGCCTTTACTTTGATCATAACATGCTCTCTTGTTACAGATTCTGGTGATCTGAGCTCTCTTATCTCAAATACGTCTACCTGTTTTTCAAGCTGCTTCATGATCTGTTCCGCGGTATGAGCATCAGCCTGGAATACGATGATTATCAAAGAGATATCCGGTTTTTCCGTTTCTGCAGCGGAAATTGAATCTATGTTAAAACCTCTTCTTGTGAGCAGTCCTGATATCCTGCTCAAAACACCCGCTTTATTCTGTACGATCAGGGACAATACATATCTTCTTTCTTCCATCTTATTTATCCCTCCTATACTTCTATTTTAAATATCTGCTCGTTATACTTGTTTCCCGGAGGAACCATTGGAAGTGCACTGAAGTCTTTGTCTATCATTGCATTGATGATAACAGGACCCTTGATATCCATTGATGCGTCTATCGCCGCTTCGAGTTCATCCATAGTTGTAACGTCAAAACCTGTCGCTCCGAAAGCTTCAGCAAGTTTTACGTAATCGATCTTTCTGTTGTGAGTTGTCTGGCTGTAATGCTGCTTGTACATCAGCTTCTGCCACTGTCTTACCATACCGAGAACGCCGTTATTTACCAGAACGATCAGTATGTCCAAACCCTGTGTTGCAGCTGTAACGATCTCATTGCAGTTCATCTGGAAGCTGCCGTCTCCTGTAAAGAGAACTACTTTTCTGTTAGGGTTACCGCTCTTGCTGCCTATAGCCGCTCCGAGACCGAAGCCCATAGTTCCCAGACCGCCGGATGATATGAATGATCTTGGGTTGTTTATTGGATAGTGCTGAGCCGCCCAGATCTGATGCTGTCCTACGTCTGTTACTACGATAGTATCTTTAGGCATTTTTTCAGCAACTGTTCTTACAAGATTATGAGGAGCTATCTTTCCTCTTTCTTCTACTACTACCGGATATTCTTTTTTCCATTTAAGGATCTGCTTTCTCCAAGCCATATCGGTCTTTTCTTCAACCTTTTCTGCAAGGATAGAAAGAACTGTATCCAAATCTCCGATGACACTTGTTGTAGAGTCTACTACTTTATTGATCTCAGCCGCGTCAACATCCAGATGGAGTATCTTTGCATGAGTAGCAAAGGTCTTTGCATTTCCTGTTACTCTCTCTGACATTCTTGCTCCCGCTAAAATGAGGAGGTCGCAGTTTGTAACCGCAGTTGATGAAAGTCTTGTTCCGTGCATTCCCAGCATTCCTGTGAAATATTCATAATCTGCAGGGCATCCGCCAAGACCCATCATTGAGAGAGAGATAGGTGAACCGATCTTGTTTGCGAATTTCATAAGGCTGTCTGTTGCATTTGACAGATTTACACCGCCGCCGGCAAAGATCATAGGTCTTTTAGCTTCGTTTATGATATCGATGGCTTTTTCTATTGATTCGCCTGTGAGTTTATCGTTCTTAGGTAAAATTTCTTTTGGCACTGCAGGTTCGAATTCTGTTGTTCCTGACTGCGCATTCTTAAGGATGTCCACCAGTACCGGACCAGGTCTTCCTTCCTGAGCTATGTAGAACGCTTTTCTTAATGCATCAGCAATGTCTTTCTGATCTTTAACGATAAAGCTGTACTTTGTGACCGGGAATGTTACGCCGTAGATGTCTACTTCCTGGAATGCGTCTGTTCCCAGATTGTTTATATTTACGTTTCCTGTGATAGCGACCATAGGGATAGAGTCCATATTTGCTGTTGCCAGTCCTGTTACCAGATTTGTTGCACCCGGGCCTGAAGTTGCGATCACTACACCCGGTTTTCCTGTGGATCTTGCATATCCGTCTGCTGCATGAGATGCCCCCTGCTCATGTGCAGTCAGCACATGATGGATCTTATCAGAGTATTCATATAATGCATCATAAAGGTCTATTACAGTTCCGCCCGGATATCCGAACACTGTATCAACGCCCTGTTCCAGCAAACACTCCATAACGATTTGTGCGCCTGTTTTAATCATTTGTCGAATTCCTTTCTCTTATTTTACTCTTATTTCATTTCATTTTTATCTCAGCTATGATGTACCCTCTAAGAAAAAAAATCCCCGTCTCTAATAACAAAGAGACGGGGTAATCCGCGGTACCACTCTTCTTGATGTAAAAAACTTACACCCGCTTTATCGATATCCTGTGAATATCTATCTCTGTAACGGGAGAACCCGTTGGAGCCTACTAAAATAATTGTTCGGTCCAATGGCTCGAAGAGGAGCCGTTTGAATGTCCACACTGTTTTTCACCAACCAACAGCTCTCTGAAGAGGCCTTTTTCAAACTGATTCTTGTCATCGCCTTAACTTATTAAATTACTTATGTGATAATACCGTAAATCTTAATGGGTGTCAATACTTTGTTGAAAAAATCAACGTTTATATTAGAAATTTATTAATTTTTTTCTATTTCTTCTCAATTCTGTCTGTACCCATATATTTTCTGAGTGCTTCAGGGATCACTACACTTCCGTCTGCCTGCTGATAGTTTTCTAAAATAGCTGCTACAGTTCTTCCGATAGCAAGGCCCGAACCATTGAGAGTATGAACCAATTCAGCTTTAGCTTTTGGCTCAGGTCTGTATCTGAGGCCCGCTCTTCTTGACTGATAATCTTCGAAGTTGCTGCAGGATGAAATTTCAACGTATCTTCCGTAACTTGGCATCCATACTTCGATATCGTATGTCATAGCTGAACTGAATCCAAGGTCTCCTGTGCAGAGTTTTACTACTCTGTATGGGATCTCAAGGATCTGAAGAACTCTTTCAGCACTTTCAAGAAGTGTTTCCAATTCTGCGTAAGAAGTTTCTGGTTTTACCAGTTTTACAAGTTCAACCTTGTTGAACTGATGCTGTCTGATCAGTCCTCTTGTATCTCTTCCTGCAGATCCTGCTTCTTTTCTGAAGCAAGGTGTATATGCTGTATAATAGAGAGGCAGTTCCGCTCCGTCTATTATTTCGTTCATTCTCAAATTTGTGAGAGGAACTTCCGCTGTTGGGATAAGGAAGAAGTCCTTTGCAGGTACATGGAACATATCGTCTTCGAATTTAGGAAGCTGACCTGTGCCTGTCATTGCCGCTCTGTTCACCATAAAAGGAGGAAGTATTTCTGTATAACCGTGTTCTTCTGTATGAAGGTCAAGCATAAAGTTCATTACAGATCTTTCAAGTCTTGAGCCTAAGCCTTTATATACCGTAAATCTGGCTCCGGAGATCTTGGCTGCTCTTTCAAAATCAAAGATGTCAAGATCTGTTCCCACATCCCAGTGAGCTTTAAATTCAAAATCGAATTCTCTAGGAGTTCCCCATCTTTTCACTTCTACATTGTCTTCATCGCTTCCTCCAACAGGAACGGATGGATTCGGTGTATTAGGGATACCAAGAAGAGTTTCCTGAAGTTCTGCTTCAACAGCTTTTACTTTTTCGTCTCCTTCTTTGATCTTTTCTGACAGTGCCTTCATTTCCGCCATCAGCTCTGTTGTATCTTTTCCTTCTTTTTTGAGTTTTGGTATTTCTTTTGATGAAGCATTCTGTTTATTCTTGAGCTGTTCTACTTCAGCAAGTAAAGCTCTTCTCTGTTCATCAAGTTCAACTGCTTTAGGAAGGTTGAAATCTCCATGGCCTCTTGATTCTACAGCCTTTTTAACATCTTCAAATTCACTTCTGATTCTTTTAATATCCAGCATGTCTGCACCACCCTTTAAAATATGTTTTTCTTATATTCACTGTATTTCTCGATCAGCTCCTCGATTTTATTGTGCATTTCTACCTGCAGCAGGGAAGCCAACGGATAATCTTTATCTGTCAATGCTTTTCTTATCCTTGTAGACAAGGATTTCTTTTCTATACTGTCCTTCATGAGATAAGCTTTCAAATCCCTTACCTCTTTCCAGTTTGCAGCATCAAGGTCTGTCTCTTCCTCTCCCTCTATCTTGACACATTCTTTCGCTATGTCCTGATATTCGTGAATGATCCTCACGGACAGCTCTGTCTGCCACATATCTATCATTGCTTCTTTATACGAAGCTATAGTCAAATCGTTGAATACGTCTCCTCTGTAAAGCACTTTCAGTTTTTCCGGATTTGCATCCAAAGCGGAAATATTTTCCCACACAGTTTCCGGAGCTCTTCCGAAAAGTTTGTTTCTTTCAGCAGGAGTATATTCGTCAAATACGTTCTTTTCACTTCTGTAAACTCTGTCCCTTTCAAGGTAGAAGCCTTCTTCTCCGTATTCTTTTGAAATTTCTTTTTCTAATTCCGCCGGAGTTTTCTTTGCTTCCAGAACAGCTCTTATACCATCCAGCATAGCCATATATGCAGTAGCTATTACCAGATATGTATTGCTTTTCGGATTTGGTGATCTCAATTCAAATCTTGTTGAATACGGATTCCCAAGCTCTCTTACCAGGCCTGCCAGCACTGTCCTGTTTCTTGAAGGAGTGCTTGGATCGTGTCCCAAAGATGTAACTATACATACCGGTGCTTCAAATCCCGGTTTAAGTCTGTTGAGAGCATCGTTTGTGGAAGAAATAAACGGATTTACGATTTCGTAATTCTTTAGAAGTCCCATAAGTCCACCGTATCCGATAGGAGTCATAAACTGATCCTTATCAAGAGATGTAAACAAATTGATCTTTCTTCCGTCTTTCAAATTAGCGGCAACTCCCAAATGAGTATGCTCGCCGTTTCCCGCAGCCAATTCTATAGGCTTAGCCTGGAAAGTAACATCCAGACCATTATATCTGAAGATATCCTTTACTATATTCTTTACCTGAGCCTCATTGTCCGCAGCCTGAAGAGCTTCTGCATACTTCCAGTCGATCTCCAGCTGTTCCATTACATGATCAAAAGAGCCGGTCCCTACGAGTTTCGCCTTTACTCCTCCAACCTCTTTATGGCCCATTTCCACTTCAAAACCATAATAGTCCAGAACTTTCAGAGCTTTTTCAAGGGCAGTCCTTACAGGGCCCACAGTCCTTTTCCAATACT